>NZ_JAMYLM010000027.1:0-74155 GCF_040317995.1 Mesorhizobium sp. M1334
TCCGCCTGGTTGGCGCGATCCTGCTCGAACAGAACGACGAATGGGCCGTGCAGCGCGCCAGATACATGACGCTGGAAACCATCAGCCAAATGAGCGATGATCCTCTGATCAGCCTGCCAGCCGTGGCACGCTGATCAGCCCGGCCCCATGCCGGAGAGCACGGCGACCAAGCCGTCAGCTACACCACTCCCTGGGACACGATCTGGCCGAGCTGCGTACGGTGATTGACGTTCCACTGCCGGCATACCCGGCATGTTGGTTCGCAAAGGGGAAATCCATCCATTGAACTGTCCGTCGAACTTCAGCACGCGACGGCGACCGGTTGCACCACGTGCGATCGCAAGAGCGAGGTGCACGGCTTCACTGCCGGAGGACAGGAATGTCACCATCTCGGCGCCGGTACGAGGCGCACAATACGCTCAGCAAGTTCAAGCTCGCCTTCGTGAGGAGTGCCGAAAATCTCACCCCGTTCCAGCTGCGCGCGCACCGCGTCAACCACTGGCTTGGCTTGGTGACCCAGTAACATCGGACCCCATCCGGCGAGATAGTCGATGTACTCGTTGCCATCTATGTCGTACAGTCGAGACCCTTGCGCGCGGGCGACTACGATTGGCGCAGGCCGCTGTGCCGCGCGACTGGATGACGTCACCCCGAGCGGTATAATGGTGCGTGCTCGCTCCATATATTCACGGGAGGCTGTGAAATCCTGCGGTGAGAATGCAACGGTCGCATCGTAACGGCTGTTCACAGTGATCCTCGCAGGCTTAGGTTCCTGAGAAATGCGCAGATACCTGTGACCCTAGGCCATCGTTGAAGATCCCGACAATTGGCAAAAAATCGAGTTGGTCTTAAACCCAGTCTATATCCAGTTTTTCGCCGGGATGCTGGGTCGTTCGGGCTTTCATTTTACGCTCACTGTCCCGCAGGGGCCGGGCGGTGGTGCGTTCGCCCGTCATATCCGCCCTTGGCCATCGGACTGGGGTACAGATCTGCGATCTGCAGCATCGGGGTTGCTTTCGTCCTGCCACGGGGTTCGCCGCGGACGATTTCCTTGAATTCTTCTGCGGCAACGATCCGTAGCCGGCCGAGTTGGCGCCGTCGAACGGCGTGCCCTAGGTCTTCAGGATGCGCGTATAAGCCACAAGGTCGCGGTCATCCGCCTTGCCGGCCCGCTCGAAAAGCACGCGCAGCTGGCGGCACGCTCGATCAGGATGCAATAGGCGGTCTTGCACATGAACCAGGTCCTGATACCGGTCGCGGTAGACGGGCGATATAGCCGGGGCGGTCGATCACAGCGGCAATGCCAATCACCGGAAGGCATGCAGCATCCGCTGCAGACCGTCCAGGAACTCGTAGGCGGTCGCCGGTTTTTTCAGCCAGCCGAAGTCGCCACTCCCGCCCCTGATCGGAGTGCAGCGGGTAGGTTATGCCATGCTGCTGGCAGAACATCTTGTAGCGCCGTAGAGCTCATCGACGTCTTCCTCATTGATAAGGATGCCGCCCAGGGCGAAATAATCCATTTCGTCACGTCGCTTCCCTTTCGGCTCTTGGTCTGGCTCACGGCTGCCGCTGTCATCGAGGTAGGGGTGGATTTCGCGGTCTGTCACGGGCAGGCTTTCGCAATTAGCTATTTGAGGGAGAGCCGGGGTAGCTCGCCCTACTGCGTCGTGTAGCTCATGCTCAAACGTCGTCGACCAGTCCGCCGCAGGTCGCTAACGTGACCGAACAGGTTGGTGCGGCGGCTAGGCTGCCGCGACTACGGAGGAAGGTCATGCAAAAACTCGAGGTCAGGCTTTTCGACATTCTCGGCATGCGGGCCGAAGGCGCTGGCGATCTGGCTGGGCAGCGCTCTCGCGGCGTCCATCATCACGCTGGTCACGATTGTCTGCCTGGAGGGATGTCCCTGCCATGCGCTTCGCTGTTTCACTGATTTGGCCCTGCTCGGGACGCCGGCCGACCGGCGGCTACTGTTGCCGGTCATGGGCACCCGGATATGCGCGGTGTTTCCGATCCCGGCCGACGACTTTTTGGACGGCGGCAGCTTTTGAAATTGAGACGTGAACGCCAGAGGGCAGGGAGGACGTTCCGCAGGCATAGTGCCACCATGTCTGCCGAATACCCACTCAGGACGCCTGACGTAAGCGCCTTGAGGTTCCCGCCGGATCGCGGAGCTGCAGGATTATCTGAACGCCAGGTGCGACCGGCGCCCCTCACGCGCAATTCGGTGCCGCTGTTTGGCCAAGTGGCGGACAGCGTTTTCGCTGCATGTGCATGCAACGGCATAGGAGGGACTAAGTCCACCGCCGCAGGCATCGCAAGGCATCAGTCTCAGCTCGGCGAAGTATTCAGCGCATTCGACAAGCCCAGACTTTGCCCCCGCGGCCATTCATCGATGTTGGCGCCCGATTGAACCCCGCTTATCAAGAATGGCTCGCGGGACGCGAATAGGCGTCCTTGGCGGCTGACTTCACGCTCCGCTACGTCCCCATCATCCACCCTCAGTGTCGGCTTCAACCAAGTTTCTTGAATAGAGTCACCGCCAGCAGGCTGCGGGGATTTGCAGCCGTGCCTGTTCGGCTCGGCAGCCGGATTCTTAGGCGCGGAAAGCAATAAGCGAAGTGTTGTGCCCTTTGTCATGTCAGGCACGCTCTCTTCTGCGGTGGGCAAGGTACTGTCGGGTCCAGCGGAACGCCGACCGACCATTCGGAGCACAAGATGATTCCGCAAAAAACTCGCCTGCCGGTTGATTTTATTTCGAATGTCCAGATAGGCGCTTTTCTGTAACCTCCTGCGAGCGTGAATGGAGCATTCAGCGGAAAGCCGAGCTCTTCCATCTTTTCATGTCGAAGATCTCGGCGCTTTTCGTGCTGGTCCAAAGCCATTGTCCTTAGCCAATTTAGGAGGTTCAAATGGGGTATTTGACTAGGCATGGCAAACCTATGCCGAAGATCTTCGACAGTCTCGCCGAGGAAGCAAAAAGGGAAGGAATGGACCGGCGCGAGTTCCTGGCTCTCGCTTCCGTATACGGTGCGTCGACAGCGATGGCATACTCGATGCTGGATGCAATACCGCCGGCGCATGCCGAAGAAGTCCCGAAGAAAGGGGGAACTCTGCGAATTGCCATGCAGGTTTTTGGTCAGAAGGACCCCCGTATAAATGATCTCCCTGTATTAGGGAATATGTATCGTCAATACGTTGAATCTCTGGTAAAATATACCAATGCTTATACTTTTGAGCCGATGCTTCTTGAATCTTGGGACACGAACGACGACGCGACGGAATACGTGTTGCACCTGCGTAAGGGCGTCAAATGGAACAATGGCGATGACTTCACTGCAGATGACGTCATTTTTAACCTGATGCGCTGGTGTGAAAGAGATGTGCCTGGGAATTCAATGGCTGCGCGTATGGCCACGCTCGTTGATGAAAAGACCGGCAAAGCACTAGCGGGCGCTATTACAAAAATTGACGAACACACCGTCAAAATCAAGCTTCCCAAGCCCGATATTACCATCATTCCGGGGTTTGCCGACTATCCCGCGCTAATTGTACACCGTGACTACGAAAAGAACGGGTCGGACCTCGTTGCACATCCCGTCGGCACGGGGCCGTTTGAATTGGTGTCATTGGACGTCGGCCAAAAGGCTGTTCTGAAGCGTCGAACCAATGGAAGCTGGTGGGGAGGTGAAGCTTACCTAGACGAAGTGCAATTCATAGACTATGGCAGCGATCCGTCAGCCCTTCTGAGCGCCTTTGAGTCAGGCGAAGTCGACGCGAATTATCAGACGTTCGCAGATTACGTCACCATATTCGATAAACTCGGTTTGGTGAGGTCAGAAGCGCAAACGGCCACGACACTGGTGTGCCGCGCCCATGCCACTACCAAGCCGTACGACGACCAGCGGGTGCGCAATGCACTGCAACTGGCCGTAGACAACCATTCTGTGTTGCAACTAGCGGCTGGTGGCTATGGCACCGTTGGGGCGAATTATCATGTCGCGCCGATACATCCCGAGTTTTACCCAGTTCCGGAAAAGAAACGGGATATTGAGGCTGCCAAACGCCTCATGATCGATGCCAACCAGATGGACTTCGAACACGAGATCATCAGCAATGACGAGGATTGGCATAAAGACACAGGCGATGCGATTGCCGCGCAGTTGCGGGAGGCCGGATTCAAGGTCAAACGAACGGTTATTCCCAGTAGCACTTTTTGGAACGACTGGTTGAAATACCCCCTGTCGACTACAAACTGGAACATGCGGCCATTGGCGGTACAAGTCTTGGCGCTTGCCTATCGCAGCGGCGCAGCATGGAATGAGGCGGCGTGGTCAAATCCGGAATTCGATAAGAAACTCGACGCCGCGTTGACGATTCCGGACCCGCAGAAGCGCAAAGCGCTCATGCAAGATGTTGAAACGCTCCTGCAGGAATCTGGCGTTATCATACAACCTTATTGGCTTACCCTGTTCAATCATTCTGCAAAGCACGTTAGGGGCAACGCAATGCACCCCACATTTGAGATCCACCTCGATAAAGTGTGGCTCGACCGGGCCTCATGAGGCAGCTAGGTTTGTTAGGGCTTCGTCGGATACGACGAAGCCCCTGCATCCCGCTGGCAGCTGGGTTTTCGCTCGTCGACAAGCGTTCCAGGTGGAGTTTCGTGGGCGTTACCGTTCACTTGGCGCGAACGACATGCCGCCTCCCACGACCATCGTTGCTACAAGAAAACATGATGCCGCGAAGAGTTCGTCGGGGAGAAATGTAGCGATATCGAGGGGTAACAATGCACGGATCGAAGGATTGGCACGCTCCGCCGAGAGGCCCGCTATGACGACTGACCGCCCGAGCCCTGAATTCGAGAACTTTCAACCGGACTACTCGCCGGAGAGCGCCGGTACAGCTGCCGCCCGCTCTGCGTTGGCTGGCTTTGTCGGTCGTTCGGACCTGGTCCGCGAATTCGAGGCCGCACCTTTCGGTCGGCACAGTGCCGAGCTGAGCCTTATTCTGGACGTGATGCGCTCACAGCCGGTCGCTGGAAAATGGATCGCCATTATGACCAAGCCGTATAGCGAATGGCGTGCTGCGCGATGGTCGCTGGATTTGCCCATGCGGGTGGTCGAGATCGGGCCACTGCCTTTTCAATCACGCGAGGAGGTTGATCGCTGGGTGTTCAAGCAGCGTTGGCAGCATCTCATCGGTCCGCTGCCCATGCAGCAGGGTGGCAACGATGTCTGATCGCGCAGCGATTCTCGCCTATGCCGACCGCGACAGCGTTAAGCCTGGCGAAAGTATCGCCTTCGCTGTGAGCTGTCTGAAACTCGACAGCTTCGAATGCGACTTCGTCCGCCTGCTCGGCGGCGACTTCGGGCCGGAGATGCCACCATTCCGCCCGCTCGTCATGACGTCGCCGGAGGCTCGCCGTTATCCCGGACGCGAGCAGCCTATTCGTGCCGGCTCCCGCATTGAGGTTAAGGGATCGCAGCACTTGGCCGATCTTAGGTCGGTGACCATTTGTGCCAATGTCATGCCAACTCTGATTGCAGGCCAACCCCACTGCCTGCTCAGTACTCTGACCGCCGGGGGAGATGGGGGCATGGCCTTGCGTCTGGAGGGCGACGGCTGTCTGGCGGCGATCCTCGGGGGCCCCGGCGGGCCGCGCACCTACCGCCTGGATGGCCCCTTGCCTCTCTGGCTATGGAGCTTCGTTGCGCTGAGCTATGATGCTGAGCGCCATCATCTGCTGGTTGTGACGCGCGGTATTAAGTCCGGGACACACGACTATATGGGCGTAAGCCGACTAACATTAGACAACGTGGAGCCGCCCGCACCAAGCGATGGTCGCCTTTTGATAGCGGCGGAGCGGGATCATAGTGGAATTCCCCATCACCACTTCAATGGCAAGATTGAGCGTCCCCGCATCCTGGCTGCGGCGCTGTCGGTCGAACAACTTAACGATTTGGCTTTGCGCAAGCCGACGGAACCTTTGAGTTGGCCCTGTTTGGCTGATTGGGATTTGCTGAGCGATCCAGCGTCAGAAATTGTTCCAGATCAATCCGGTTGTGGCCATGACGGCGTATGCATCAATCAGCCCACCCGCGCCGTCCAGGGTTCGAATTGGGAAAGCCCAACCATGGACTGGCGCAGTGCACCTGAACAGTATGGCGCAGCTCATTTCCACCACGACGACATCGAGAACCCCGGCTGGCAGGAGGACCTCAGGCTTACCGTGCCAACTGATTGGCCCAGCGGATGCTACGCAGCGCGCTTGCGCGGCGCGGATGCCGAGTTTTTTGTTCCATTCTTTGTGCGGAAGGCTGCCGACGCTATCGGCGATGTTGCCTTTCTGGTACCGACTGCTACATATGCGGCCTATACGAACTTGACCATGCAGCGGCAAACGAACGAATATAACCTCGGTTGCGTCGCCTCCTCATACACCCCGCTTGATCTTCTGGCCTTTGAGCACCCCGGCCTCGGCAAATCGCTCTACGATCCCCATGATGATGGCAGTGAGCGATGCATTGGATCTCTGCGGCGACCTGCGTTGAATCTCCAGCCCGGGGGCTGGCTCTGGAACTTCCAGATCGACCTTTGTTTGCTCGGCTGGCTTGCCCATGCAGCTCCGGATCACCAGACACTGACAGACGAAGACCTCGACCGTGAGGGATTGGCGGCCCTGGACGGATGTCAGGTGCTCGTTACCGGAAGTCATCCTGAATATTGGTCGCTACCGATGTTGCAGGCTCTCGACGGATTTCTCGCGAGAGGTGGACGGCTTATGTACCTCGGCGCCAACGGGTTTTACTGGGCAATCGATTTCCATCCCGCACGAAACGGCCTGATTGAGATCAGGCGGAGACGGCCCGGAAACGGCCGCTTTGGTGCCGGAGAAGCATACAGTAGCTTTGTTGGCCGCCCCTGCGGGACGTGGTCGGATCTAGGCAGACCCGAACAATCCTTGGTGGGCGTTGGGTATTTGACCGAGGCATTCGACCGCAGCAGCTATTATCGTCGTCTGGAGGCCGGAGAAGACCCCCGAGCTCGCTTTATTTTCGATGGTATTGCAGAAGATATCATTGGCGATTTCGGCATTACAGGCGGAGCCGCCGGACTTGAGATTGACGTGGCTGATGTAGAGCTAGGTACGCCGCGTCACGCACTCGTCGTAGCATCCTCCGAGGAGCATGGTAGTTCGTTCATTCGCACACTGGGAGGGCTTAACTATTTCACCAGACTGTGGAACGATGCACCAAGGGAGCCCATTCGTGCCGATATGACGTTCTTTGAGACCCCTGCGGGCGGCGCGGTCTTTTCTGTCGGCTCGATAGCTTGGGGCAGTTGCCTCCCGCACGCCGAAAATAACAACCACGTCGCACACATATCTGCGAACGTGCTACGTCGCTTTCGCGATCCGACACCCTTCCGGATGCCCTGAGTAATAGTGGCAGTCGCTCAAAGCAGCTATCAAATGGCCCGGACAAGCCGGTGCTGGTCTCCCAAGACATGGTTTTTGCAGGTAGTGTGATCCGAACTTAGGATCTAGCGCATAGGGTCTCAAGCGAGCGCCGTCTTGCTGAGGCAGGCTGAAGGCTGTCAGTCCGTGTGCCGAAATGCCGAGTGCTTCTGTGAGGCGAATGGAGTCCGCTATGCCAAGCTCGACATCGACTTTGGCGGCGCAGGATCGGCTCAAGCCGAGATCAGTCGCCTAATCAGGACGTCTTGCTGACTCGACAAGGTGGCCCGTTATTGAGAAGCGCCGCTCGCCGAATAATTCTCACCCGCCTGGTTCGTTTTTCTCGATGGCGACTAGTGTGCCATCTGCTAGACGTTCCATTCGGCAATAGAGCCGTCGGACTGCCTTCCCAAGCGGCGCGGCTTGAACAGAGTAGCGGAGGATTGCGGTATGGTATCGGAAGTCGGCGCGGATCTAGAGGTAAGGCGCGAGCAGGCGTTGCCCCACGGGGTTGCGGTTGCGTTTCCGGTCTATGCCGAGCGCGCCCTAGGCGCCGAGGTTTGGGACATTGAGGGCCGTCGCTACATCGATTTCATCGGCGGTATGGGGGCCTTGGCAGTCGGACACTCTCATCCCAAGGTCATCGCGGCTGTGAAAGCACAGCTCGACCGGTTCTCCCACACATTCTTTGGAAGCATTCCCTACCAGGGTTACATTCAGCTTGCCGAGCGGCTGAACGCGTTGGCTCCGTTCTCCGGGAAGTCGAAGACGCTTCTAGTCACGACAGGTGCCGAGGCGGTCGAAAACGCGATCAAGGTCGCGCGTTACCACACAGGGCGGCGAAGCATCGTGGTGTTCCGCGGCAGCTTCCACGGCCGTACCCTGTTGACCCTCGGGATGACTTCGCAGATCGACCCTTACAAGCGCGGGTTTGGCCCCTTCCCGGGCGATATCCATTTCTCTCCTTTCCCGTCGCCGTATAGTGGGCCTAGCGCTTCCGAAGCGCTCGATGCCTTTAGGGACCTGGTGGAATCTCAGACGGAAGGCGAGCAAATCGCCGCCGTCGTGATCGAACCTGTGCAGGGTGAAGGCGGCTTCGTCGCCGCACCGCCGGAATTCCTGAGGGGACTCCGCGAGGTCTGCAACCAGCGCGGAATCGTCCTGATCGCCGACGAGGTGCAGTGCGGTTTCGCTCGGACTGGCAAGGTCTTCGCGATCGAGCATTCCGGTGTCGAGCCGGACCTCGTAGCTATCGGCAAGAGCTTCGGCGCGGGACTGCCGATCGCCGCTCTCATCGGCAAGGCCGAGATCATGGACAAGGTGCCGCCCGGGGGCCTCGGTGGTACCTACGCAGGCAATCCGCTCGCCTGCGCGGCGGCCCTGGCCGCGCTGGACGTGCTCCAGGAAGAGGGCCTCGCTGCGCGCAGTGTGAAGATCGGCGATCGTCTTGCTGCCGGATTCCGCGCCCTCAACCAGTCCACGAACCGACAGATAATCGGCGAGGTCCGGAATGCCGGAGCGATGGTCGGTGTCGAACTCGTGGAGGACGTCGAATCCCGCCGTCCGGCTGCCGAACTCACATCGTGGCTGATTAAGGATGCGGCCGAGAACGGACTTCTCCTAGCTTCGGCGGGTCGCGCCCATAATGTTATCCGCGTGCTCGTGCCGCTGACCACATCGGACGAAATTCTGGATGAGGCTCTGTCCATATTCGCGGGCTCGCTTGCAAGGGCTGCCGATCGTGTCTGCGCCTGAAAAAGATTCCGACGAGGCTCGTCCTTGAATTCAGGGGCGAGCCCGTTGGCCGACACAGTCCGAACAGCAAACGGCGAACTCCACCTGCGCGCCAGCCTCGGCAGCCGCGTGATCGTTCAAAAGATGGCTTTCGGCTACGTCCACGATGCGGACTTCGGACCGCTTATCATGGTTTCAGCCGGCGGCACGCTGGGGGAATATTTTGCGGACCGTCAATTCGCGCTCGCGCTCTTCGGCGAGGAGAAGGCCCGTTCCCTAATTGGCCGCCTGTCGATCTCCCGTTTGCTGGATGGTGTTCGCGGGCAGGCGCCTGCCAAAGTCGCGGTCGCGGCCCTGACGGCGTTCTCGTCGATGTGCGTCGCTCTTTCGGGCAATCGCGGAATCGACATCAATTCGGTCATCGTTTCGTACTCCAGCGCAATTGGTGTCGACGCGCTCATCGTGCCAACGCCAGTGCCCGCTGATGAAGGCCTCCTTCATCGGCAGAGCGATATTAAGCTTTTGATATAATTAAACAAAATTAAGTTCCATAACAGATCTTACGCGATTTTAAACATCAAATATCAGTATTTCTTAGTAATACAAGGTATGAATTGTGCTTCTCAAGTTATTCTGTCATATAAAGGCAACAAACTCAAATGTCTTAGTTCGACAGATCTATGCTCCTTACGATCACCACATTATCTGATGCAATGGGACAGGATACCGTGAACTCTTCTGAAACGCCGGGGGGCGGCGTCTCAAACCAGGCCATATCGGCCTTCGCTCGCCTCCCCAATCGGCGCACTCACTTGTGCGGCATGCAACAGACTCCCTCGGATTCCATCAGTACGGCGCCACCCTTCAACGCGCTCAGTGCGCCGACCCATGCTTCCGAATAAGTGCGGCTCGCATCCACGGAGGTCAGCCAAAGAACGCGATTGTCGGCCAGTTCGACTTTAACGTCCTGCTGCAAAGGGCTTGCTGCACGGTTTGTTGATAGAGCCGTTTGATCCTGACATCGCTTGCGGGGAACTCAGCTTCGTTGCTGCGGTAGTTCAGCACAAATCCAGTGTGGTCATCAGCCGCCGAGCAATGGCCATCACGCTCACCCACGATTTTGGCTCCGCTGCGATGCCTGGTCTGACACCGAATAAACGGCCGTCTAACAGGCGTCACACCGTGTTTGCCAAACGGCATCGTTGTCATGCAATCCCAAAAGGTCGTATCTCTACATCCTGAGCTTCGCCTGTGAGCCTCTTCAGGTTCGTGGCTGGCGGTCGTTTCGAAGATGGTCGAAACGCATCTCAGTGTGCCGTCCATGCCCTTTGAAGGATCTGCATGCGAAATAAGGCTCTGTACCGGAACATTCAGCGGCTGCTGCCAACCTTCGAAGCAGCCGCGCGCCGTGAGAGCTTCACACTGGGTGGCGAAGAGGTTGGCTTGTCGCAAAGTGCGGTAAGCAAGCAGATGTCGGAGCTTGAGAGCCGGCTTGGGCACCCGCTGTTTGTCCGTGCTCACAAACAAATATCGTTGACTCCGGCAGGGGATCGCCTTTTCAAGGCGTATTCGCTGGCTGCCTCCCAGCTTATCGACGCTCTCGAAGACTTGATCCAGGAACATTCCAGACAGCAGATCGTCTTGTCCACCTCGACGGCCAACGGGGCATTTATGCTCCTTCCCCGACTGGGGGAGCTGCGCGAATGTTTCCCGGGGCGGGAGATTTTTCTGGTCACGTGGGACCCGCAGGGTATCGAGCCAACAGGTCAGTTTGACTTGGCGCTCACCTTCGGAAAGCCCGATTTTCCCGGGCTGGAGACCCGACCGCTATTCGCCGATATCCTCACTCCGGTGTGCTCGCCAGAGTTCTTGGAAAAGAACGGCCCGTTGCGGCAGGTAAGCGACCTGTTGAAGTGTGAGCTGCTGTATATGCAGGCCCAGCATCCGTCGTGGATCGGCTGGCGGCAATGGTTACGCGAGTTTTCTCTTGATCTCCCGAAAATCCATCAGCCCATGGGCTTCAATAATTACTATAACACGATTCAAGCCTGCTTGGCGGGCCAAGGCGTCGCTTTGGGCTGGCTCCGTCAGCTCGGCAATATGCTGGAATCGCGACGCTTGGTCACCCCACTGCCTGAATATATGCAAACCGAAGACCAATATCAGTTAGCCTGGCCTTCTGATCGGACACCAGGATTTCCAATTCAACCATTCGAGGAATGGCTGGCCCGGCAGTACGGTGCTGCCATTCCGGGGTTTCCCCTTCCCGCCACGAAACCGAAAGTTTAAGCTGGCTTGAGGCCATCTTCGTGTGTCCGCCTTCGCTGAAGGCGGAGTGTCGCGCCAGTTCCTTCAATCCTCAGCGCTTGCATTCCTTCAGGGAATGCAAGCGGGCGCCGGAATTCATTTGAACAACACGAGCGGCGGCAATATCCCTCAATGGGTTGAGGTCGCCTGCGGTCGCATCAGGAAGGTACTAAAGTTGCGCAACATTTTCACATTCGGTCACCGCCCTGCCCAGCGCAACTGGACCGTGGCAGATTTGCGCGCCAACAAGGGCAAGCAGCAATTGACGGAGGTGACGGCGATGAATGGCGAGCAGGCTGCTCGTGCCGCCGCCGCCGGCATCGACACGATTATTACGCGCGTTCAGATGATGAAGGAAGTGCGCGAGGCTGCGCCCAATACGTTCGTCACGGCCGCGCTGATGCTGATCGATCACCCGACCGAGAGTGATGTGCTGAATGGCGCTATGCGGGCGATGGACGAGGGCGCGGACGCCCTTTACACGACCCGGAGTCTGGACACGATCAAGATGCTGGCCGATCTTGACTTCCCCGTGATGGGCCACGTGGGGCTTGTCCCGCCATATAGCACATGGATCGGCGGGTTGCGGGCCTACGGTACGACCGCAGACGAAGCCCTAAAGCTCGCCGACAGGTTCCGGGCTATGGAAAGAGCCGGAGCGTTTGCTGTCGAAGTCGAGCTGGTTCCCCAGCAAGTCCTGGAAGAACTTAACAAGCAGACCAACCTGATCACGTTCTCGATCGGCTCGGGATCTGGCGGAGACGTCACTTTCCTGTTCTCGGAAGATATCTGCGGTGAGACCGAAAACGCACCACGCCACGCTTACGCGTACGGAAACGTTCGGCGTTTGCAGGAACAGACTGAGCGCGAACGTCGAGAGGCTCTCACAGCGTTTCAGGCGGGCGTGCGCGACGGCTCATTCCCCTACAAAGACGTGTCCATCTCCATGAAGCCCCATGAGCTTGAAGCATTCCGCGCTCGGCTTGGAGAAAGTGGTGTCGGCACCGAACACAAAGGATAGTGATATGGCACATGATGCGACCAAGCCTGAGGTCACCCTGCCTGCCAAGTCGACCTGGAACTTTCAGCCTGATCTCCCACTGCAAGACCGCTCGGTGTTCAATCTGAAGCGCGGACCTGCCGAAGGGTTAAGGCTCATTTGGAATTCCTGGCTGCCGATTTCGGACCGTCTCATCGTCGTAGGTGTGTCGATCCTGACCTGGTTTTATCTGTCGCCTTCCCTGCAGACGGCACGTACCTTCGCCTTCGATTGGATTGCAGGAGTTTATGTTCGTAATCTTATACTGATCACCCTCGTTGCAGGCGGCATGCATCTCTACCTTTATACGTTCAAAATGCAGGGTGATCGCCTCCGATACGACGCGCGCCCGTTTCACAAGAAGAATGCGTTGTTCACCTTCAGCAGTCAGTTTCTCGACAACGTGTTCTGGTCGGTTGCCAGCGGCGTGACGGTTTGGACGGCTTATGAAGTCCTGGGGCTCTGGGCCTACGCAAACGGCTATATGCCTCTGCTGGACGCAGCCGCCCATCCGGTCCTGTTTGTGCTGTGGTTCATTTTTCTGCCATTCTACGGTGTCTTTCACTTCTACTGGATCCATCGGCTGTTGCACTCGAAACTGGTCTACAACCGCGTCCATTCCCTTCATCATCGGAACGTCAACGTTGGTCCGTGGTCAGGCATGTCGATGCATCCGATCGAGCATGTTGCGTACTTAAGTTCTGTGTTTATCCACTTGCTGCTCGCCTCACACCCGATTCATTTCATTTTTCATCTTCAGCAAAAGGTGCTTTTAGCGGTCAGCTCCCATGCCGGATACGAGTCGGTCACCCTAGGTGAGGATCGTGATACCGGGCTCAGGGTGGGCGACTTCTTTCACCAGCTGCACCACCGCTACTTCGAGTGCAATTACGGCGAACCCGAAGTGCCTTGTGACAAGTGGTTCGGCACCTTTCACGACGGTTCGGAAGAGGCCACCGCGCAGACGCGCATACGCACGAAAGAGATGCGCAGGAAGTAGAGCGCCCGCGCGGATTTAGGCAACCGCGAGGGTAAGGCGAGACAGATGCCGCCCCTGCGGGTTTCGCCAGATGCATCCGTCGCGTCGGCCCGAAGGAGGGCAAATGGTCAAAATCACCTATGTCGAATTCAATGGCCAAGCGCATGTGGTGGACGTGCCAGCAGGCGCGACGGTCATGGAGGGCGCCCGGGACAACGATATTCCCGGTATCGAGGCTGATTGCGGCGGTGGCTGCTCCTGTGCGACCTGTCACGCTTATATCGACCTCAGTTGGGTGGCGAAGCTTCCTGCCAAGCAACCGATGGAAGAGGACATGTTGGATTTCGCCTATGCCCCGGACCCAGCGCGCTCACGGCTGACTTGTCAGATCAAAGTCAACGGGGCGCTTGATGGCCTGGTCCTGCAGTTGCCGGAACGACAGGGCTGAACGAGCCGGAAAGTACGGCTCGCTACTCACAGCCCAAGGATAATAACATGCCTGGCATTGTCATCATTGGTGCAGGGCAGGCTGGAGCATCGCTCGCAGCGGAAGCGCGTAAACTCGGATATCCGGGTCTCATAACGCTGATTGGTGACGAGCCCGTCGCGCCCTATCAACGCCCGCCATTGTCGAAAGGCTATCTGCTCGGCCATGTTGGAGTGGATAGGATGGCGCTTCGTGCGGCGTCCTTCTGGGGGGATCATGGCATAAAGCTAGCGGTCGGTAGAGCTGTTACCGCAATTGATCGGGCAAACGCCACAGTGCGGGCTGGAGGTGACAGTTTCCACTATGACCATCTCGCGATGGCGACCGGTTCGACAGCGAGGCAATTGCCTGAGGCCCAGGGCGGCTTGCTACAGGGGGTCTATACTGTCCGAAATATCGCGGATGTCGATGTCATGGCGACCGAGTTCCGTCCCGGCCGGAAACTCCTGATAATCGGAGGGGGATATATCGGCCTCGAGGCCGCGGCGGTTGGGGCCAAGCTTGGACTCAACGTCACCCTGATCGAGATGGCGCCCCGGATCCTGCAGCGTGTCGCGGCCCCCGAAACGTCCAACTTCTTTCGCGAGCTCCATCTGTCCAATGGCGTCGCCATTCGGGAAAATACCGGACTCGATCGCCTCGTAGGTTCGGGCCGCGTTTCCGGTGCCATCTTGGCTGACGGCACAGAGCTAGAGACTGATTTTGTGATTGTGGGCATTGGCATCATGCCGAGAACACAGCTTGCGCAGGAAGCGGACCTCGCAATAGAGAACGGCATCCGAACCGACGCTTACGGCCGTACCTCCGACCAAAACATCTGGGCAGTGGGAGAATGCGCATCTTTCCCGCATGGAGGCGGCCGCATCCGCCTTGAAAGCGTGGGACACGCGATCCATCACGGCGAGGTTGTGGCTAAAAACATTCTCGGGGCGACACAGGCTTATGAAGCGAAACCCTGGTTTTGGTCCGATCAATATGATGTAAAGCTCCAGATTGCGGGCTTGAACGCGGGCTACGACCGCGTTGTAGAGCGTGCGGTTGAAGCGGGATCGCGGTCGATTTGGTATTACCGCGGGCAGCAGCTTTTGGCTGTCGACGCGATCAATGACGCGCGGGCCTACATGGTCGGGAAAAGGATCCTCGAGTCCCGACAAACGATAGACCCGAAATACGTTGTCGATGTAACGACAGACGTTAAGGCATTGCTTTCACGGGCCGCCAGCCTCTGAAGACGCTGCTGCGGAATGATGCCGCGCACCTCGAGCGGGTAAATTTTCGCGAGCTTGGCAGCTCAAGCTTCGGGGTCCGCGCTGCCGTCTTTATCACCTCAACTGACACATGAGTATTTTGCAGTTTCAATGCCCCGCTCGTTGCGCTCCAATGATGGGGTACTGGGGTTCCGAGCATGCTGAGCACCAAATTGGCAGTGTCGGATCTTGGCGGTGAACCATAACAGAAGGGAGAACGTGGATGCGCTTGAATGGCAGGATGGGGCTACAGAAGGCCCTCGTAGTTGTGATGCTTAGTGCGGCAGCTGTGACGGGGGCTGTCGCAGACGATTTGCCCGGTAAAGGGGTTACCGTCCAACCTGCCGATCAGAACTATGTCAATGAATGGTTTCAAGGGGATCTGGTGAGCCTCGGGCTCAAGGACCTCGGATATGACGTGAAGGACTCGGCTTCCATGCAGATGCAGGCGGCGTTCGTCTCGGTTGCCAACGGCGATGCGACCTACTACCCCGCTTATTGGAACCCTCTTCATAAGTCCTTCTTTGAACAGGCCGGAGGCGAAGCGAAGCTGCAGCCCGTGGGCACCCTGGTGACCAACTCCATTCAGGGCTACCTGATTGACAAGAAGACGGCTGATGCCAACAACATCAAGACGATTAACCAGCTCAAAGACCCGGCTATCGCCAAGCTGTTTGATATCGACGGCGACGGGAAGGCCGACCTCTATGGCTGCGACCCCGGCTGGGGCTGCGAACGCGTCATCGAACACCAGCTGGATGCTTACGGCCTGCGAGACACAGTGCATCACCTGCAGGGCAGCTATGAAACGATCATTGCCGATGCGATCGAGCGCATCAAGGCAGGCAAGCCTACGCTGTATTATGCGTGGACGCCGAATTGGCTGAGCGCTGTCCTGCGGCCCGGTCAGGAAGTGGCATGGCTGACGGTGACGTCAACGGCGCTGCCAGACGACCAGGTTGGTGCCGTCACTGAGGTGCCTGGCATTGGAAATACCGGGTTTCCCGTAAACACCCAGCACGTGATCGCTAACACGGATTTCCTGACGAAAAATCCGGCCGCACGCAAGTGGTTCGAACTGGTGGCAGTCCCGATCGAGGACATTAATGCCGAGAATCTGCTCGAGCACGAAGGTCAGACCTCGGCCGCCCAGGTTCTTGCTCACGCCGAGGATTGGAAGGCCAAACACACGACGCAGTGGGACGCGTGGATTGCGGAAGCCAAGGCCGCTAAATAATTAGCGACCGCTTCTCGGATTTTGCCTATTGCCTGAACGTCTGCCGGCGGGATTCTATGAATTCTGCCGGCATTAGGTTTAGGCTCGGCCTGATCCATCAGCGAACGATTGAATGAAGGACAATATGGACTGGATTGAACAGATTGTCGCTGAAACGGACCTGGCAGACACCCATGAACACATCGTAGAGGAGTCACGACGGACGAAGGGGTCGAGCGGCTGGCTCTTCCCTTGCGATGATTGGGCCCTGCTTTTCAGAGAATATATGCAGGATGACCTCCACTGCGCGGGGATGAGCACTGCGGACGAATTGCGTTTTTACGATCCTGAGACGCCATCGATTGACAAGTTCAAGCTCGTACACCCGTTCTGGGAGCGTATCAAGCACACGGGCTACGCCCAGGCGTTCTCCCACACATTGCGCAACCTGTACGGAATCGAGTCGTTTTCGCTGAAGCACGTGGATGAGCTTGCCAGCAAATACCATGACCTCAAAAAGCCTGGTTATTATGAGCATGTGCTGAAGAATGTCAGCAGGTTAACCGACTGCCATGTCAATTCGCTTGAGCGGATTTTCATGGAGAGCGAGTCACCAGAGCTTCTGAAGCAGGATATTAGCATCCTGGAGCTCAGCCGGTGTAGCGCCGCCGACCTTCGCAAGGTTGAGAGCGAGACCGGTCTGACCATAAAAACTTTTGAGGATTGGCTTGCCGCGATCGACCACTTCTTCGAGCGCTACGGAAAGCAGGCCGTAGCGGTCAAATACCAGGGGGCCTATTCGCGGCGGTTGAATTTCGAACATGTTTCGAAACGCTCTGCCGCTGATTTCTTCAAAGCCCACCATGCCGAGCGGCCATTTATCGGGCCCCATGGGGAAAAGGTTCTACAGGATTACCTTTTCCACTATTGCGTCAAAAAAGCTGGTGAATACGGTCTCCCCGTGAAGCTGCATACCGGCTACTTTGCCACCAGGGACTCCATGCCGCTTGCATGGGTAAAGGAAAACGCCGCAGACCTTTGCAGCCTTCTGCAGGACTACCCCGAGGTCCGTTTTGTCCTGATGCACATTGGCTATCCCTACCAGGACGAAATCCTTGCTCTGTGCAAACAGTATAGCAATGCCTATGTGGATTTGTGCTGGGCCTGGATTGTCAATCCGGTGGCGAGCGTGCGCTTCCTAACGGAATTCTTGGTTGCCGTGCCGGCAAACAAGGTGCTGACCTTTGGAGGCGACTATATCATGGTGGAAAATGTCGTTGGCCACAGCGTTATCGCGCGCCAGGGCATCGCTGAGACGCTCTCGAACCTGGTCCAGCGAAACTGGGTGGACCATTCGGATATTCCCGAGCTGGCCGCACGCCTGATGAATGGAAATGCTCGGGAATTGTTTGGCAGTGCGGTGCATGAGAAAGCCGTAGCCTTGAGAAGCGACCCTTAACGCTTCGCTGATCTGATAGACCTTCACCCCTTAATGCCGAGGAGCAGATCCTTGCGGGAAATCGTTCCTATGGGCGTTTTATCGTCGAGTACGGTGATGTCCCCGTCGTGGTCGGTTGCCATTCCTATTAGGGTGCCAATAGTCGCGTCGGCGCTTGCGGTAGCACGGCTGTGCGCCGGCGCTTGGGAGCCGTCGATCGGTTTCATGATCTTGCGTGCAGTCACCAGGTCCAGCCTGGATATTCCTTTCACAAAATCGGCAACATAGTCATCGGTCGGTGCCGTGACGATTTCTTCAGGCGTGCCGACTTGTACAAATCGACCATCCTTCATGATTGCAATACGATCGCCCAGCCGGATCGCCTCATCGAGGTCGTGCGTGATGAAGATGGTGGTCTTTTTGAGCAGTCTCGAGAGTTCCATGAATTGCGCCTGTAACTGCCGCCGGATCAACGGATCCAATGCTGAAAAAGGCTCATCCATCAGCAGGATCTCTGGGTCGGCCGCCATGGCCCTGGCCAAGCCTACGCGTTGCTTCATGCCTCCGGATAGTTCTTCGGGATAGCGATGGGCCCATTCCTCAAGGCCAACGAGCTTGAGCTTTTCCCGTGCCTTGGCAGACCGTTCTGAACGCTTGGTGCCGCGGAGTTCCAGGCTTAGCGCAACGTTGTCTTCAACGTTCCTGTGCGGCAGCAAGGCCATGTTCTGGAAGACCATTCCAACGCTTGCAGAGCGAAGCGCTCGGAGGTCCCTGGAGTTCAACGCGTTGATGTTGCGGCCGGCGACGATAATTTCGCCAGCTGTCGGTTCCACTAACCGGTTGATATGCCGAACCAAGGTCGACTTACCTGACCCCGAGAGCCCCATGATGCAGAAGATTTTGCCTTCATTAACGGAAAACGAGACATCGGCCACAGCAGTTACGCAGCCGAACTGTCTCAGGATGTCCGACTTGGAGAGGCCTTGCTCCTGGATTGCCCGATAGGCCGCAGGAGAGCGGTCCCCAAAAATCTTCCACACGCCGGAGCACTGGATTACAGGCTTATTCATCGATCACCAAATTTGTGGGCTGGCACGGTATTCGGAAACGATCTACCCCACGCCCTCTTGACTTGCAGATTCGTCCCCAGGGCCTGACCAGCCCGTCCAGCCCATGGCACGATACCTATGGTTACGCGGGCTTTCAATTTGCACCCTTGGTGGGAGCGCCTAGCTCGTAAGCTTTTGGGCTCCGGCCAGATCCTTGAACTGACGACGATTTGAATAGCGCCAAAATGCGCTTAAAAGCTGCAACAGGTCCATGGTCCCAGATCTCGCCAGGCCGACGGCGGGGTCTAGCCAGCGCCTGTGTGAGGCGGTCGAGCACGATCGCAAGGGCTACAATGCCAAGCCCGCCGGTGGTCGCCAACCCGACATCCAAGCGGCCAATGCCCCGCAACACCATTTGGCCGAGCCCCCCAACGGCGATCATTGAAGCGACAACGACCATCGACAAAGACATCATGAGCGTCTGGTTGACGCGGGCCATAATTGTTGGGAGCGCCAGCGGCAGCTGGGCCTTCAGAAGCAACTGGCGGTCGTTTGCACCGAAGGCTCTTCATCGCCTCGATCACTTCTTCCGGCACCTGGACGATACCCAGATAAGTCAGACGGATCACGGGGGCGACTGCGAAGATGACCGTTACGATCACGCCTGGCACGTTGCCGATGCCGAACAGCATGACAATGGGCACGAGGTACACGAATGCAGGGATGGTCTGCATTCCGTCGAGTATTGGCCTAAGGACGGCATAAAGCCACTCGAAACGGGTTGCAGGATGCCGACCGGAATGCCTATGGCCAACGCAAAAATCAGCGCGGTCAGAACAATCGACAGCGTGATCATGGATTCCGTCCAGACGCCGATGAAGCCTACGAAGAACAGAATCACGCCCAAAACGGCAGCAAGACGCCAGCTCGCCAGCTGCCATGCTAAGAGAACGATCACGGCGACTACCACCAACGGCGGCGCGGACGTCATGAAAGACACCACCGACTGAAGGACCGTATCAAATGGCGCCTTCACAAGTTGGAAGACCGGACGGTAGTTATCGACCAGCCAGCGCAACGCTTCGCTGACCCACTGCGCCACGGGCAGGGTGCCGCATGCAAACGGATTTAACAAACTACATCCGCCCATCGTTGTTCCCCATTGGATTTGTGAGCCGGTTTACCTGAAGGCTAGCATGTTGAAACGAGGCGACGCCTCGTAAAAAAGTAGCCTGCCGAGTGACATTATTTCGGGGACGCTTCATGCAAGCCCCCGAGAAACAGTACCTTGCCAAGGTTGTCCCACGAATCCGGAACCCGGTCGACACCATCGGCGCGGGAACGCGGGCATTTTGTTATATTAATACCAAACATTGATAAGCGCCAGCTAACCTGGGAGCAGCTAACCTGGGAGCGGGGTGCGGGAAGACTCAGGAGAGGCAACTAGGTCGATGCAGCTTTTCGCTTCTAGATCATGCGGGTTATATACTCGGCATGATGCGAAAAGCGGTAAGGTCCGGGCTGCGGCTTAGACATTGCTTGTTAGGAGTATGCATCCCCCCGTATACGGGGACCGCACCGCCGTTGCGGCGGCCAAGGTGAGTCCTGGAGATAGTTTACAAGGCCATGCCAAAAAAAGTGGACGTTGAGGAAACACGGCTCCGGATTGCCAAGGCCGCTGGCAAAGCCATAGCGGCGAAGGGTATTTCCGCCGTAACAATGATCGATATTGCCAACGCAGCAGGCGTCACCACAGGAATGATAACCCACTATTTTGAGGGCAAAGCAGACATCATAGCTGCCGCCTTGCGCGTTCCATTTCTCAATATCGAACGCAAGATTGCGCGCCTGCTGAAGAAGGGAGAAAGGGATCTCGCAACGCTCCTTGACGTCTCAATACCCGCGTCAAAACTTCATGCTGACGACAGTACTATCTGGGTCAATTTCTGGGGCGTAATTGCTGCGGATGCCGAATATCGGAAGCTCAATCATACACTCCATCTCGAGGGTCGAAAGATTTACGACCATGTGATCCGCGCCGCTTGGCCGGAGAGCGACCACTGGTCCCCCGAGGTCTTCGAAACCGTACTTCGGTCGGTTATTACCTTCATTTTTGGCCTAGGAGCCGGTGGCGTCACAAATCGTGCAGTCTGGACAAGCTCGGTGCAAAGATCGCAGCTCCGCTTACATTTGAGCTTAATTCGCGGCTGGGCAGAACGAAACACCTCTATCGGTGCGAAAGCGAATTGAGAATTAGAAAGCACTTTACAATCAATGGGGGCGACGTAGCGGCCAACGTTAGGCCTCGAGTGTCATCGTTTTTGTTTGCGACCTGACGAAAAGACAGAACGTAACCAATCAGGCATGGCTGAGACGGCCCATGGTGTACGAGTGCCGCAGCTCCTACGTATAATGCCCGTTACATTCCGACCGCCTTAGACTGAGCAGTCTGGCGTCCTCCCCATATCAAATGGTGGTGAAGGCAGGCTTCGCAGCGGCTCGCGAAAGACTCGACATCGCGCCCTAGGGAAAATGCGCATAATCAATTACTTGCTGTGTATAGGGGGAACGCTTCGCCCACGTTCGACCGTTACCGCAGAGCTATCCGGCAGTGATAGGTTGCCTTGGGAATCTAACTTTGAGCTGCGCGCTGATCTTGACGATGGCCAATGGGATATATAATGACCATTCTATCTCGAAAGACTGCGCCTCCGGGCGGGGAGCCTGGAGAGACGGGAACTTCTCATGCGATCGGGAGAGCAAGATGGATCTGGCGTTAAAAGATAAGCGCGTTCTTATTACAGCGGGCGCTAACGGAATCGGGAAAGTCGTGGCAGAGCATTTCGTGGCCGAGGGCGCGAGAGTACTCGTTTGCGACGTCGACGATGAGGCAATTCGAAACGCCGAGGAAAAGGCGAACGTTATAGCAGTCAAAGCTGATGTGTCTGATTCAAAGGCGGTGGCGAAGCTGTTCGAGGAAATCGATCGCCGCCTGGGCGGCTTGGACGTTTTGATCAACAACGCCGGGACTTCTGGTCCCTCGAAGCCGGTCGAAGATGTGACGGATGAAGAATGGAGAGCGACCCTCGCGGTGAACGTCGACGGCGCATTCTACTGTGCGCGGGCGGCAGTGCCGCGCCTCAAGCAGGCGGGAGGCGGGACTGTCGTCAATATGTCCTCGACAGCGGGCTTTCTGCCTTACTCGCTTCGCACGCCGTATTGCACCGCCAAGTACGGCATTATCGGACTGACCGAGGTCATGGCCATGGAACTTGGTCCGCACAATATCAACGTCAACGCGATCTGCCCCGGCAACGTTGATTCGCCTAGGCTGGAACGCGTGAACCTGATGGCGTCGGCGTCACGCGGAATATCTATGGAACAGATCAACAAGACCATGCTCGAGCAGCAGTCTATGCGAAGACTGGTGAGCATGCATGATATTGCAGACATGATGGTATACCTTTGCAGTCCCCAGGGCCGCATCATCTCCGGACAGTCTCTAGCAGTGGATGGTCAAACCATCGCTACCGAATACTGACTTTGGCTTCGCTCGCCAGCGCGCCCTAATCACGTTCGGCCCGCTGTTTCCCACCGCTACAAAGCAAGCCACCGCCACTTTGTTGAAAGGGGCAGGGGCCTGCCGACGATCATCGCTCCTACGAAGAGGACAATCTGATGCCCCTTGCTATGAACCGAGAAGTTTTCATCACCTGTGCCGTGACGGGCTCAGGAGATACCGCGTCAACGTCACGTCACGTCCCTCGGTCTCCCAAAGAGATCGCATCTGCAGCAGTCGAGGCCGCCAAGGCTGGCGCTGCAATCGCGCACATTCACGTCCGCGATCCTGAGACTGGCGCGCCATCCCGCAAGAACGAACTCTACAAAGAGGTCACCGACCGAATCCGCCAGGCCGAGGTCGACATCGTGCTGAACATCACCGCAGGAATGGGCGGCGAAATTGTCTTCGGCAGCATTGAGGAGCCGTTTCCGCTGGCGCCGTCCTCCGACGTTATCGGCGCCACCGAGAGGTTCGCGCCGATCGCTGAATGTGCGCCTGAGATCTGCACACTCGACTGCGGCTCGATGAACTTCAACCTGCAGGACTACATCATGGCCAATACGCCGGGAACGCTCCGCGCGATGGCCAAGATGATGACGGATTTTGGTGTCAGGCCGGAGATTGAATGTTTTGACACTGGGCACTTGTGGTTCGCCAAGAAGCTGGTCGAAGAGGGCCAAATCGAAGATCCGGTGTTGGTTCAGCTGTGCATGGGGGTTCCGTGGGGTGCCCCCAATGACTTGACCACATTCATGGCGATGGTGAACGCCATCCCGCCGACCTGGACATTTTCAGCCTTTGGCATCGGCCGCGATGCAATGGCATATCCTGCCGCGGCAGTGCTGGCTGGCGGCAACATCCGAGTCGGCCTCGAAGACAACCTGTATGTCGCCAAGGGCCAGTTGGCCACCAATGGCCAACTGGTCGAAAGTGCCGTGAATATCGTTGAGAGCATGGGTGGCAAAATCATCGGTCCCGATGAGGTGCGTCGCAAGCTCAAGCTGACCAAGCGATAACCAGGTTCCTGCAGGACAGCGGGCATAGCCCGCTGTCCTTATAACCGCCGTCAAACCGGGATAGGAAGCGCAAGCGCACATGGATAAGTTCACTAAAGCAGCCTGTATTGGCGGCGGCGTTATAGGCGGTGCATGGGCGGCGCGATTTGTCTTGGCCGGTATTGATACGAGGATCTTCGATCCGCATCCGGACGCGCAGCGGCTCGTATCAGTGGTCATGGCCAATGCCGAGCGTGCCTATGAGATGCTCACGCAAGCGCCGCTTCCAGCCAGAGGCACCTTGAGCTTCAGCAGGTCTCTGGAGGAGGCTGTTCAGGGCGCGCAGTGGGTTCAGGAGAGTGTGCCGGAAAGTCTTGAAGTTAAGCGCCGTGTACTCAATCAGGTGGACGCTGCTGCGGACCCGCAAGCTCTGATCGGCTCTTCGACTTCTGGCCTGATGCCGACCGAGCTGCAGCGCGACATGAAGCATCCCGAGCGCATGTTCGTCGCTCATCCCTATAACCCTGTCTATTTGCTACCCCTTGCCGAGTTGGTTGGTGGGCAGAAAACTTCGAAATCAGCGCTTGAAGACGCCAAGGCCAAGCTTGCGACCGTCGGCATGACAGGCCTGATTATCAAGAAGGAGATCGACGCATTCGTTGGCGACCGCCTCCTCGAGGCTTTCTGGCGGGAAGCCCTTTGGCTGATCAAGGACGGCATCTGTGATACCGAGACGCTGGATAACGTCATTCGCTACTCGTTTGGGCTTCGTTGGGCGCAGATGGGGCTATTTGAGACGTATCGCATTGCCGGCGGGGAGGCAGGCATGCGCGACTTTCTTTCCAAGTACGGCCCCAGCCTGACATGGCCCTGGACCAAGTTGACCGACGTGGTCGACCTCGACGATGAATTGGTTGAAAAAATCGCAGCTCAGTCTGACGCACAGTCTGAATGTAGGTTCGATAGGCCAGTTTTTCGCCCTCGGGGGTCCGAAACAGTTCGGCCATGTGCATATGGGATAGGCCGCGTCTGGCTCTCTCCCGCTCGAGCGTCAGTGCAATGTTGGCGCGCAACGGGTTGTTGACCACGCCTCCGTCGTCTCGTTTCATAAATCGATGTAGTCGCACAAACCTGCCTTTTCGACCTGTCCTTTTTCGCGCGGATCATCCATAGTAAACTGTCAAATCTGCAGCGAGGAAAAGGCTATGACCATACTCAAATTCCTACTGGGGGCTGCCGTCGCGATCGCGGGCGCCGCAGCTCTTCCATCCCAATCAAAAGCGTCAGAATGGGGCCGTCAGGTCCTCCTATGTCTGTCCGGCGACTGGCAGGGTACCCCCTCATGCCACCCGCCAATTTACAAGTTGATTGCGGCGATGGAAGCCCCGGGTTTTAATTGGCCGACCTGTCCGCAAGCCAACTCCAGCGCGGCGAGATTTGAGAAGTATGAGGATTGTCCGTCTGGCTGGCAAGCAGTTGGCAGCTCCGAATCCGATCGGCCGGGCTTAGGTCAAGAACGGAACATCTGCCGCATCGCGGCCGATAGGCTCTCCTTGCCCGTCGTTTTCAAAAACAGCGGCCTCGGCGGGCATCATGGAGACGGATCACGTCAGGTCCAAATCGAAATCGACGGTAAGGTGGTGACGGCAAAAATCCAGACCGCGGGGAACGATCGGAGGGCATTCCCTTGGTAATGTCCCCACCTACTACACCATCCCTCGACCGATGCGCGGAAAGCCCTGGTTCATCGAGTATGATGACGCGAACAGCGTGCGCCAGAAAAACTGGTTCAATCTCAACATGCCATGAGCCAGGCGATCACGCAGGACGAGGTACTATGGGGTCGCAATTCAGGGAGGTTTGTAGTGTTGAAGGCGCTTCTCCTGTCCACTGTGATTTTGAACACAGGCGCAGTGTTGACGGCGGCTGGTCAGAGCGACAAGCCGCGATCAAGCGTGGACAATCCTATGTGGCCTGCTTCACTGAAATGGGACTGCAAGACCGCTGCCAAGATTGTATGCGAGCGTGATGGCGGTTGCTCAGTGACTGAGGACCGCTCTGGGTTTGTGCTGAACTACGGCAGCAACGAAGCTGAGTTCCCGGCCAGCAATGTCAGGATCAAACGCCACTATCAACAGACCGTTCAGGCAAGCCCTTTGCAGCAGGAGGTTAAAGTCGAACTGGCCGACAATCGCGTTCTTTGGCTGACGGCCGTGGATGCCAGCCGCACTTATTCGCAAGCATGGGTCGGCGCACTGAGCGAGTTGAAGGGTGGCGCGGTACTGATGGAATCCGAGGGAGTCTATTGCATGCCGCACAAGTAGTGCGCCGAGAGGGCAGGGGAGCGAAACCGATATGGTCTGGCCTCGAGCGCCAGGCACCGCGAGGCAGTCGAGCGCCTCATGGATGCGAGCGGGCAA
The DNA here is from genome assembly GCF_040317995.1 of Mesorhizobium sp. M1334. Taxonomy (NCBI): domain Bacteria; kingdom Pseudomonadati; phylum Pseudomonadota; class Alphaproteobacteria; order Hyphomicrobiales; family Phyllobacteriaceae; genus Mesorhizobium; species Mesorhizobium sp. M1334. The sequence goes on from NZ_JAMYLM010000027.1 coordinate 25,930, forward strand.
AGTGAGGGGACTGGTCGAGGCCTGAACAGGGAGACTATTCGCCATCGACAGACAGCGGCCGATTGGATGCCGGCCCGCTATTGTACGCCTCGGCCAGAAGATCTCTGTGGACGCGCCACTACGATTGCGCCGGCAACAGCTCGGCCACCGGCAAAACAGTTTCATCCTTCACCGTCTTGGTAACAATGTAGGTGAAGTAGCGGTCGATACCGATTTCGCGCTCGAGCAAGCCGTCCACCAGCCGCTGGTAGGCATCGACGTCGCGCGCCATCACCTTCAGCACATAGTCGACTCCGCCGCCCACCGACCAGCAGGCGACGATCTCGGGGATGTCGCGGATGACGCGCTCGAAGCGGTCGAAATCGGCCTGGCGGTGGCTGGCCAGCGTCACCTCCCTCAGCACGGTGGCAGTCGGGACGATCAAACGCATGGCGATCCTGGCGTGATAGCCCCAAAACGATGCCGGCCTTTTCCTGCTTTCGCAGCCGCATCCAGCAAGGCGTCGGCGACAATCCGACCTTGTCGGCCAGCGCGAGTTTGGTAATGCGCCCGTCGCGCTGAATGGCGTCGAGAATTTTAAGATCATACAGATCGAGTTTGGCTGGGGCCAAGGCGTTCACCTTATCTTGACATTGCCACGTAGCGCCTCAATGGACTGAGGAGACGGAGCGCCAAACGCGCCGCATGATCATGGTAGCAACGCGTGCACCGCAGAAATGATGCCAAAGGTGGGCCGCTGAAGCATACTCTGGATCTGAGGAACAAAGGGCGAAAACGCACAGCACTCGACGATGATCCCGCCAAGAATTTCGCTCCGCAACTTATTTTCGCAAAGTTGGCTCAGTGTGGTCCCGATAAGGTTCCAGTCGTAAACGGCGTCAGGTCGGTTTATCTGTCGCCACGCTTCCGGTTCCTCAATCCCGGCCTTAATGATCCTGTCTGCCTGCAGTTCTGGCCACGCGGCACGCAAATGCGCGTGAGAAAGGGCCGGTGGGATCAAAGCAGATGAATGCGATCTTCTGTCTCGGCGGTGTAATAGCTGCGAGAACCGGTAGAAGCAGCAGGCTGGATGTCACGGTGGGGAGGCCGACGGTTTCTCTGATCAGGTCGCGATATAATACCGAATACGCGCAGTTCGAGATAATCGCGGAGCATCCGCGATCCTTCAGCCGGCGAGCGGCCTGGAGATAAGCATGCCGCACTGGTTCCTCGCGTTGCGCTCACCGACTTCCCTAACCTAACGTCAACCGCGAAGCATCTGCCACACTCATGTCCCATAATGAGTTTCCAGAATGACCGGCGTGGAAAACTGATTGGCCCGCGACTTGTTAGCGCCCTTGGAACAGGGCAGGCCGTTTGTCTAGGAATGCTTCGACCACTTCTAGATGATCCAAAGTATTGTGGCACATGCCCTGAAACACCGCGCAGAGATCGAGGTAATCAGGGAGGTCCAATCGCTGCGCCGCCATCAGCAACCGTTTGGCGAGTCGGAGTGCCTGAGGGGGTTTCCCAGCAATGGTTGCGGCAAGCTGCAGCGCTTGCGCCTGCAATTGGGAGGCAGCCGCGATCTCGAGCGCGATTCCCAGTCGTACAGCTTCCTCGGCGCGGACCAGACGCCCGGTAAAAATCAGCTCCGCCGCTCTTTGGGGACCGATCAGATCTTGCAGGAGCCAGGCACCGCCATTTCCCGGTACGATGCCAAGATTGATGAACGTGGAACCGAATACCGCGTCGTCTGCTGCAATACGGATGTCGCACATGGTCGCCAGATCGAAACCAGCACCGATTGCCGCGCCGTTGACCGCAGCAATGGCAGGTACCTCCAGGCGGTGCATGGCCTGGGCGATCCGCTGGATACCGCAGCGATAGCGATCCTGCACCTCAAAGACATCGCCAGCGAAGCTTCCTCTACGGTCCCGCATGTCCTTGACGTTGCCCCCGGCGGAAAACGCCTTGCCAGCTCCCGTCAAGACCAATACCGAGACGGCCGCACCGCCATTGATCCAGTCAATCGTTCGCACGATATCGTCGATGAGGGCCGTCCCGGTGAGCGCGTTACGGACGTCGTCGCGGTCCAGCACGAGCATGGCGACACGGTCGCTAATCTCGAGTTTCGAGTCGATCAGTTTTGGCAGATCCGTCATGCCTCAATCCCCTGCTTCTCTATCGACCGCGCTGTGGAGGACGCGACGAGAAGAATGCGCACATCGAGCACGGCTAGGCCGTCGGGATAGGCAAGGATGGGATTGAGGTCGATTTCGTCGATTTCCGGGAAGGCTTCAACGAAATCCGAAATACTCACCATCAAGTCGGCGAGCGCGTCTCGATCAACCGGTGCTCTCCCGCGCACGCCATCGAGAATCGCTTGCGCCTTGATTTCGTCCAACATTGCAAAGGCATCATTGCGTGAGATCGGAAGCGCGCGGAACACTACATCCCTAAGAACTTCGACGAGGACTCCGCCAAGACCGAACATTATAACGGGACCGTATGCTGCGTCGCGCACGATGCCGACGATGACTTCAACGCCCCCTTTGGCTGCCATTGGACTGACGAGGACGCCGGCAACATGCGGATTGGTTACTGCCGCCTTGGCATTGGCTACAATCTCAAGGAAGCCCCGGTGCACCGATGCGACGTCGGCGATATCGAGTTTGACTCCCCCAGCCTCAGTCTTGTGCAGGATGTCGCGAGATACGATTTTCATAGCGACGGGCTTTGTGCCGAGACGGAGAAAAGCCTCTTCGGCCTCTTTTTCATCCCCAGCCAGCAAAGCCGGAGCGAGATCCAGCCCGAAATCGCGCAAGCTGGCTCGCCCTTCGTGCTCCAAAACAACCCGCCTGCCTTCGGCCCTACAGCGCACAAGAACCTGCTCAAAGATTCTGCCGTTCTGCGCTCGCATTGGCGGCGACGATGCAAAGGTGCGGCCCACCTCACCGCGCTCTGCCAAGGCCTGCATACATCGCACGGCCGTTTCCAGAGAGCTGTGCACTGGGATGCCTGCGCGGTGCATGCCCAGGAGTGGTAACGGCCGCTGATCTGCCTGAAGCACACTGTACAGGCTGTGAACGACCACGGGCTTGCCGAACCGGCGTGGCATTGCGCCGATGAGGTTCGTGGCATCGATTTCTGCTGCTAGCAGGTCTTGAGAGAAACGGAGCGCGTAGCCGCCGTAAAGACCGGATATCAGAAGTCCATCCACCATCGGATCCTGCAAGAGAATCTCGGCGCAAGCGGCGAAAACCGAGGGGTCCGAATCCGTGCCTCCGGCTACGTCGACAGGATTGATGACCGATGCGGACGTAGGAAGTATCGCCGAAAGCCGCCGCCGCGTCTCTTCGCTCAGCGGGGCGAGCGCCAGTCCGCGCTCTGACAAGGCGTCGGCGGCAATTGTCGCGTGACCTCCGCCGTCCGCAAGGATGGCAAGGCGGCGCGAACGCAGGGGGGGCAGTAATGATAGCGCCTCCGCTATCGGCAGGATCTCATCGGACCGGTGTGCAAGGATTGCGCCGGCTTGCCTCAGCACGCCCTCGCTGACCGCATATTCGCCAGCCAAAGCGCCGGTATGAGATTTTGCGGAAATCCGTCCGGCACTTGTCCGACCCGACTTGTAAATGACAACTGGTTTCTCTAGCGAGATCCGCCTCAAGGCATTCAAAAAGCGGCGGCCGTCTTTTAGGCCTTCAACGTAGGCGATCACCACGTTGGTGTTGGGATCGGCCGCAAAGTAGTCGAGGTACTCGTCGAAGCGGATATCAGCCTCGTTACCTACCCCCACATAAGTGCTCAAACCTACCTGCCCGTTGGCTTGAGCTTCGGTGACGAGCGACAGCGCCATGTTGCCCGACTGGGACAAAAGGCCAATGCTACCCTTCCGCAAGTCCGAAAAGCCGACGAGATTGCAGGCTTTGTGAGTGTTGAACATGCCCGAGGTGTTTGGCCCGATGATCCTCACCCCGCCAGTCCGCGCAGCGGCTAGCATTGCATCCTGGAGCCGCTTGCCGTCATCGCCAGCCTCGCCAAAGCCACCCGCCAGAACCACGGCACCGCGCACTCCTTTCGCGGCGCATTCGGTGATGACTGACGCAACCGTCACGGCGGGAGTGCAGACCAGCGCAAGGTCGACAGGCCCCGGCAGGCTGCCCAGATCAGGCAGACACCTAACGCCGCAGATTTCGCTTTCCTTCGGATTAATCGGATAGATTGCTCCCGCATAGCCGTCATCCAGCAGTTTCCTTAGAGACCGATATCCGCGCTTGGCCGGATTCTTGGATGCACCGATAATCGCAATGGAGTCGGGGGACAGAATGTTGAGGAGGTCATTCGACGCCATGTTATTCCCCCCGAAAGATCGGCGAACGCTTTTCCGCGAAGGCGTCGACGCCCTCCTGCCAATCGCGCGTCGTCGAACAAAACATCATGCCCTCAAGCTCAGCAGTAAGAGCTGAGTCGAACGTCCCGTGAGCAGCTGACGCCAACTGCTCTTTGGCAAGCTGCATCGCGAATGGCGCCTTCTTTGACAGTTCGCTCGCCAAAGTGCGGATGCCTTCAACGAAATCCTCGTCGGGGATACAGCGTGAGGCCAGCCCAATCTGGACCGCTTCCGCTCCGTCGATCTGCCGGCCGAAGAAGATCAGCTCACGCGCTTTTGCGAGGCCGACAAGTCGTGGAAGGATATTCGTAGCCCCACCCCCGAGGAACGCGCCAAGGCCAATTTCGGGAAATCCGATCCGCGCCGATGCGGCCATGACCATAAAATCGCAAGCGAGAGCCATCTCGGCACCGGCGCCGAGGGCATATCCGTTCACGGCGGCAATGACCGGCTTCGGATGTGAGACCAGACGTCTACACACCCTTTGTTCGCTCATCAGATATTCTCGCCTATCGAAGGACGTGCGACCAGCCTTGTGCTCCTTCAAGTCGGCGCCCACACAAAACGCCCGCCCTTCTCCAGTCAAGACAATCACGCGAACGTCTTTGTCTCTTTCAGCCTGATCGAGAGCTGCCAGGACTTCGTCGTATAATTTCTGCACCACTGCGTTCAGGCGGTGCGGACGATTGAGACGAATTTCGGCGATACTGTCCTGGATTTCGTAGGCAACCGTTTCAAACATCATGTCCTTCCTAGTAACCCGATGGGCGGGGGTGGTCATGGTTGCGGGCAACATAACAGAGGCGATTTGATTTGCAACATATGTTTCACCATTACGCGAGTGAGCTGCATGGATCATGTTGAGACACGTGGGGAGCCGCGTCCTAGCTCGCCATTTGCGTTGCCAACAGCGGCCGGCTCATCAAGCTGGCCCATGCTTCGTTGCCACTGGGGCCAGCCGATTTGGCGCGGACGGCCCTGGAGTGTCACGATGCGGGAGCGGTCCGTGGGAAAGCCAATTGACCTAAAATGAAACATATGTTGCGCAAACTATATCGCTGCGCTAGGTAGGAGTCATGGCCGACGGACCTCTTTCGGAGCGATTGATCGCCCGCTTCGACACAATGTCGGAGCAGTTTCAATTGGCGGCGCGCTATATTATCGACCAACCACATGACGTCGCGCTGTTGTCAATGCGGGACCAGGCGCGTCTGGCCGGGGTCCAGCCGGCTACCATGACGCGACTGGCTAAGCATCTTGGCCTCACAGGTTACGACGAGCTTCGCGAAATCTATGCTGAGGCCGTTCGCAGCGGCGACGTCGGATTCGCCGGAAAAGCCGATGTACAAGCGATCGCTCAAAAACGTAAAGGCGATCATGGCCTTGCGCGCGAAATTCTCCGGGCTCAAGCGGCCGAGATTGTCCATCTTGCCGAGTCTCAACTTGACGCGATAGTATCAACAGCAAGACGCCTTGCAGCCGCCAAGTGCGTCTATTGCGTGGGATTGAGGTCGAGCCACGCAACTGCTTGGCATCTGCACTACATTCTTTCGATGATCAGGGAAAAGTCGGTTATGCTCGATGCGGTCGGCGGCACCGGTTCGGACGCATTGGCCCGTGCCTCCCGCAACGACGTGCTCTTCGCAACAAGCGTCTTTCCCTACACGCGCGTCACGGTCGAGATCGCCGAGTATGCGCATCGGCATGGCATTCCGATCGTTGCGATCACCGACAGCGAGGTTGCCCCGCTGGCCCGAGTGGCCGACGATGTCGTTCTTGTCCAGACGAAAAGTCCGTCGTTTTTCCACACGATGACACCGGCGTTCGCGGTCGCTGAAGTACTGGGCGCGCTGATCGCCGGGCAGGGTGCGGAGGCCTCGCGTGAGTCCCTACTCCGGTTTGATGCTCATCTTGCGGATTTCAGCACCCACTTGAAATCGAGAACCTGGACTAAAAAAGCCCGCTCGTTCGTTCGACCTCTCCTACGGCAAAGAAAATAGATGGCAAGGGACGCACAGCGATGCCAGCCGTGCCAGAGCGTTCCTCGAGCGAGACCACTGCCGAGAAGCCGTTGCCGGCGTCGAAGTAGTACTGGTCGACCGTCAGCGGATTCGTTCAGGCCTGAAACCCCTTAAATCTCGACACGCTTTAGAAAATTCCACCGGCTAACAACGATGATCCGGCCGTCGTCGGCTCCGCCGGTCGGGCCACCGTGCTCCACGACCAGCTGCCGTCTTGGGGTCCTCGCCCCGACCCATTCGTAATTGGCCGAGCTCGTTGCGCTCAAGGCGCAAAGCAACCCCACCACGTAGTTCGGTGCATTAGGGGGACCGGCATGAAACAGTTGACTCATTTTTCTAGATGTGCATCAATTGGCGCGCCGGAGAATGGTGACCGCGGATGCACCGCTGCTTCGACAATTGTGGAGAACGTAATGAGATTTGAAACCATCCTGTACGAACCGAATGAACCTTTCTCGCCCGCGTCGCCCGAAAGCGTTGGCATGTCGCTGCCACTCCTTAGGCACGCCGTCGAGACTGTTCATGCGTGGGTGGACGAGGACCGCATCGTTGGGGCGGCGATGCTGGTGATCTGCCGGAATCAAATCGTGTTGCACGAGACGGTCGGCTGGAGTGACCGAGAGCGCCAGATTCCCATGAAAACCGACACGATCTTCATGATGCGGTCAATGACGAAGCCGCTCCTCGGCACGGCCATCCTGATGTTGAAGGAAGAGGGGCGGTTGACGCTCGAGGACAGGGTGTCGAAGTATCTCCCGGCCTTTGATAATGAGCGTTCGCGCGACATTACAATCTACCAGCTTCTTACTCACACCTCCGGAATCACCGGCTCGATCGTTGAGGATATCGGGACCACGCGGTACGCTTCACTGCGGGAGGCGGTTGACGAGGTCGGTCGGAAAGGGCCCGAACATCCGCCCGGCACGCGATATGAATATAGTGATCCGGGCTCGAGCACTCTTGGGGCAGTTGTCGCCGAGATCTCCGGAATGCCTGTCGAAGACTTCATCACGACCCGAGTTTTGAAGCCGCTCGGGATGGGCGACTCGTTTTTAGACTTCAAGCTGCAGCCGGGCGATCCACGTGCAGGACGTGTGGCCGCAAGCTACCGCAGGGAGAACGGGGAGAGCGGCCCCTGGACAAAGTCCTGGGATAACACGCAACCGGAGGAAGTCCCGTTCTTCCGCGCCTCCGGCGGCCTTTTCGCGTCGGCTATCGATTATGCCAAGTTCCTGTCCAGTATGCTGCACAGTGGGCGCTTTGGCGATCGCCGCTTGCTGTCCGAGGATTCTGTCGAACTCGCCACGAGTCCAGGAGTAGTGTCGAAAGAATACGGTCTGCAGTGGCAGACATTCGGCGATTGTGTTTTTGGGCATGGCGGATTCCAAGGCACTTTATCTTGGGTTGATAAGGCAAATGACGTGATTGGCCTCTACTTGACTCAGTCGGAACGGACGGGGAACGCTACTCTTCCAGAGTTTAAGAAGCTGGTGGAGAGCACAATCGTGAAATAAGCGAGCTGATCCGCTCCAAAGGCTTTGCGCCTGGGAGCGGTCCCCACGATAAAATACGAAACGAGACTACTCAAACAGGGAGGAACACATGGAAATTTCTCGACGCGATCTCATCAAGCTGGGCGTATCCGCCGGAGCCGTTTTGTCGACTCCGTCTATCCTGCGCGCTCAGGCGGCTTCAGCAGACACGCGCGTGGTCCGCGTCGCGCTGGACCAACTCCCCTCGGGCTTCGACCCTCACAATTCGACAAGCGCCAACACTGGAAACCATGCCCTGGCTATCTATGATATGCTCTTTGCATTCGACTCCCAGCGGGTGGCGCGCCCGCAAATGATCGAAAACTGGGGTGTATCCGAGGACAGGATGACCTATACATTCGCGCTTCGGGACGGCTTGGGCTTTCACGACGGCACTCCAGTCACCGCAGCAGACTGTGTGGCTTCGATTCGACGGTGGGGCGCGGCTTCCTCGGGCGGAAAACTGCTCATGGAAAGGACCAAGGACGTTTCGAAGAAGGATGACAGAACCTTCACGATCGAGCTGACGGACCGATTTGAGCTTCTGATTGACGCGCTGGCCTCACCATCACAGCTTCTAGCTGTAATGCGAGAGAAGGACGCGAATCTTCCCCCAACGGAGCAAGTAACTGCCAATATCGGATCGGGGCCGTTCAAGTTTAATCAAGCTCTCGCTAAACCTGGCGCGAGCTTTACGTACGATCGCAATGAACGATACGTGCCCCGCAACGAGGCACCCGATGGATTAGCTGGGGGTAAGATCGTAAAAGTCGATCAAGTCATCTGGGAAAATATTTCCGATCAACAGACGGCTATCGCCGCGCTGCAGGCGGGAGAGATTGATTTCCTGGCTACTTGCCCCCCCGACTTCTATTCGACAATCGAGGGCGATCCCAACCTTCAGCTCCAGCTTGTGATCACGGGGGGGCAATGCATGTTCGCACGAGTAAACTTCCTCCAGCCGCCGTTCGACAACGTCAAGGCGCGTCAAGCGCTTTTGCACTTGGTTGATCAGGAGGCATTCCTGAGTGTGATTGCTCCCGACCCAAGATACCGCCACGCCATGACGTCGATGTTCGGCAATGGCTCGCCATACTCAAATGACGAAAACACGGGATGGTACAAGAAAGGCGGCGACCCGGACAAAGCCAAGCGGCTCTTCACGGAGGCCCGATACGCTGGCGAGAAGGTCGTCATTCTTGACTCTACTGACTGGGCACAGGGCGACGTTTCCGCCCAGCTACTGGCGTCAGAGCTGAAGAAAATCGGCGTCAATGCAGAGTTGGCACCGAGCGACTGGGCCGGCATTGTCGCGCGCCGAGCGAACAAGGGTCCTGTTGAAGGGGGTGGCTGGAACATTCACATATCGAGCTGGCCCAATGGCGCCCTCTCCGATCCAATTGGGTGCGCGCTCCTCAGCGCGAATGGCGAAAATGCTTGGTACGGCTGGCCAAAGAACGATGAATACGAGGCGCTACGCGCCAAATGGGCCGAAGTTGAAACGATGGATGAGCGCAAGGCTCTGGCGCGCAAGATGCAACATCTTTGGTGGGACTTTGTCGGAGCGACTTTCCTAGGTCAAGCCGTCTCGCCCTCTGCGCGCCGGAAGACGCTCACCGGCATGATAGGCGCTGACGGGCTGGTTCCGATGTGGAACATGGAAAAGGCTTGAGTAATGGCTGGTTACATCTTCCGGCGGCTTGTTTCGGCCATCGCTGTCATGGCGATGGTCGGGGTCTTCGTCTTCCTTCTACTCCGGATGGCGCCTGGCGACCCGGCGGCGATGATTGCCGGCCGGTCGGCGACGGAGGAAATGATTGCCGGCATCCGCGAGCAACTGGGGCTGAACGATCCTATGCCGGTTCAGTTCATACGTTGGGTGCGCGACATGCTCGGCGGCGATTTCGGCACCTCGATCTTTGCCGGACGCCCGGTTCTCGAACTGATTTCGCAGCGACTTGAGCCGACCCTTTCCCTGTCGATCCTAACGATGATCCTTTCGGTGACGGTCGGGGTCTGCTTCGGGATCCTCGCCGCCTGGCGGAGCGGGGGTCTCATCGACCGCATCCTCACCGCCTTCTCAGCATTTGCCTATTCCGTGCCGGTCTTTGTCATCGGCTTCTTTCTCATCTACTTTCTCGCGATCAGATTGCACTGGCTCCCGGTTCAGGGATATGTGCCGATTGCTGCTGGCCTCGGCCCCTGGTTCGGGCACCTGATCATGCCCACCGTGGCTTTGGGTCTCGGCTATATTGCTTTCATCGCCCGGATCACGCGGTCAAGCATGCTCGAGGTCCTCTCGGAGGACTACATGCGGACGGCCGCCGCCAAGGGCGCCTCGTCCTATGCGATGCTTTTCCATCACGCGCTGAAGAATGCCGGGGTCCCGATCCTGACCGTGATCGGCCTGAGCTTCGCCTGGCTCATTGGCGGGGTCGTGATCACGGAAACGGTGTTCAACCTACCCGGCATCGGGCGTCTCGTGGTCGATGCGATCAACAACCGCGACTACCCGATCATCCAGAGCGTGCTCATCCTGGTGTCGGGCCTCTACGTCCTCATCAATCTCACGGTCGATCTCGCCTACACGCTGATCGATCCCCGCATCCGGTACTGATATGACGCTTCTGTCCGCGCCTGTTGACGCCGTGCCGATCGGTCGGCTGCAGCGATCCGATCTTCCCCGCCTTGCAAGGCGGCACCCGCTGGTCGTGATCGGCGGTAGCCTCCTCTTGCTCCTGATCCTTCTGGCGCTCACCGCGCCGTTTTACGCCGGCGATCCACAGAACATGGATCCCTTCATCCGCCTGCAGCCGCCCTCCGATCAACACTGGTTCGGGACCGACAATCTGGGCCGGGACGTGTTTGCCCGAACCATTTTCGGGGCGCGCATCTCGCTCCTGGTCGGGCTGATCTCGGCGCTGTTGGCGGCCTGTGCCGGGCTCCTGATCGGTATTGTCGCCGGCTATGTCCGCGCATTCGACAATGTCATCATGCGGATCATGGACGCGTTGATGTCGATCCCGACCTTCCTGCTGGCCATCGCGCTCATCTCCCTGACGGGGCCCGGCATCGGCATCCTCATCGTCGCCATCGCCATCCCCGAGACGCCCGCCGTCGCGCGGCTGGTTCGCTCGGTGGTCCTGGGTGTTCGCGAACGGCCCTATGTGGAGGCCGCGATCTGCGGCGGTGCGCGCCTGCCCAAGGTGCTGTGGCGGCATATCCTGCCGAGCACCATTCCGCCGCTGATGGTGCAGAGCGCCACTGTCTGCGCCAGCGCAATCCTGACCGAGGCGGGGCTGAGCTTCCTCGGCGTGGGCGTGCCGCCGGAGATCCCGAGCTGGGGCAACATGATTTCAGGCTCGCGCCTCTATCTCGCCATCGCGCCCTTGACGGTCTTCGCCCCCGGGATCTGCCTTGCGGTCACAGTCCTTGCGGTCAATCTCCTGGGCGATGGCCTGCGTGACCTCTTCGACCCCCGCGCGAAGCGGAGGCGCTGATATGCTGATGCAGAACTTCATGGAGGATAGAGCCATCGAGAATGACATGCTCCTCGATGTCCGGGATCTCGAGACACATTTTTTTGGCGAGGAGAGCGTTACCCGCGCCCTGGGCGGCATCAGCTTCGAGGTGAAGAAGGGTGAGACGCTCGGCGTGGTCGGCGAATCCGGATGCGGCAAGAGCGTCACCGCGCTCTCGATCCTGCGCCTGCTACCGAAACTGACCGCCGAGATCGTCGGTGGCACGGTCCGCTTTCACGGACGCAACCTGCTGGATCTGTCCGATCGGGAGATGCGAAGGATCCGCGGCAACGAGATCGCCATGATCTTCCAGGATCCCATGACGAGTCTGAGCCCGGTTCACACGGTCGGACGGCAGATCGCCGAGGCGGTGGAGATCCACACGGGCGCCTCCCGCTCGGCTGCACTGGCCAGGGCCGAAGAGATGCTGCGCCTCGTCCGCATCGCCGACCCCGGGCGGCGCGTCAGCAACTACCCTCACGAGCTGTCGGGCGGCATGCGCCAGCGTGCGATGATCGCGATGGCGCTGGCCTGCTCGCCCGAGCTTCTGATCGCCGACGAGCCGACCACCGCGCTCGACGTCACCATCCAGGCCCAGATCCTGCGGCTGATCGTCGATCTGAAAGAGCGCACGGGAACGGCCGTGCTGTTCATCACGCATGATCTGGGCGTTGTGGCCGAGACATGCCAACGCGTGATCGTGATGTATGCTGGCCGAATTGTCGAACAGGCGAACATTATAGATCTGTTTGCGCATCCCGCGCACCCCTACACTCAGGGCCTCATGCGATCGGTGCCGGATCCGCGGCGCGGTCGCCAGCGCCGCCTTCCGGAAATCCCCGGCATCGTGCCAAGTCTGCGCGAGCCCATTGTCGGGTGCAGCTTCGCGCCTCGCTGCCCGTTCGCGATAGATATTTGCCGCGACAAGACGCCTATCCTCCGTGATGTAGGGTCGAGCCACGCCGCGGCTTGCTGGCGCGCTGAAGAGGTGATGGGCGCATGAACGGTCCTCTGCTGAAAGTCGAGCATCTGACCAAGCACTATCCGCTTGGCTCGGGAATCTTCAAGAAAAGCATTCCGGTGATCCGGGCGGTGGAGGATGTATCCTTCACCGTCGAGGCAGGTGAGACACTCTGCATCGTCGGCGAATCCGGCTGCGGCAAGTCCACCGTCGCGCGGCTCCTGATGCGGCTCGTGCAGCCGACTAGCGGGCGCGTGCTGATCGACGGGACCGATATTGCGAGCCTCAAGAAGGACGCGCTTCACGCGTGGCGCCGTCGGATGCAGATGGTCTTTCAGGATCCTTACTCGTCGCTGAACCCGCGTCTCACGGCCGGACAGATCATCACCGAACCCGTGGAGAATTTTGAACGTCTCAGCCGCATGCAGCGACAGGCACTCGCCGCGGACCTTCTCCGAAAAGTCGGAATGTCGCCCGAGATGATGCATAGGCTGCCATCCGAATTGTCAGGCGGTCAGCGCCAGCGGCTCGGCATTGCGCGCGCCCTGTCGCTCAACCCCTCTCTCATCATCGCCGACGAAGCGGTGTCCGCCCTTGACGTCTCCGTGCAGGCGCAGATTCTGAATCTGCTTCTGGATCTCCAGCAGCAGATGGGCATCGCCTTCGTCTTCATCTCGCATGATCTTGGCGTCGTCGAGCATATCGCGCATCGCGTTGCCGTCATGTACCTGGGGCGGATCGTGGAGCTCGCCCCGAGCGAGGCGCTCTTCGCGAAACCGGTCCATCCCTACACCGAGGCGCTAATCGCCGCAGCTCCGGTTCCGGATCCGACGCGGGTTCGGCTGGAGGCGCCCGTTGAGGGCGAGGTGCCAAGCCCCATCAATCCGCCGACTGGGTGCGCGTTCCACCCGCGCTGCCCACTCGCCGTCGAGCGTTGTCACATTGAAGTGCCACCTCTGGTGCCAATGGCAGACGGGCGGGTTGTGGCTTGCCACGTGCGTGCCCCGGCCACAGATGGCCAAGCTCAACCCGCGACGGCACCTTTTCGCATTCCAATGTGTAGTAGCTGAGCAGCGATCAGCAATCCAACAAGCCAGAGTTCCAACCTCGAATTTAGTTCCTGCAGGGAAAGAAGACGTCAACGAAACCGGTTCGAAGAAGACGTGCACATCGCGGAAGATGAACGGAGCATCGGAATCTTGAGGAAGCGTTCCGGAACGCGGCTTGAGGTCGATCACAGCACGATCAACCGGTGGGTATTGGATTACGCACCAATGATCGAAAAGCGTCTACGTCAGTCTCGCCAGCCACATTACGGCTTGGTTCGTGTCGACGAAACCTACGTCAATATCCGCGGCAAATGGCTGCCTGTATCGGGCGACGCCTCTTCGATTGGGATAAAGCACGAAAATAGGTCACTCAGCGGATAATCGCGGCCGCGGAAATGTTTGCGACAAGCCCCCAATTAACGACCGGACTGCGAGACTGAGATGAGCAAAATTCTACATCGAACAATCGGTGCTTCTTTACCAACTGCCGTAGCAGGAGAGGGGATTTACATTACGGATGACCGAGGGCGCAGTTACATAGACGGCTCTGGTGGGGCAGCAGTTAGCTGCTTGGGCCACAATCATCCAGAAGTTCTTGAAGCGATGAAGGTGCAGATGGGGCGTATCAGTTACGCCCATACATCTTTCTTTACGACGGACGTTGCTGAACAGCTTGCTGAGCAGCTTATTGATCTGGCGCCAAGCGGTCTTGATTATGTGTACCTAGTCTCTGGCGGCTCAGAAGCTATGGAGGCTGCTCTCAAGATGGCGCGCCAGTATTTCGTAGAGATTGGCCAGGCTGAGCGACGCCACATCATTGCACGCCGGCAGAGCTATCACGGCAATACGATCGGGGCTCTGGCAACCGGTGGAAACGCATGGCGCCGGGCGCAATTCAAGCCGATCTTACCGGAAACATATCATGTTTCGCCCTGCTATGCCTACCGCGATATGCAGCCGGGCGAAACAGCTGAGGCCTACGCCGAGCGCCTCGCCACCGAACTTGAGGCCAAAATTGTCGAGTTGGGAGCCGAGAAGGTCATGGCGTTCGTGGCTGAACCGGTGGTCGGTGCGACACTTGGAGCCGTAGGGCCGGTGGCGGATTACTTCAAGCGCGTCCGCCAGATCTGCGACAACCACGGCATCTTGCTGATCCTTGATGAAGTCATGTGCGGAATGGGTCGCACTGGAACGATATTCGCGTTGGAGCAGGAAGGAATCGTTCCGGATCTCGTCACTATCGCGAAAGGATTGGGTGGTGGTTTCCAGCCGATCGGCGCGGTGCTTCTGTCAAAAGAGATTTATCGTGCCTTCAAAGAAGGTTCGGGACTGTTCCAGCACGGACATACGTATATTGGTCACCCCATTGCTGCAGCCGCCGCCAGCAAGGTTGTCGAAATCCTTAAGCGTCCGGAGACCATAGCCAACATCAGCAGAATGGGTGAACGACTTGATGCCGGCCTCAACGCGGCTCTCGGTCAATCTCCCTATGTCGGGGACATTCGCGGTCGCGGTCTATTCCGCGGCGTGGAAATTGTGGCGGATAAAGACACCAAGCAGCCGTTCGATCCAGCTTACAAGATCCACTCCAAGATCAAGAAGGAGGCGATGCAGCGTGGCCTGATGTGCTATCCGATGGGAGGCACCATCGACGGTGTGCATGGCGATCACGTGCTGCTGGCACCTCCCTACATCATTCAATCCGAGCAGATCGATATGATCGTGGAGCGGCTCGCCGCCGCAATAGATAGTGCCGTTGCAGGAGGCTATTCGTCATGAATCTCTCCTCTAAAGCGACATCTCCCTGTCCGCCCTTAGCCGACGAAGACTGGCCCGCAGAAATCGCTGATATGAAGGCCGGCTTTGCCGGAGCACTTAACGTCTACCGAACGATGGCGCGCCACCCGGCTTTGCTGAAAGCATGGGCTCCGCTACGCCAACATATCGTCAAGGACAGCGTTCTGGGCGACGTCCGATCAGAACTTGTCATTCTGAGGTCTGCCCATCGTATGGGCTCGGACTATGAATGGGTCCATCATGTGAGCCGCGCCCGTGCGCTCGGCATTGCAGACGCGCGAATTCAAGCAATGCGAAATTCGCCAGACGGGGAAGACGGCCTTATCGCATCTGCAGTCGACGCGCTGTTTGACAGGGGATACCTCCCTCCGGAGATAGAAGGTGCCGTTGCCGAAGCGATAGGTCAACAGGCTGTATTCGACCTGATAGCAACAGTCGGATTCTACTCAACATTAGGCTTCATCTTGAGGACTTACGAGACACCTATCGACCGCGCTGTCGCCGGCGAATTCCAAAGGCGGCCCCTCTGAAACCAGTTTGCGTCATGTATTGGCAATGAAAAATGCAGAAAGGATTGAATCAAATGAAAGTAGCTATTGCTGGGTTCGGAGCTGAATCGGTCAGTTTCCTACCTAGCCTTTTGACTGTAGAGGACTTCAAACATTTAGAGTGGAGTGGAAACGAGATATTACGAGGTCACCGCGGAATGAACACCGTCCCGGGCGGCTTCATTGACGTCTGTGAGCGCGAGGGCATCGAGATGGTGCCCATCGTTCACGCCGAAGCCAATGCAACGGCACCTGTTTCCGATCAAGCGTTCGACTACTACTGCCGAGTCATCATTGATGGACTAAAAGAACGTCGTGGGGCTCTGGACGGCGTTCTTCTCTACCTGCATGGGGCATGCACGACTCCGACGCGGCCCGACCCCGACCGCGATCTTCTGCTTCTCGTTCGAGCCGAGGTCGGCCCCGATGTTCCCGTGATGCTGGCCCTCGACTATCACGGCAACCTCGATGCCTCCACCATCTCGGGCGCAACAGCCACTTTTGGCTTTCACTATTCGCCGCATACCGATATGGCAGACACCGGGCGGCGAGCTGCGGAATGCCTCGTCAAGACCTTGCGGGGAGAGATCAGCCCTGTCACGGCAATCGCCCGGCCGGGTGTTATGGTTCCGAGTATCTTCAGCGCGACAACTTTACAACCGCTTTCGAGTTTCGTCGCCCGCTCTATCGAACTTCCACAAACGACTCCCGGAGTGCTGGATGTTTCGGTATTTGCGGGCTTCTCATATGCAGACGTACCGAACTGCGGTTTCTCCGTGGTCGTCGTCGCGGACCGAGACCGCAACCTTGCCGAACGGGTGGCAAACGACCTAAGCAGGTCGATACATGAGGCCCGTCGTGAACTCCATGTGCCTGGATTGGTAAGGGGTTTGACAGAGGGTGTGTCCTATGCGCTTCAACGGGCTCAATCGTCAAACGGGCCAATTGTCCTGCTCGAGCACGCCGACAGAATGATAGATTCTACCTACGTCTTGCAAGAATTGATCCGGCAGGGTGCCAAGAACGCAGCTGTTCCGTTTCTCTGGGACCCCGACAGCGCGGCGGCTGCATGCCGAGCCGGCGTGGGAACAACGATCAAGCTGAAGCTTGGTGGCCACTCGTCAGCAAGATCGGGCGGACCGGTCTCGGTTGAGGCAAAGGTGCTGTATGCGGGCGAAAAGAGCTTTTCTGTATCCGGGCCGATGTCTCACGGTCTAAAGGTTGACCTTGGCCTGACGGCGGTGCTTGACGTTGAAGGCATTATTGTCAGTGTCACTACGGCGCCGACCACGGCGGTCGATGAGGACCCATTCTTGCAGTTTGGCATGCGCCCGCAGGACTTTTCCGTCATCGTGCTCCGATCGAAGACGCACTTCCGGGCGGTTTATGAGCCCCTAGCTGAAGAGATTGTCATTGTCGACACACCGGACTGGGGGCCAGCCGACCTCACGACGCTACCATACCGGCACGCACCGACCGCCACCTCCTATCCGTTCGTCGACTATGATTGAGTTCGGCTGCCCTAATGATCGTGCGCAATGTGGACCGAATGCACCGGAGTATGTTCATGTCCCACTCCGTGGTGGTGGAGCTGATGATGCAAGCGGTGGTGCGCGAGTTCAAGAGCAGCGCGCATCCGCGCCTGCTAAGACTGCCGGTCCAACGAGGACCGGCAGCTTGAAACTTGATCCTTCCTGCCCAAGTTTGGCGCGGTGCTGATGGAATCGCGGGGGTCTATTGCATGCCGTACAAGTGAGTGCGGGAGGGCAAGCCGCGCGAAGGCCGATATGGTCTGACTTGGGGCGCCGACCCCCGGCGTTTCAGAAAGCCAGTGGCTTAACGTCCAATTTAATCAGACATTGGGGTGGTGTTAAATAGCCGCGACCTGTCGAACCGAGACGTCGAGTAGGTTTGTCCCTCGATGATTTTCAATAAGACTTGGAGCAAGCTGCATTCATACTTTTCAATATTAATAATTGTCTATTTTTACTGAAAGAAGTTCCAACATCAGTTATCCGACTTAGAGGCGGTTTTGCGCGTTGCTTTTTGGGTGGAGATGGAAGTCTTCCGTCGGTTAACAAAAGCGCGACAAGATGCCTGTCGACCTTGGTTCTCCATCTCTGCCGCCCACGCTCGCCGGCGTGGTCAGTGTCGGTTCGTCGGGGATCCCTCGGTTCTGGGCGAGATCTGGATCGAAGTTTTTAAGACGTTGATCCGGTTGATGCCGACATCAATCACGGTCGCACCCGGCTTGACCCCGTCCGCCTTCACCATCTCCGGCCGTCCCACCGCAGCCACCAGAATATCGGCGCCACGCGCCACGGACGCCAGATCCTTCGTGCGCGAATGCGCCGCCATAACCGTGGCATTGGCATTAAGCAGCAATTGCGCCATCGGCTTGCCGAACAAATTGGAGCGGCCGATAACGACCGCCATCAAGCCCGACAGGTCCTCGCCATGGATGGAGCGTACCAGCAGCATGGCTCCGGCCGGCGTGCAAGAAATCAGGCCGGTCGTCAAGTCACCGATTGCAAGTTTGCCGGCATTGACGACATGCAGGCCATCGACATCCTTCTCCGGGCGGATTGACTGGATAATCGCATCCGCATCAAGATGCTTCGGCAGCGGCAGTTGCACGAGGATGCCGTGGATGGATGCATCGTCGTTCAGAGAGGCCATGAGGCCAGCGAGCTCGCCCTGCGTTGTTTGCGCCGGCAACGTGTGCTGGATGGAGTTGAAGCCGCATTCCTTGGCCATACGGCCCTTGGCGCCGACATAGGCGTGGCTGGCCGCATCGTCACCGACAATGACCACCGCAAGTCCTGCTTTCACACCCTTTATCCGCTCAAGATCAGAAGCCGCTTGCTTCACCGCTTCAATAACGGTTGCCGCAACCTGTTTGCCGTCGACGGTATGCGTCATCGCTCAGCCCATGCGCTCAGAAGCGTAGCTTCCCGGGCTTGCCGGGAAGACGACGGTTCGTTCCCCGTTGATGAAAGTGCGGTGGTGTATGTGCGCATGTATGGCGCGTGCCAGCACCTGGCTTTCGACGTCGCGGCCCATCGAGACGTAGTCTTCTACGGACTGTGCATGGGTGACGCGGACCGTGTCCTGCTCGATGATCGGGCCTTCGTCGAGATCGGCGGTGACGTAGTGTGCCGTTGCCCCGATCAACTTGACGCCTCGCTCGTAGGCCTGCTTGTAAGGGTTGGCGCCCTTGAACGAGGGCAGGAATGAGTGGTGGATGTTGATGATGCGGCCCGACATCTTCTTGCACATGGCATCGGATAGGACCTGCATATAGCGGGCAAGCACGATCAGTTCGGTGCCGGTCTGCTCGACGATGTCGAGGATCTGGGCCTCGGCCTGCGGCTTGTTTTCCTTGCTCACCTTGACGTGGTGGAAGGGAATGTCGTGGTTGACCACGACCTTCTGGTATTCGAAATGGTTTGAAACGACGCCAACGATGTCGATCGGCAGGGCGCCGATCTTCCAGCGGTAGAGCAGGTCGTTGAGGCAATGGCCGAAGCGGGACACCATCAGCAGCACCTTCATGCGCTTGGTGGGATCGTGGATCTCAGTATCCATCGCGAACTTCGCGGCGATCGGCTTAAGGCCTTTCACCAGGTCGGCCTGGCCGACACCCTCCTCGGAGATGAAGGAGACACGCATGAAAAACTTGCCTGTGTCGAGATCGTCGAACTGCGAACTATCGACAATGTTGCAGCCCTGGCTCGCCAGGAAAGTCGCAATCGCAGCTACGATACCGCGAGTCGATCTGCACGAGACCGTGAGTACGTAGTGCGTCATCTTAAACTCACTTTGTTGAATACCGAGCGTTTTACTCGCAATGGCATGCCCTCAAAACCAAGCGTCGAAGATTGCTTGTCACAAATGGAGTTTCTCCAGATACCCGTCGCTTGTTGGGGCCTGGGGATTAACCGCGATTGATGCAAACCACCTTTGGCTGAGTCATCTCCTCATAGGCAAATCGAACGCCTTCCCTGCCCATGCTGCCGTATTTGAAGCCCCCGAAGGGCATGGCATCGAAGCGATAGTCCGACGAGTCGTTGATCATTATGCCGCCTGCCTCGATCTTCCTTGCCGCCTCAAGCGCGACAGTGAGATTGTTGGTGAATATGCCGGCATGCAAGCTGTATTCCGGAACGTTGGCCATCTCGATGGCCTCATCAAGCGTGTCGAACGGAGCAAGCATCGCGATGGGCGCGAACACTTCCTCGTGCCACAGCCGGCAGGTCTGAGGCGTGCCTTCCAGCACAGTGGGATGGTAGAGGGAACCGTCGCGGCGGTGTCCGCACAACAATTTCGCACCCGCGTCAATGGCTTCATTCACTGCCGTCTCGGCGCGTTCCGCTGCCTCTCTGGAGATCAGCGGTCCAACGTCGGTATCCTCGCGTGACGGATCGCCTGCTTTTAACTTTTTCGCTGCCGCCACAAAGGCATCGCGGTACCGCTCATAAAGTGCAGCCTGCACCAAAATGCGCTGGGCGCCGATGCAGTTTTGTCCAGCCGCCCAGAACGCGCCGGAAACCGAGCCTTCGACCGCTTTGTCGAAGTCGCAATCAGTCATGACGATGACGGGTGCATTGCCGCCGAGTTCCATCGCCAGTTTTTTGAGCCCTGCCGAGCGACTGATTGCCTCTCCGGTTGCAAATCCCCCAGTGAACGACACCATGCGAATCTCGCGGGCGGCGACCATGGCCTTGCCGAGATCGGTACCGCCCACCGCGACAGTGATTACCTCCTCCGGCAAACCGGCTTCGCGAAGGGCTTCGACGAGATTGATGGCCGAAAGCGGCGTCAGTTCCGATGGCTTCAGCAGAACGGTATTGCCGCCGGCGATTGCGGGACCGAGCTTGTGAGCCACAAGGTTCAGCGGATCATTGTAGGGGGTAATCGCGGTGATGATCCCGAGCGGTTCACGCGTGAACCAACCCTGCCGCTGCTCTGATCCAGCATACGCATCGAAGGGCACGATCTCGCCGGCATTGCGCTTTGCTTCCTCAGCTGAGAGCTTCAGCGTATTGGCACAACGAAGGACCTCTTTGCGCGCCTGAACAATGGTCTTTCCAGCTTCCCGGACGATGGTATCGGCGAAGGCGTCGCGACGGCGCTCGACAATCTTTGCCGCGTCTTCAAGGATGCTCGCGCGCCGATGCCTTGGCAGGTTGCGCGAAAGCTTGGCTCCGCGTCTGGCGCGCGTCAAAAGCTCGCCGATTTCGCTTGCACCCGTAGCGTTGACCGTACCCACAAGCGACCCGTCATAGGGGCTGTATACGGTTATGGGCGCCAGGCCGGCAGTGATGTGCAGTTGGGCAGCGGTCATAGGCGAGTTTCTTCTTCCCTAATGATGCGGCGGCATGCGCGGCTGCTAAGTTTGTTAGTCGGGGCAAGGTGCTTGGTCGATTACTACCCGAACGTTCGCCAGGGCGGCCGAAGCTCTGCGGTCGTCCCCGTTCAGATTTTCTGGCCGTCGCGAACGAGTTCGTCCATGACGGAGCGCACGGCGCTTTCAGCGATTGCCACGATCTCTTCGACTTCAGACTTGGTAGTTACGAGTGGCGGGGCAAAGCCCAGAATATCCCCATGCGGCATGGCGCGAGCGATAAGACCACGGTCGCGGGCTGCCTTGGAAATTCGTGCACCAACCTTGAGCCTCGGATCAAAACGCTTCCTGTTGTCGCGATCGGCCACAAACTCGATCGCGCCCATAAGGCCGACTCCGCGTACTTCACCGACGATCGGCAATTGCGCGAATTTCTCCTTCAGCTGCGCTTGGAAAAACGCGCCAACGTCACGGGCATTGCCAGGGAGGTCTTCTTTCTCGACAATGTCGAGTACCGCGTTGGCCGCGGCGGCGCCGATCGGGTGACCCGAGTAGGTATAGCCATGTGAGAATGCGCCAACCCTGTCAGCGCCGTCTTCCAACACCTTATAGACCTTCTCGCCAACGATCGCCGCGGAGAGCGGGAAGTAGGCAGACGTCAGACCCTTGGCGACCGTAATCAGGTCGGGTTCGATGCCATAATGCTGCGAGCCGAACATGGAACCCGTTCGGCCAAAGCCGGTGATCACTTCGTCGGCGATGAGGAGCACGTCGTGCTTTTTGAGAACGGCCTGGATCGCCTCCCAATACCCTTCTGGCGGAGGCGTGATGCCGCCTGTGCCGAGAACAGGCTCAGCGATGAAGGCACCGACATTGTCGGGACCAAGACGTTCAATCAGCTGATCGAGCTCGGCGGCGCGGCGGGCAGAGAACTCCCGCTCAGTTTCTCCCGGGGTTGCACCCCAGTAGTGGTGAGGCGCGCCGGTATGGACGATCTGCGGCAGCGGCAGATCCATATGGTCGTGGTAGAAGCTCATGCCGGTCATCGAGCCGGAGACGACGCTGCAGCCGTGATAGCCGCGCTCACGCGAGATGATCTTCTTCTTGGATGGCTTGCCGCGCAGGTTGTTGTAGTACCAAACGAGCTTGGCCTGGGTCTCGTTCGCATCCGAGCCGGACATGCCGTAGAAAACCTTGCTCATCTTCCCCGGCGCCATCTTCACGAGGCGATCAGAGAGGATTGCAAGCTCATCGGTCGTGTGCGCGGCATAGGAATGATAATAGGCAAGGCGATAGGCTTGGCGCGAAATCGCCTCGGCGACTTCGGTGCGGCCATAGCCGACATTGACGCAATAGAGGCCGGCAAAGCCATCGATCAGCTGGTTGCCGTGCGCGTCCTGGATACGAATGCCCTTGCCCGTCTCGACGATTGTCGGCTCGCCCAGCTTGCCGGTCGCAAAGTCCTTGAGATGCGTGAAAGGATGCAGGACGGAGTTGCGGTCCTTTTCGCTGATGTCCTTAATGTTGATGGTCATTTGAACTCCCTTTCGCTGCCGCATCTGCGACGAATATTTCTGGTCTCTGCGGCCGAGCCGTACGCTGGATCAGGAAGCGTGGACAAGTCGGGAAACACTTCGGTCGGAACATGCTCTCCGTACTAGGGCTTCACTTGCTCCGCTCGAGCCTCTATTCCACACCAGGCTGCGGCAAACAGAGCGATCGCCTTTGTAACCCGCAACAGGGACGGCAAGTTCACTCGCTCATCAACAGCATGGATGTGTTCGGCAGCTGGCCCATAAACCAGGCTGGTCATGCTGCCGTGTATGGCAAAGACAGCGGCGTCGAGATAGCAAGGCATTACGAAGCGTTGAAGTTCCCTTTCGGAATTGTCAGCGAGGGAGTGCGCCTTTGCCAGCAGTACTTCAGCGTCACTTCCTGGAGCAAGAACATATCCACCCTGCTTGACGCCGACCCATTCGATCTCAGGCTCGGGGCATCCCTTAAGTTGTGGGTCGTTCAGAAATGCATTTTTGAGGAAGTTCTCGAACCTTACGGCGCGCGCCTCTGGCATCTCGCCGGGGTAGAAGCCAATGCGGCCTTCAAAACGGCACTCGCTTGGCACCGAGGCGAGCCACTCGCCTCCCGATATCGTGCCGATTGTCAAAGCTATTGGATTGTCGACGCCGGCGAAATCGGGCTGAGATATGGGTCGCTCCGCGATCCACTCCTGTTCGAGCTGGCGCAGATGTTCGATAGTCCGAATTGCGATGTCGATTGCGCTCCTGCCGGTGGCGACCTCGAGTGGGTGAGCCGGAATCCCTTGGACTGTGACAGCAAATTTCATGACGCCGGTATTCGCGCTTACCACCTTCTCATCAGTAGGCTCCGAAATGAGAACTGCATCAGCGCGGAAACCCTCCGCGAGAACCATTGCCGCTCCATTGCCTGTGGTTTCTTCTTCAATGACGGATTGAAATTGCACCGCCCCCTTCAGGTCGAAGCCTGCGGCCGCAAGCGCGTCAAGGGCGAACAGGTTTGCAGCCAAGCCAGCTTTCATGTCACCCGCACCACGGCCATAAAGCCAATCCCCGTCGCGAGTCGCCGAAAACGGCTCATATTTCCATCGGGCGCTTGTGCCGACTGGCACCACATCAACATGTGCGTTCAGGGCCAGAGACCTGCCGCCTTCTAGCGTTGGCCGCTTCGAGCCAACAACAATGGCAGAATCTTTGAGTTCAAATCGGGTTGGTGAAAAAGCCGGATCCGTGCCGATGCGAGCTGGGTCGATCGCGAAGCTGCGAACGTCATAGCCACGTTTTTCGAGCGCGTTGGAGACAATTTTCTGAACACTAGCTTCATTGCCTCGAAGCGAGGCAGCACGCACCAATTGTGTCAAAAACTCGACCTGCTCATCGAAGCGGTTCTCAACCGCCTTGATGATGCGCTCGATATCCGCAGGTCCCAATGGAGACTTGTCCAATGAAACCTCAACAGCGGGATGCCGCAAAGATGTCGGGTCGTTCACGTTCGCGCTCCTTAAGTCTTAATAGAATGTATCGCAGCCCTATGCGCAGCAGCTAATGTTTGAGATAAAAATGCCGGTTTTCTTGCCCATACTTGGTCTCATCAGAAAACCACGACATCGCGCGATGCCTTGGTTAGACGTTCACCTCCGCCTTCGCCCACCAACACCGTGTCCGAGACGAAGTAGTCTCCTCGGCCGCAGCCGAGCAACCAAGACAATTGGTGGAACACCATATTGCATTCAAGGACCAGATCGCTCTCGGGATGCATGCTGACGACACCAATGCCGCCAGTCCACGTCGGCGGGAAGGCGATACCTACGACGTAGCCGCAATGATGTCGGCGATAATGCGCCATTCCAGCTTCGTCGATGACGTACTGCCAAGCATTGTAGACATCGGCGCCGGTGGCGCCCGGCCTCATCGCCTCGAGAACGCGGTCCTGTGCTGCAATGCAGATTTCCGCTAGTGCGTGCGTTCCCGGAGGCGCCTTCCGTGCGAATGCCAACCTTCCCATAGGCGCGTGGTAACGACCGACACATCCAGCCATCTCCAAGAGAAGCTGCTCGCCCTCTCCGATGACGCGGTCGCTCCATACCTCGTGTTCATAAGGCAGCCGCTCGCCGGACCGAATGAAGGGACCGAAGCCGACGTACTCACCGCCGATTTCGAACATCCGTTTATGGACCTCGGCTGCGATAACCTGCTCGTTAATGCCCACTTTTGCGACTGAAAGCGCAGTCTCCATACAAGCGTCGGAGACGGCGGCGGCCTTTCGAATAGCGAAAACCTCACTGTTAGACTTCACCAGCCGGAACCGCTCGACGAGCCCCGAAATGTCGGACCACTGGACCTCCGGCAGTCCAGCGCGAACGGCAGTGTCGAACGCCGGCGGAAATCCAAGGCTTTCTCCCTGAATCCCTATCGTCGCATCTCCGAGACCCACACTCTTTAGATGTTCTGCAATGAAGGCCCCGGGCGAAGCTGTATCGGGATATCCCACGAAACGGGAATTCTCGACCTGGCGATTTACGGTCGTTTGTTCGTGTGCTCGGGCAAACAGGAGCGTCTCGCCATCTGGACGGACAGCGAGGGCGTGAGGTCCGAAGTATCCTTGGTGGTCCAATCCAGTGAGGTAAAAAATATTTTCCGCGCTCGTGACAATCCCAACATCCATTCCACCTTGGGCGAGGGCTTGTTTGACCTTGTTCATCCGTGCATCGAATTCTGATTGCGGGATAAGGTTGGCTCGCATCATGATTGTTTTTCCTCAAGGGATTTAGAGAAATTTGGTCAGCGCTTGCGTAGCAGGCGACCGTCCCTGCCAAACTGATCGCTGATGCGGGACAGGCGTTGCAACTTGTGACGATCACATCCGCGTCGGGTGGTCGGTCGCCTTTGGCGAGGATGTTGCGTCCGCGCCATTTGCATTTCTCCATTTTCTGACCGACGCCGTTCCTCGCGCACGAGTCGTCACGAGGGATGATAAGCTTGACCATAGGAAAACACAAGCTATATATAGCTAAAATTCAACTCGCAAACGTGATCCGGGAGGGCCTTGCTGGTTATTCCTGTCCCGCGTAGCGAGCAACGAGATCAAATGCTCCTACGGTCCCGTGGCAGAGCAATCGACCAGCGATGCCGACATTTCGCGCCGGGATAAGACCGCACTGGAGAAAACATGACGTCCATTTCATGGCCGGGTTGGACAGTCGATTGGGAGGGAATCATCGAAGGTATCTGACGGACGAACGCGAAATGGATGCCGCATAATGAATACGATCTGCCTTCAAGATATCTACCGAGCGCGAAAACGTATTGATGGGAGAGTGAGACGGACCCCGTTGATCGTCTCACCATATTTGTCGGACCTGACTGGAGGAACAGTTCATCTGAAACTGGAGCATCTCCAGACGACGGGAAGCTTCAAGCTGCGGGGAGCAACAAACGCTGTTTTGAGACTGAGGGATGCCGAACGTGCCCGCGGTGTGGTTGGCGTTTCGACCGGCAATCACGGACGCGGCCTCGCCTATGCGGCCAACGAAGCCGGCGTTCGATGCATCATCTGTATGTCTGAACTGGTGCCCTCGAACAAGATCGAGGGCGTTCGGTCGCATGGTGCCGAAGTTCTGATTGCCGGCCGGTCGCAGGATGATGCCCAGGTTGAGGTCGACCGTCTTGTCGAGGCAGAAGGCATGATCATGTTACCTCCTTTTGACCATCCTGACGTCATCGCCGGTCAGGGAACCTTAGGTCTGGAGATTCTTGCGGATTGTCCCGAAGTCGAGACTGTTTTGATCCCATTGTCGGGTGGCGGTCTCCTAGCCGGCGTCGCGCTCGCGTTGAAATCCGCGAACCCATCGATTCGCGTCGTCGGGATCTCAATGGAACGGGGTGCTGCGATGATCGAGAGCCAGCGCGCGGGCAAGCCAATTTTTGTGGAGGAACTGCCCACGCTCGCCGATGCGCTCGGCGGCGGCATTGGGTTCGACAATCGCTACACGTTCGACATGGTGCGCGATCTCGCAGACGAGTTGATTACGGTGACGGAGAGAGAAATCGCCGACGCAGTTCGCCACTGCTACTGGTCAGAAAAACAAGTTGTCGAAGGATCGGGCAGCGTCGGCATCGCCGCACTTCTCGCAGGTAAAATAGGTAAACCCGGCATCTGCGTCTCCCTGGTCACAGGCTGCAATCTCGACATGGCACTGCACAAGCGGCTCATCGACGGCGAGGTCGGCGACATTGCGGCTGCAGCAGAAGGAGGAGTGGAAAATGCCTGATATCAAGATCCTCACGGAGGCCGAGTTGCGCCGAGTCGTTGCTCTTGACCCCGACGCGGTGGAATGTGTCGAGAATGCCTTCAAACTTCTCGCGACACGGGATGTCGTGATGCCTCCCATTCTCAGCTTTCATGTTGCCGAATATAACGGCGAGGTGGACGTTAAAACCGCTTACGTGCCGGGAATTGAGAGTTTCGCGATCAAAATGAGCCCCGGCTACTTCGATAATCCGAAACTTGGACTACCAAGCGTAAGCGGCCTAATGATACTGTTTGCCGCCCGGACGGGCATGGTCGAGGCAATCCATCTCGACAACGGCTATCTGACCGACATACGCACGGCAGCCGCTGGCGCGGTCGCCGCGAAATGGCTTTCGCGGCCTGACTCGCATGTCGCGGGCATACTCGGAAGCGGCACACAAGCTCGCCTGCAGTTGGAGGCCCTCACACTTGTCCGCGATATCCAAGAAGCTGTCATTTGGGGGCGTGATCCCAAGAAAGCACGGCAATGCGCCGACGACTGCCGGCAAAAGCTGGGCATAAATGTGCGGACCGGGACCATCGACGACGTGATGGCTGTAGCCGACATCGTTGTCACCACGACCCCCTCCCGGACGCCATTGATCTATAGATCGCAGCTGAGACCGGGCCAGCACGTGACAGCAATGGGAACCGATGCTGATTACAAAACGGAGCTTGCTCCCGACGTGATCCCCGCCGCCAGCCGATACGTTTGCGACAGCTTGGCGCAATGCCGGCGGCAAGGAGAACTCCGACCCGCGATAGCCGCAGGAACCGTGGCCACCAATACCGATTTTCCGGAGCTTGGCCAGGTCATCGCCGGTCGAGAGCCGGCGCGTGGATCCGACGACGAGATCACAGTATGCGATCTCACCGGAACCGGAATCCAGGACACCGCGATCGCAGCCTTCGCATTCGAGCGAGCACTCTATCTCGATGCTGGCACCATCATTTCGAACTAGTACCGTTTTCACAGTCTGTTGACTGGTTGATCTGCAGCCAGTGCAGGATGTGAGCTATTGAAGCGCATAGACGCCCAATGATTATGATCATCTTGTGGACTGGAGGCGGGCGGGCTCGAAATGGGCGTTTGGCAAGCCCTGGCGCGCGAGTTGGCTTAACATCGCCGCCTGCGACCATCAGAAATGCCCCCGACGCTCAAATCAAGTAGAAATTCACAACTGAAAAACCCGAGCCAGGATGGACCGAGCCTATTGAGTCAGAACCACTGCTGCGAGGTCCTTCCGCGGGGCTCGCCGCGCCGACAGTCCAACGTCTATCTAAACGCGCTAGGAAGCTCTGCGCCGAAATAAGAACGCTGATGCCAGCGTTTCCGATGTTCGCCTTCGCGTTCGTCCCGCATGAAGAAGGTAATCGGCCCATTCGAAATCGGTGGTGGAAACGGCGCTCGCACCTATGGCTTCGCCGTCTCGTCGCTATGGCTCCTGCGGATTTGAATCGAAAACAAGGCCCCGTCGCAAGTCCTCACCATGATGAATTGTAGCTGTATATAGCTTGTGTTTTACTCGAGGGGAGCCTATGATCCGCGCATTGACAAGACCGTGCGCGACACGCGGACGGCCTCCATCAAACAATATGAGGGAATGCAAATGGCGGAAGCGGCGAGAACCCAGATGGCTCTGACAGTTGCCTCGGAGAAATGGGCACCAGAGTTCGACAAAGGCCGTGCATGGCGCACTAGGATAGGCTTTGTCCTGATTTCAAGTGACCATCTGATTGAAGAAGACATGATGCGTATGGCGCCGGAAGGCGTCTGCGTCCACTTCACCCGTTCGCACATGCCGATAGGCTGCACCGTCGAAAACCTAGCTGCGATGGAAAGCGGATTGGCGGCATCAGCGGCGGAGTTGATGCCGGAATTCGAAGTTCCCGTAATCTGCTATGCCTGCACGTCGGGGACCGCGGTAATGGGCGAAGCAGCAGTTATCCGTGAATTGAAGCGGGCCAATCCTGAGAGGCAGGCGACGACGCTCCTGACCGGTGTTGTCGAGGGACTTCGCGCCCTATCAGCCCAAAAGATCGTGATGGGCACGCCCTACACTGATGACGTAACGTCGGTCGTGGCGCAATACATGCAAAAGAGCGGGTTCGAGCTCCTGAATGTTCAGGGGCTAAATCTGGTTTACGACAAGGACATTACTAGGGTAACGCCGGCATACATTCGTGAGTTCGCTAAGGCGATCGATCACCCGGACGCGGATGCTATCTTCTTAAGCTGCGGCGGCTTCCGCGCCATCGATGTTATTGACCAGATAGAGCAAGACACGGGCAAGCCTGTGGTTACCAGCAACCAGGGGATGATGTGGAACTGCCTGCGCCTAGCAGGAATCAGCGATCAGTTCGACGGGTACGGACGCCTGCTGCGCGAGCACTGAAAAATCATACTGAATCCCACGAAAAGCGACAATGATCAGGAAAGCCGTAAAGCGCCTGGATACTGATCCGCTTGCCCGTGGAAGAGAACGACTATGGGCAAGACGCATCGCTTAAGTTGGGTGCGCATATCGTTGTGCAGCGCCTTGGCTGCTGATGAGCGCACCCGGGGCCAGGCCGAATCCCGCCTTCACATTCGGCGCCGCGATCGGCCGGCCGGAGCGGTTCGGCTCCGCATCTGCGAGCTGACGTTCGCGCGCTATCGGTCCGGCGAGACTAGCGTTAGGGGGAAGGTCAAGCGGCCGTGGCGATGAACTCGCCCGCACCGCTCTACGAGGCCGCTCACACGCTGCTAGTGCGCTCGAAGTGACCGATCTTGCGCCGGGGCATGAACATCTTCAGACGCCACCGCATGCCTCAGGCATTCTTGCCGGGGGCTCGCCAGGGGCCGTCATCCTGCACCGCACGCGAGCAAATGAAACCGAGTTCCGCTTAAAAAGAAGCCAGCCGCATTGCCAGCGACCCGAGACAGATTAAAGGAGCAAGGAACGCGAACAGCGCTTTCGCCCGAAAGGCGATGGCGGGGAGATCGTTTCGTGCGATCTCGTTGAGAGTCCCGAACCATGGCTCGCAGGATCGTGAAACACATTGATATCTCCTCTCCAGCACCTTTCTCGGGCCGTTCCGCATCCATTCGCTTCTCTTCGTGGTAGGGGCTTGAGCCGTCACATGATGGGTCAATCGCTCGAAATATAGCGGCTGACTTTCTTCAGCATCCAGCGTAGATACGTTGCCCTGACCTTGCCGAACGTTCCGAGATCACTGGACGCCAAAGCGGCCGAAAGGCCTTTCAATTCGCCCAACAGCTCTTCCACGACGTTGTCCCAGTCAAGATTCGGCAAGAAAGTATACCAGATCCGAGCGACCCGGTAGTACAGCAGGTCCGTGATTTCGCGCATCGGTGCGCTGCCAATAAGATCGCAGATCAGAGCTGAAAGGTCGTTAGCCAGATGCGCATAGCCCTCAATGTCCCGCCGACCGCGAAGTTCCTCTGCTCGCGCGATGAGTTCATCGAGGGCCTCCCGGTGCCGATCCGTGACCCAGTTCGGGGACAATGATCCCATCGTCTCCGCAAGAAGAATCCGGAGGTCATAAATGTCCTTGAATGTCTTCATATCGATGTCGGTGACGCGCGTGCCTACTCCATTGCGAATCTCAAGTAGCCCTTCATAACTGAGCTGTTGGAGTACCCGCCGTAGTGGCGTCCGACTGACGCCGAACTCCGCGGCGAGTTGCGTCTCATTGATCATCATGCCAGGTGGATAATGTAATATGCTAATCCGCTGCCGAATAATCTCATACATAGATCGCTGGCGTTGATCGGCACTTAGCTTAGTGGGTCTATTCATGATTCCAATTTAGCTCCGTCTGTCTCTTGGCGAAAATACATCATCGACTACACGACAATGATTAATCCCCTGTCTTCTAGAAACGTGCCGTCTGCACGCCATGCGAGCGCGGAATCTCTCATTGACAAAAGCTGCATCGTAGCTGTATATAGGTGGTGCTCCGCCAATACGAACATAGTCATGCAAGCGGAGCCATCGCAAGGGCCAAATTCAGAAGCGTCCATACAGGGGAATAGCAAATGACAAAATTCTCGCGAAGGAACTTCATCAAGACGAGCTTTGCCGGGGGTGCGGCGCTAGCCGCAGCGCAATTGACCGCACCGTTTATGGGCAAGGCTCGAGCAGCGGAGTCGCTTTCAGTGGTTGAGTGGGGTCCGCCCTTTATCGACCACTCCAAAGCGCTCGCAGCCGAATGGGGCAAGGCTTCGATCGACTGGACACTCCATGCCGGCGGAGCGGCGTCGATTTTGCCAAAGATCAAGGCGGCATGGCCAAATCCACCCTACGACGTTGTCGATAATTGGAGTCCCGTCTTCCAATCGATGATCCGAGAAGATTGGGCGGAAACCGTCACCCCCCAAGACTGCCCGAACCTTGCGGATGTCCCCGAAGGACTTATCCCTAAAGACGCTAACGGCAATTGGAAGGTGGTTCCGCGCGGATCGAGCGGGATCTTTTTCACCTACGTTCCCGAAAAGTGCCCGATCGAGATCAAGTCGATCGAGGACCTGTTGAACCCGAAGCTGAAAGGCCAAATTCTCTGGCCAAACCCAACCTTGAACACAAACCTGCAGGTCGTTGCCTTGGCGATGGCCCGCGGCGGCGATCAATTCAACTTGGAGCCAGGGTGGGGATTCCTAAAGGAACTCGCGAAGTCCGGCAACATCGGGCGCGTAGCGGCGACCACCTCGGACCTGATCACATCACTAGATACTGGCGAAACCTCAGTGACCTGCATCGACCAGGGCACGTTCTCGGGGATCAAGGGCGTGAAGGCCGTCCCATTGACTAAGACGAACAAGGATTTGAAAACGTTTCTGTTCGTGTCGGGGTGGGTC
Source organism: Mesorhizobium sp. M1334 (assembly GCF_040317995.1). Lineage (NCBI taxonomy): Bacteria > Pseudomonadati > Pseudomonadota > Alphaproteobacteria > Hyphomicrobiales > Phyllobacteriaceae > Mesorhizobium > Mesorhizobium sp. M1334. The sequence continues at coordinate 57,765 of NZ_JAMYLM010000027.1, forward strand.
ATCTTGAAGAGCTCGAAAAACAAGAAACTGGCATTTGACTTTGCCAACTACATGATCAGCAAGCAAGCCAGCGAACGCTATGGCAAGGATGTGGGCGAAGTCCCCGTCAACACAAAGGCGGAGCAAACGCTCGAATATCTTCACTTCTCCCCTGAGGAAATTAAAGAATTTGTGGTCGTGCCGGATTGGGATCACCTTGGCAAGGAACTCGATGGTTGGAACAAGCGCTGGGAGCAGGACATCGTCCAGCTTTTGTGACGTCGTTTCCTAACTTAATAATCTTCCCAAGACGCACTGGCGTCGGGCGCGAATCTGCGCCCGACGGCTTTTTGTCGATCGCAATGGGACTGGGACCTGCTAATGAAGTTTTCACGTGGCTCCGCGCTGTTACTGCTGCCCGGATTCGCCCTATTCCTGGGCTTTCTGCTCTTCCCGCTCGTGAATGTTCTCGACGAGAGTTTTCGCCTTTACGAACCGGGCCGGATCGGCTCGGCCAAGGATGCCCCCTATACATTGTTTAACTACGCTGAGATCCTGACGCCATCCTATCTGAGGTATTTTGCCGAAACGTTCAAATTCGGTGTTCTATCATCGCTGATCGCCCTGGTCGTCGCCTTTCCGATTGCTTACGCTGTCGCCAGGCAGCCTTCGCCCCTGCTAAGGAAGCTCGCCATTGGCTTTCTCATAGGCATGATGTTCCTGAGTACATTGGTGCGCGTCAATGCTCTCCAACTGACATTCGGGCCAACCGGCTATGGTCAGCTCCTGTCGGGTCTCCTGAATGTGTCGGCGAATGGCCGTTTCTATACAGAATTGGTCGTTATTTTCGGTCTGTTGCACTATTTGATCCCGATTTCGGCTATTACATTGTTGGGAACCATACAAAATCTGAACCCTAGACTAATCGACGCATCGCAAGTACTTGGTGCGTCTCGGCTAAGGTCGCATCTTTCGATAACCCTGCCGCTCTGCATGCCCGGACTGCTGTCGGCTTTCATGATTTGCTTTACACTGTGCCTCAGCGCTTTCGTCGTCCCGATGATTCTCGGGAAAGGCAAGGTGCTGTTTGTCTCCAACCTCATATATTCACGCTTCAGCGAGATCGCCAACTATCCAAGCGGATCCGCCGTCGCGATCACCATGCTTATCGTGGCGCTGAGTACAATCTACGGAATAACGTGGATGGTTTCGAAGCGATACGGCAACCTCAGGTAAGGCTGGTCCTATGAAACGCTATGTCGATAATGCCGCAGCCTGGCTGAGCGTCGCCAACATCGTCGTTGTATTGGTGTTCCTCATTTTTCCAATCGCCGTTGCCGTGACGATGTCGTTCGATGCCCGGGAGTATCTGGGCCGGTTTCCACCGCCGGAATACTCCCTTCGCTGGTACAAGCACTTCTTTTCTGACGACTACTATCTAACCGGATTGGCAACCAGTCTCCGGTTGGCACTCATCACAACCATCGTCTCCACAACGGCGGGCGTTAGCGCCGCTATTGCCCTCGACCGCTATGCGGGTTCGGGCAAGCAGGCCCTGGAATCGCTTTTCCTGTCGCCGCTCATCGTTCCTGCCGTCGTGATCGGTTTTGCGCTCCTGCTGTTTTTCGCCAACATCGGTGTATTCGACGGGTTCACGCGATTGCTCGGCGGGCACATCATCATCACGTTTCCCTACACGGTCCGTACGACGCTTGCGGGCCTGGTTGGAATCCGGAAAACCTTGACTGAAGCTGCCATGAGCCTTGGCGCCACCGAACGTCGAGCGTTCTGGGACGTCACCTTTCCGCTCGCCCGCACCGGCATTGTCGCGGGAGCGGTCTTCGCGTTCGCCTTCTCCATGGACGATGTTGCGGTGAGTTTGTTCCTCACATCGCCAGACACGTACACGCTGCCTGTCGCGATGGTGAGCATGATGCGAACGAACTTTGATCTAACGATCGCCGCAGCTGCTGTTCTGTTGATGATATTCACCTTCGCCCTGATCCTCGTCCTTGACCGAACAATCGGCCTCGACCGACTGATCGGCAAGGGCGTTTTCAGGTCATAGGAGGTGTCTGAAATGAGTGTTCTTGAACTTTCGCATGTCACCAAGCGCTATGGAGCGTTCGTCGCGGTCGAAAATGTCTCATTCACCGTTGAGAAGGGACAGATTCTGTCGCTGCTCGGCCCTAGCGGATGCGGCAAGACAACGACCTTGCGGCTGATCGCTGGGTTTGAGAATGCCAATGAGGGCGCTGTCATGTTCTCCGGCGTCGATATGAAAGGCCGACGGCCCTACGAGCGCAACGTCGGCCTTTTGTTTCAGGACTATGCACTGTTTCCGCACATGACGGTCGTTGAGAACGTCGCCTATGGCTTGAAGCATCGCAACTTTGAAAAGGCAAGGATTCCGGATCGCGTCGCCGAAATGTTGTCATTGGTCAGACTGAAAGGTTTTGAGGATCGGCGGCCCAGCCAATTGAGCGGCGGTCAGCAGCAACGCGTGGCGCTTGCCCGGGCATTGGCCACAAACCCCGAGGTTGTTTTGCTCGATGAACCGCTATCGGCCCTTGACGCGAAATTGCGCCAGGAACTGCGGTTCGAGCTGAAGGCAATTCTTTCTGCCGTGAACGCCACGACGATCGTCGTCACCCATGACCAGGAAGAAGCCATGAGCCTGGGCGACAACGTCATTGTCATGAGTGCCGGAAAGATCATGCAGCAAGGGCCGCCGACGGACATCTATGCCAATCCAAAGACGCGCTTTGTCGCCGAGTTCATTGGCCGCTCAAACTGGTTCACCGGTCAGCTCACGAGGAGCGTGAAAGGTATCGCTGAACTCAAAGCCAACGGCGGTACACGGATGTTCGTGCACATGCCCGACAGCAGCCGGAATGACGGCGTGTTTGACGTCTGTGTCAGGCCTGAACGCATTCGACTTGGTGCAGCCATTGAATCGTCGGAAGACTCGCCCGTCAACGAGATGCGCGGCACGATAAGGGACGTCGCCCACCTTGGGGCCGATCTTCATTTGGTGGTCGAAATCGCAGGCGGTCAACTGCTTGCCGTGACCGAAAAGTACTATGGGCAAGCCCTTGAGCAACCCGGCCAGGAGGTTGCAATAACTTTCCTCCCGCAGGACTGCATCGTAGTCCCAAGCGGATCGTAAAGAAGCAGATAACCTCGCAAGGTAGGAAATCTTTGACGAAACCGAGCTTTGCGATCGCGTTTGGTTGCTGTCGATAGACACGTTGAAAACAAGATCAAACTTATTGAAAACATTACCCGCTTTCGCCAGGGCCGCGAGAATTACATAAACGAGGAGTCGCATGAGTCATTATTCAGCCCTTGCCATATTGCGTCATGGCCTGACTGGCAACAGGCACTGGTCCCGTGCTTGGCGCGATCCGGCACCGAAGCCAACCTATGACGTGGTCATTGTCGGCGGCGGCGGCCATGGCCTCGCAACAGCGTACTATCTGGCCAAGGAGCATGGCATCCGCAACGTGGCCGTGCTTGAAAAAGGTTGGCTAGGTGGCGGCAACACGGGCCGAAACACCACGATCGTACGCTCGAATTATATGATGCCCGGCAACTCGGCATTCTACGATCGGTCGATGCGGCTATGGGACAACCTCAGTCAAGACTTGAACTACAATGTAATGCTTTCACGGCGCGGCTATTATTTTGTCTTCCACTCGCCCGGTCAGGCGGAAGGCCTACGGCGCCGCGCCAATGTCATGCTAGCTAACGGCATTGAGGCCGAATTTTTCGACCGCGCGCAAATAATGAAGCGGCTGCCTTTCCTCGACTACTCACCCACGGCGCGGTTCCCGATATACGGGGCATTTCTTCAGCCTCGCGCGGGTACAGCGCGTCACGATGCGGTCGCATGGGGGTACGCACGTGGAGCAGACAAACAGGGTATCGACATCATCCAGCAGTGCGAGGTAACCAACTACATCTGGGACAAGCAAAAGATCGTTGGCGTTGAGACGACACGCGGCCCGATTCGCGCGAAAAAGGTGGCCTTGGCGGTGGCTGGTCATACCAGCCATTTGGCGGCAAAAGCCGGGCTTCGTTTGCCTATCGAAACGCATGTTCTCCAAGCTTTCGTCACAGAACCGCTGAAGCCGCTCGTAGACCACGTAATTGTCTATGGTGGGGCGCATTTCTACATCAGCCAATCCGACAAGGGCGGCTTGGTACTGGGCGGCGATCTCGATGGATTCAACTCGTATGCCCAGCGCGGGGGGCTCCCTATAATTGAACACACGCTCCAAAGCGCCAAAGCCCTCATCCCCTCGATCTCGCGCTTACGACTGCTGCGCCAATGGGCCGGGGTGATGGACATGACTATGGATGGTTCGCCCATCATCGGCAAGATGCCGGTCGAAGGGCTCTGGTTAACCGGGGGCTGGAATTACGGCGGGTTCAAAGCGATACCGGCCTCCGGCTACTGTTTCGCATGGACGATCGCGAAGGGCGAGCCGCATCCCGACAATGCGGCATTCACCCTAGAGCGTTTCGAGCGTGGCTACCAAATCGACGAGGCGGGCGCTGGCCCATATCCGAAAGCTCATTGAGGTTCATCATGTTGAGAATCCCTTGCCCTGTTTGCGGACTGCGGGACGAAACCGAGTTTAATTATGGCGAAGATGCAAGTGTCCGCCGCCCGGATATGGACGAGACCGATCAAAAGATCTGGCATGACTATGTGTTCATCCGCGACAATCCGCGAGGACCGCACAAGGAATATTGGCATCACGTGAGCGGTTGCAGGCAGTGGATTGTCGTCGATCGAGATACGCTCACGCATGAGATTTTTGGTTCGGCTCTGGCTCGTGAGGTGGCAGCATGACAGCGCGGCGCCTCAAAACTGGGGGGCGGATCGATCGCTCCCGTGAGCTTACCGTTAAATTCGACGGCAAGTCTCTGCCAGCATATCCTGGCGACACTCTGGCATCCGCTTTGCTAGCCGGCGGGCAGCAGATTATTGGGCGGAGCTTCAAATACCATCGGCCCCGCGGTGTGGTCGCCGCGGGCGTTGAAGAGCCGAACGCCCTGGTTCATCTCCGCAGTGGTGATCGCCACGAACCCAATGCGCAGGCAACGATGGTGGAGGCCTTCGATGGCCTCGTTTCGACGCCACAGAACGCCTGGCCAAGTCTCCAATTCGACGTAGGAGCTGTCAACGGCCTGCTGTCGCGCTTTTTCGGCGCGGGCTTCTACTACAAGACTTTCATCGGTCCTTTTAGCGGGACGAAGTTCTGGATGTTCTGCGAGCATTTCATCCGCAAGGCTGCCGGCATGGGTCAGGCGCCGACTCTTCCGGATCCTGACCACTACGAGAAGATCAATGCTTTCTGCGATCTTCTAATAGTTGGTGCAGGTCCCGCTGGCATTTCGGCCGCCCTTGCAGCTGGCCGCAAGGGCGATAGTGTCTTTTTGGTGGAGCAGGACCGCGAGCTCGGCGGATCCCTTCTCAGCGAACCGGTCGGCGCACCATCCGATACATGGCTTGCTCAGGCGCGTTCTGAGCTGAGCGACCTTCCGAAGGTTCGAATTCTGACGCGAACGACGGCGTTTGGTGCCTATGACTGCGAGGTGTTCGGACTCGTTGAGCGCGTTCAGGACCACGTGGTTGCACCTGAGGAGGGAAAACCGCGGCAGCGATATTGGGTGGTGCGAGCAAAACGGGCGATTTTGGCTACCGGAGCCATCGAACGCCCAATGGTTTTTGCCGGAAATGACGTGCCCGGGGTGATGCTCACATCAGCTGTTCGCAGCTACCTCAACCGTTATGCCGTTCTTGCCGGCGAGCGCGTTGTCATCGCAACGAACAATGATAGCGCGTACACAGCTGCCATCGAACTTTCAAAGGCTGGAGCTAAGCTAACGATCTGCGACCTCCGACAGGAAGCGCCGCCGCAATTCGTCGAGATCGCAAGAAAAGCGGGAATTGATCTGCGATCCGGTCATGCGGTCCTCAAAGTGTCTGGCGGCAAAAGCGTGAAGGCTGCGCACGTCGTTCGCATCAGCCCGGGAGGTAAAATAAAGGGCAACGCTACTCGGATTGCTTGCGATCTCGTTACCGTATCCGGCGGCTGGACTCCGGCGCTGCACCTTTGGAGCCAGCGATTTGGAAAGCCACAATACAACGAGGAGCTGGACGCGTTTCTTCCGCCGGCGGAAAAAGGGACCTTCAGCTGCGTCGGATCGCTTATCGGCTCTCCGTCGCTCAGGGATACACTCTCCCAGGGCCATAAAGCTGGCGGAGCCATCGGGAAGGAACCCGCGCTATTTGGCCACGCTGATCACTGGGGCCGCAACCTTACGCCGCTGACAATCATTGCCAAGGCGAATGGCAGCACCCCTGGTAAGGCGTTCGTGGATTTCCAGCACGATGTCAAACTTGCAGATATCGATCAGGCCCATCTCGAGGGCTACGTCTCGGTTGAACATCTCAAGCGCTATACCACCTCTGGCATGGCAGCCGACCAAGGCAAGACTTCGAACCTCAATGCGCTCGCCCGCATGGCAGAACTTCGCGGGCTCGCCATCCCCTCCGTCGGCACGACGACCTTCCGCCCGCCCTATACTCCGGTGACGATTGGCGCCGTCGTCGGCCATGATCATGGACTCAATTTTCGTCCGACCAGGCTTACGACCATACATGGCTGGCATCAAGATAACGGTGCGGTCATGATCGAGACAGGCGCCTGGCTGCGGCCCTGGTACTACCCGGCCAGAGGTGAAGACATCAACGACGCCTATATTCGCGAAGCCGCGCACGTGCGCGAGCATGTCGGCATCGTAGACGTTTCTACGCTGGGTAAAATCGCGGTGCAGGGACCCGACGCCGCAGAGTTCCTCAATCGAATATACGTGAATGGCTTCAAGACACTTCCGATTGGAAAACTGCGCTACGGCATCATGCTGCGCGAGGACGGCTTCGTCTTTGACGACGGGGCCACAACACGCCTGGGCGAACATGACTATTTCATGACGACCACAACTGCGAACGCCGCGCATGTACTTGCGAGGGCTGAATACCTGCTTCAAACCGCGTGGCGCGATCTCAAGGTGCATGTCACGTCGGTCACAGATCAGTGGTCTGCGATCGCCACCGCCGGTCCGAAATCTCGGGCTCTTCTGACTGCCCTCACCGGTGCAGAACTGAGCAACGAGGCCCTCCCGAATAATCATTTCGCGGACGTCACAATTGCTGAAGTGGCTTGCCGCCTGCATCGCATGAGCTTCTCGGGTGAACTTGCCTACGAGCTTTACGTTCCGGCCAAACGTGGCCGTCAAATTTGGGAAGCTCTTATTGCGGCCGGCGCTCCATATAATCTCAAGCCCTACGGTCTCGAGGCAATGGGCGCGCTTCGTATCGAGAAGGGTCACATAACGGGCTCAGAAATCGAAGGGCGCACAACCCTGAAGGATCTGGGTCTTGAAGGCTTTGCTTCGAGCAAAAAGCCATTCGTCGGCTCCGTATTGCGAAAACGTCCGGTGCTCGAAGATCCAGCACGACCTTCGTTGGTGGGGCTGGAAATCGTCGGAGACTCAAGCACGCGGGCGGGCTCCCTTTTGTACGCACTTAATGCTCCCACCAAGGGCCATGGGGAGGGGTGGGTTTCTTCGGTAACCTACTCTCCGGCGCTGAAAATGAACATTGCCCTCGCGCTCCTGTCACGGGGACCAGAGCGATTTGGCGAGACGATCCAAGTGGTCGATTTCGTGGGCAACCAAACGCTACAAGGGAAAGTGGTCTCCCATCATTTCTTCGACCCCGAGGGACATCGTCAAAATGGTTGAGAAATACGCGCTCCCGGTAAACGGCACAACCAGCGACCACCTGGCTGTCACCATCAACGAAGTTGAATTGGGATATCTGATGCAACTTACCGGATGGGAAGATTTCGAGAGGAAGGCAAACGATGCGCTTCGGGCAGAGGGGCTGGCGGTGCCAGGTGACTTCTGCTCATCGGTCCGCCGCGGGCGGACTATAGTTTGGCGCATTGCGCCCGACCGGGCGCTGATCCGGTCGGATACCGCTCTCGGATTGCAAAGCGTAGTCGATCTGGCCGTCCTCGATCTCTCTGACGCGCGAGTATGCCTGAGGCTCGAAGGACCCGGCGTCAGCGGGCTTTTCAGTCGTGTAACTGCTATCGACTTTGCCGACGCCGCCTTCCCGGTTGGACATTTCGCGCAGACCGCCATTCACCATGTCAGCGTCCTTATCGATCGCCATGGCCCCGACCAGTTCACAGTCTTCATCCCAACGACGTTTGCAACGTCGCTGACCAGCTTTTTGGCTGATCATCTCACTGCTGAGGGGGCAACCTAGGCGGCAAAAGGGTAAGATCGCGAAAGGAGGTCACGCTTTGGTCCTCTATCTGTCATTCATGCAACTGGCTTCTCGCTGCCTCGTGGCACCACCGCCGCGCGAAGAACAACCTATAAAATATGATCAACAGAACCAACCGCCAACAGGCGACCCAAATACGTTCGAAACTCAGGCCGCGTTGGATATCCGCGCTCCTAGACCTAAACCAGCTCGAACTAGCATCGAACTCGAATTGTTCTGTCCGCCCTCGAGGTCCAAACCAGCCGTATTTTGGCAGCGTTATTTGCTCCCACTCCTCCAGCGTGTCTCTATCCGGCTAGTTGGTCGTTGAAGAGGCCCATCATGGAATAGGACCCAACCCTGACTATCCCGGAATCCGAACACGAAATCATAGTGCCCGGTCCGGCTGCCCTGAGAGAGTCAAGCTGGTTCTAAATTCAAGCCGCTCTTCGTTTCGCAAAGATTAGCGGTCTCCTTGTGCACAAGCTGCTCCCGCGATTAACTTCTTGCTGCCGACATGCGACGCTATCTGTGAGCCTACTTAGGTCCAACACTTTGGACAGAGGGGGCTTGTCGGCGATAGAACTCCTCAAATAACCGCGACTTTAGGCGAGATCGGGACGCGGCTACTCCGAAACAGCCAATTCTGGCTAGGGCTATCCCTTATCAGTTGCGCCGCCCGCACTGAGACCAAGAAAAGTTCGGCCCCGCACGCGACTCTATCTTGTACACAAGCTACTGCTATGTTAGCGTTGTAAATATGACGAGCGGGGCTAGGCCACTGCACGCTGCTGCACTGGGGAGGTCGGAAGTTGAGCAAAGGTCTCGATCGAGATCCGCTAATCAGGTTCGATATGGTTAGCAAGACATATGACGGAAAGAACTTCGCCGTTCGCGATCTGTGTCTGGACATCTACGAGGGCGAGTTTCTTGCCTTACTCGGACCCTCAGGTTCAGGAAAAAGTACAACGCTCGGAATGCTCGCCGGTTTCGAGCATCCATCTAGTGGCAGCATTACTTTGGCCGGGAGATCACTGCAGGACACGCCAACGCATAAGCGAAAGTTTGGCATGGTGTTCCAAAACTATTCGCTCTTCCCACACATGACGGTGATGGAGAACATCATTTTCCCGCTTCGAATGCAGGGAATGTCGAGGAAGGATGCCTACAGGCTCGGGCAATCGGCGCTTGAGATGGTCGATCTGCGCGATCCACAGATGGGCGAGAGAAGACCCGATCAGCTCTCAGGTGGTCAACAGCAGCGCATCGCGCTTGCACGCGCACTTGTTTTCAAACCACTTGTCATTCTCTTCGATGAACCGCTCGGCGCGCTGGACAAGAGGCTTCGCGAACAAATGCAGCTCGAGCTGCGCCAGATACACAAGCGTCTAGGCGTTACCATGATCTTTGTCACGCACGATCAGAGTGAAGCGATCACAATGGCTGACCGAATCGCAGTATTTAACGAAGGCAGGATTCAGCAAATCGCCTCGCCCATGCAGCTTTATGACGAGCCAGCGACGCTCTTTGTCGCTTCGTTCGTTGGCGATAATAATAAGATATGTGCCACGGCTATCCGATCGCAAGGCGAGATCTGCCAGGTAGAGCTTAATGACGGTTCCCAAGGCGAGGGAATTAGTCCGAGCCTCATTCAGCCGGACGCGAGTGTCGTTATGGTAGTCCGTCCGGAGTGCATCGTAGTCTCTCCAACCGAGGATCTCGCCAACAAATATCCTGCCCGCATTAACGAAGTCATCGCACTGGGTGACCAGACCAGACTTAGGCTGGATGTAGCAGGAAATGTAGAGATTCTTGTCAAAATTCCAAGAACGGGCGGCGCTCTCGAGTACCAAGTCGGGCAAGACCTAGTCGTTGGATGGAGGTCGCAGGACTGCAGGGTCCTTCGAGCCTAAGCAGGATCACACATCAATTGTTGGCGAGCGTTCGCAAGGACGCTCGACGGACGACGCGCGCTAACATGCATAGGAAATTGTTCTATTCACAAAGGAAGAAAAGGGGAAGTGCATGTGCAGTATCTCAAACAACCTGTACTCGGCTCTCTCACTGGTTGCATTACTGGCAGGGTCTACCGTGGTCGCAAATGCCGATGATCTCACCATCGCCACGTATGGCGGGACATTCGAAGAGGCTTTGCGAAAAGAGGTGTACGAGCCCTTCACCAAGGAAACAGGGATCAATGTTCTCGCGGATGCTTTCTCCGGTGACGTCGGTAAAATCCGCGCCATGGCAACCACTGGGACATACAATTGGCAGCTGGCAGAGAGCGAGTCTGTGATCGCCGCCATCGGCTGCCAGCAGGATTTCCTTGAACGTTTTGATCTTGCCCGGCTCAAACTGACAAAGGATGACTTCGTTCCTGGAAGCCTGATCGAGTGCGGTATTCCCGATGTCATTTATTCCGTCAATTTTGCCTACGACACAAACCAGGTGGCAGAACCTGCTCCAAAGTCCTGGGCCGACTTCTGGAATGTGGAAAAATGGCCGGGCAAACGCGCCATGCGCAAGTCTCCCAACGGAACCCTTGAGTTCGCGTTGCTGGCAGACGGCGTGCCAATGGACATGGTCTATGAGGTGCTGAGCACACCAGACGGTGTCGATCGGGCGTTCGCAAGCCTGTCAAAGCTGAAACCAAACATCGTCTGGTGGGAGACCGGCGCACAGTCCGTTCAGCTCCTCGCGGATAAAGAAGTGGCAATGACGGTCGGCTGGAATGGCCGGCTTTACAGTGCAGCGCACGGCGAGGATCAAAAACAGATCAAGACCGTGTGGAATCAGTTTCGCTGGGAAACGTCAATGTGGATCATGCCGAAGGGCGCTCCGAACGTTGATAATACTTACAAATTCCTTCAGTACGCTACCAAACCGGAACTGATCGCTGAGGTGTCCAAACGCGTCGCCAATGGCCCTGCCGTCGTGGCCGCCGGAAAGCTCATCCCCTCGGGCCTCAATGCCGAACTTCCGACAAGCGCGGAAAACCTGAAAAATGGTTTTCCGATGGACGTGCAGTTCTGGGTCGATCACCAGGAAGATCTGACACAGCGCTTTAACAACTGGGTTGCTCAGTAATAACTGCGGGCGACCTACCCGCTCTAGACAGGATCGGCTTTGGACATTGCCGGAGTATTTGGATGACCGTGACTGCTAAAGCCATGTCCAACGATCGAAATGGATCGGCCGCCGTTAGCTATCGCCGCGAAATGAGGAGGAGAGAGGCGCGCCGGAGCGTGCTTGTCGCGCCTCTCTTCTTGTATCTCATGCTGATATTCGTCATCCCAATTGCCATAATGCTGACCAGGAGCATTGAAGACCCTGAGGTCTCTGTTGTGCTGCCAAAGACCGCCGATCTAATTCAACGCTGGGATGGGACAGATCTGCCCAGCGAGGAGGTATTCGCCGCCCTTGCTACCGACATCAAACAAGCAGTGAGCAATAGGAGTTTGGGCCAAGCGGGTAGTCGCTTGAACTATGCGATACCCGGGTTTCAATCTCTTCTGACGAAAACCGGCCAGAAGATATCTGGTGTCCCGACGGTCGATGCCGCAGGGGCGCTGAGCCAGATCGATCAACGCTGGACAGATAATCGATATTGGCTGGCTCTCCGCAACGCATCGAGCACCTATTCGCTGTTCTACTTTAGGATTGCGCTCGGATTGTCCAATACGGGATCTGCTTCCGAGGGCCGCAGCTTTTATCTCGACGTGCTCGCCCGAACGTTATGGATGACGTTCGTCGTTACGTCAGCGTGTGTTATTCTTGGATACCCGCTGGCATACTTTCTTTCGCATGTATCAGAGTCCTTACGTAATAAACTAATTCTCTTTGTTCTGCTTCCATTTTGGACGTCGTTGCTAGTGCGAACAACTGCGTGGTTCGTGCTTTTACAAAAGCACGGGTTGGTGAACGACACGGGGATATTTCTAGGGCTTTGGTCCCAGCCGTTGGACCTGATCTACAATCGGTTTGCCGTTTACGTTGCCATGACTCATGTGATGCTGCCCTTTATGGTGCTTCCGCTCTACAGCGTCATGTTGAAAATTCCGAGCACATATATGAACGCGGCGGCTACGCTCGGGGCTCATCCGTTTCGGGCTTTCAGGGAAGTCTACCTCCCGCTTAGCTTTCCAGGTCTGGGGGCCGGAATATTGTTGGTGTTTATTGTGACACTCGGATTTTATATCACGCCTGCTCTTCTAGGCGGGCCTGCTGATCAAATGTTGAGCTACTATATCGCACAGAACGCCAGCAACTTCGGAAATTGGGGTCTTGCAGCCGCCCTTAGCGTGCTCCTGCTTGCCGTCGTAGGAGCTGTCATTTTCTTGCTGAGCAGTCTTAGAGCCGCGAAAGTCATGCAGGAGGCATAGGAATGACCCCGGTGTTAGGCAAGCGGTTCCCCGCTTTTTCGACGATGGCACTTTGGATTGTCAGTTCGCTGATCATGAGCTTCCTCATCATGCCGATCATTGTAATCATACCCTTGTCATTCAATTCGGCACCCTATTTTACGTATCCGATGCCGGGGCTTTCACTGCGGTGGTACGCCGAGATTTTCGGAGAGTCTTCAGCATCAGTTATGTGGCAAAGGGGCATCCAAAATAGCTTCATTATCGGCATTTCGTCGACTGTTGTGGCGACCGTTCTGGGGACTTTGGCTGCGTTGGGGCTGAGCCAAGGCAACTGGCGATTTAAAAACATGGTGTTCGCTGTCCTGGTATCGCCGTTGGTAGTGCCGGCAATTGTGTCCGGACTCGGGTTTTTCTATGTCTTCGCTAAGTTGAAGCTCGTTGGTACATTCTGGGGCTTAATATTGGCTCACGCGGCCCTTGGCGCTCCGTTTGTTGTGATAACCGTTTCCGCCACCTTGAAAGGATTCAATCAAACACTTTTGCGGGCTGCAGAGGTGCACGGAGCGTCGCCTGCGCGTGCCTTCTGGGAGGTGACTTTGCCATTGATATCACCCGGCGTGATTTCTGGCGCGATCTTTGCGTTCGTTTGGTCGTGGGACGAAATCGTTGTCACGCTATTTCTTGCCACACCTCCGCAGCATACGGTGCCGATACGGATGTGGAGCGGCGTAAGGGAAAGCTTCAACCCCACAATAACTGCAGTGGCCACTCTGTTGATCGTCATGGCGATCGTATTGATGCTTCTGGTCGATCAGTTGAACCGACGTAGTCTCCGCTTCACAAACGCTTCGCTGTAATTCCTACGGCGAGCCTTCGTGTTCATCAGCAACCCATTGCGCACCCAACTTCTACCAAAAGTAGATAGCCGAGTCGCAATATCTCTCGAAGCCATAAAGGAAATGGAAATGGATAAAACTATGGACCAAGCTGGCGTTGAGCGCAGATCCCGCGTTAACATAGTACAGGAAAAGTGCCGCGAACGCGGAGTTGACGTAGCGATCTTTACAAGCCCTGAGAACATCTATTACCTAGCCGGTCTCGACTATGAGGGCTACTTCTGCCTGCATGCGCTCCTGGTTCCTGCCAACGGCACGCCGGTGCTCTTCGCGAGAAGCATCGAAACACCCACCGTCCTGAGGCAGGCAAAAGACGTCCAATTTATTGGATATGCCGACAATGACGACGTTCCGGCAGCAATCGCGTCGCAACTGGTAGCGATTGCTGGCAAGAGGCCGCGTGTGGCATTGCAAAGGAACAGCGCCTTCAACGTCGCAATCGACGCTCCTCTTCGGGTCGCCCTCCCTAACGCTGAGTTCCTGGACTCATCGGGAATTGTCGAAGAGATGCGTATGGTCAAGTCCCCCTTTGAGATCGAGCAGATCAAACGCGCGGCACGAATCTCCGACATCATGATCGCCGCGGGAATTGGCACAGCTGGCAACGGTGTAACTGAAAATTCTGTCGCGGCCGAAGTTTATAGAGCCATGATTTCCGCCGGCGGACAGTCCCCTGGCTTTCCCCCGTTCATCAGGTCGGTGGACAGGATATGCGAACCGCACATCACGTGGACTTCTCGCGAGTTCAAGACCGGCGACTCTTTCCTTTTGGAGCTTTCGGGCTGCATTGATAGATATCACGCTCCGATGGCCCGAACTGGCTATATTGGCCCAGCTCCTGCATCCGCAAGCAAGCTTTCCGCAATCAGCAACCAAGCGCACCTAAAGGCCCTGAATGCCCTCAAGCCAGGTGCACTCGCTTCGGATGTACATGCCGCATGGCGGGCCCATCTTCATGCATCCAACGCGCTTCCAAGGCTCGAGCATTGCGGTTACACAGTCGGAATCTCATTTCCTCCGACCTGGACAGGCGGCCCCGGTATAAACAGCCTGCATGGGGCGAGCACTGTCCAGATACGAGAGGGAATGGTATTCCACCTTCTCACTTGGATAACGGATGACGCGGGCAATGATAATTTCTTGTCGGATTGTGTGTTGGTTGAGAAGTCCGGCGGTGTCTTCTTGACGATTTCGCCGAGAGATCTCGCTGAGGTTTAGTAGCCCTGGCGAGGCTATCTCTGGAATCTGCCAAGGTATTATAGGTCTTCCGAAGGCAATGAATGTTATAGAAACTGACCAATCCTTAAACGGGGCATCAGGGATTTATGAGATTCTACGGAATCGCATCGCCCTGCTAGAGTATTCACCGGGAACAAAGTTATCGGAGAACACCCTCGCTGCTGAGTTCGGGATCAGTCGGACACCACTTCGCAAGGTGCTTCAGCGCCTTGAATTCGAACACCTTCTGGTGCGATCTCAAGGTTCCTATACTACTGTAACGGACGTCGACGCCAAAACTCTCAGCCAGATATATGAAGTCAGAATGGTTCTGGCTGAGAACCTCTATAGATTTGTCGAATTGCCCATTCCTAGCGTTACCATTCAGACACTCCAAAGATTGTCTGATGAGGCGAAACAGCTTAAAGCAAATCACGACGTTTATTTGCTGGGCAAGATACATCGAGAAGTCGAAGAAGCTCTCGCGGGTACTATTTCAAACGTTAGAGCGAGAGAGATAACGGAGCAACTCTACTTCGAGATTGGTAGAATTTGGCTGAGCTGCGTGCCTAAATTGGACTGGGATGAAGAAGTGGAACTTCTTTCGTCCGAACTGCGGGAACTGATTGCCGTGGTCCAGCGCGGCGACCTACGCGGCTTTGGCTTCCGCAGACGAAACCAGGCTGCGATGGCGTTTGATCGCATTTACAAAGTCATTTCGGGGCATGAAGCGCGTGGCGGCTAAAGTCGAGAGCCCGCACCGCGAGCAGGTGACCCCAGCCAAGGCGGTCTGCTGTGCGACCCGGCAGCGAGTCAGGTTTAGCGCGTTCACCGATTGGCCGACAGTATCTTCTGACGGAAGACGCGAGCGCGGCGGTTGGTGTTTTCCACCGTGGCTCTCTGCCACGGCGCCTGCGGATCGCAGAAGCATGTCTGAACGCCGAGACCGGGCTGTAGGTAGTGCCAAGTTTGTGAATTGCCGCGGTCGATGGTGATTGATCGACGGCCGGAATGGGGAAGGGGACCAAGCACGCCAATCAAGCCGTCCATGATCGCACGCGACTGGCGGCCGTTGTTGCGCAGGAAGACCGTGAACCGGCAATCTGGTCCAACGACCAGCCATGCTTGATACGCTCGATGATCAATGCGCGATGGCGGCCAAGCTTCTCAGCAATTGCATCTACACTGACGCCAGCCTGGCGCCAGCGCTCGCGGCGTTCATCCAAATCGATCTCGAGTAGGTACGTTTCATGTGCGGTTCCATGCATGCGACAGGCCATTGGTATCACTGAAAAGTCGTAGTTCAAGTTAGAACGTACCCTCGTACAGTCGATGTCAAAGCGATTTAGAGACGCGACACCGCCGGCAAGTTAGAAATGCGACAGTCAGGCGCGTCCCGGCGGCTGCCTGAGCGTCCGATCGGGCGTCAGCTGGTCGGGGTTGCGCAGCCCGATCGGGTGCGGCTAAGTCAAGCTCCCCGGCTTTAGATCCCATGAGGAGTGAACAGCGGCCGGCGCTCTGTCAGGGTGAGGCTGCATCGAACCACTCACTCAACAGGAGATCGCCGTGGAGAATGTGTCT
>NZ_JAMYLM010000028.1:0-55589 GCF_040317995.1 Mesorhizobium sp. M1334
GCGACGCTTCAAGCGCCTGCCGCATGACCTTGGTGTTGCCGGTGCAGTCGAAGGTGTAGTCGGCGCCGCCGATCTGGTCGGCGCCGCGCTTGGTCATGTTGACAAGATGGGCCACGATGTCGCCGTCGATCTCCTTCGGATTGACGAAATGCGTCATGCCGAACTTCTCGCCCCATTCCTTCTTGTCGTTGTTCACATCGACGCCGATGATCATGTCGGCGCCGGCAAGCCGCAATCCCTGGATGACGTTGAGGCCGATGCCGCCGAGGCCGAACACAACCGCCGTCGCGCCTTGCTCGACCTTGGCCGTGTTGATCACAGCACCGATGCCAGTGGTGACGCCGCAGCCGATGTAGCAGATCTTGTCGAAGGGCGCGTCGGCATTGACCTTGGCCACCGCGATCTCGGGCAGCACGGTGAAGTTGGAAAAGGTCGAGCAGCCCATATAGTGGAACAGCCTGTCCTTGCCGATCGAGAAGCGCGAGGTGCCGTCGGGCATCAGGCCCTGTCCCTGCGTGGCGCGGATGGCGGTGCACAGATTGGTCTTGCGCGACAGGCAGGACGGGCACTGCCGGCATTCCGGCGTATAGAGCGGGATGACATGGTCGCCCTTCCTGACCGAGGTGACGCCCTTGCCGACGTCGACGACGATGCCGGCGCCCTCATGGCCGAGGATCGCCGGAAACAGGCCTTCGGGGTCGGCGCCCGACAGCGTGAACTCGTCGGTGTGGCAGATGCCGGTTGCCTTGATCTCGACCAGCACCTCGCCATCGCGAGGACCCTCGAGGTCGACCTCCATGATCTCCAGCGGCTTTCCGGCGGCGACGGCAACAGCGGCGCGCGTTTTCATCAGGCAATCCTCCCAAGACAGTCTGCAATCCAAGTTAGATTTAACTTACCATTCAGCTTCGCGCTATGCACGAAGCGACGTTCCGACCCCGGATTTTCGTCAGCGCCCGCCGATCTGCATGCGGGATAGGCTCCGACTTTGCCTTGACCGCCCTTCTGAAGCCCATAAAACGGGAAGCCCGTAAAAAAGGGCAGCCGAGGGACGAGGCCTGCATGTTCACAAAGATCCTGGTCGCCAACCGTGGCGAGATCGCCTGCCGCGTGATCAAGACGGCGCGCAAGATGGGCATCGTCACCGTCGCGGTCTATTCCGATGCCGACCGCGACGCCGTGCATGTCGAAATGGCCGACGAGGCGGTGCATATCGGGCCTTCGCCGGCCGCGCAAAGTTATCTGGTCGCGGAAAAGATCATCGCCGCCTGCAAGGCCACAGGAGCAGAGGCCGTGCATCCCGGCTACGGTTTCCTGTCCGAGCGGGCATCCTTCTGCGAAGCGTTGGAGCAGGAAGGCATCGTCTTCATTGGCCCGAAGCCCAAGGCCATCAAGGCGATGGGCGACAAGATCGAATCGAAGAAGTTCGCCAATGCGGCCAAGGTGTCGACGGTGCCCGGCTGGCTCGGCGTCGTCGAAAACGCCGCCCATGCCGAAAGAATAGCCGGCGAAATCGGCTATCCCGTGATGATCAAGGCCTCGGCCGGCGGCGGCGGCAAGGGCATGCGCATCGCCTGGAGCAAGGCAGAGGTGCGCGACGGCTTCGACCGGGCGCGGTCGGAGGCCAAAAGCTCGTTCGGCGATGACCGCGTCTTCATCGAAAAGTTCATCGTCGATCCGCGCCATATCGAAATCCAGGTGCTCGCCGACGCGCATGGCAGCACGCTCTATCTCGGCGAGCGCGAATGCTCGATCCAGCGCCGCAACCAGAAGATCGTGGAGGAGGCGCCGTCGCCGTTCCTCGATGCCAAGAGCCGCAAAGCCATGGGCGAGCAGTCGGTGGCGCTGGCCAAGGCCGTCGACTACCAGAGCGCCGGCACGGTCGAGTTCATCGTCGACAGCGACAAGAACTTCTATTTCCTGGAAATGAACACGCGGCTGCAGGTCGAGCATCCGGTGACGGAACTGGTCACCGGCATCGACCTGGTCGAGCAGATGATCCGCGTGGCGGCCGGCGAAAAGCTCGCCATCAAGCAGAGCGACGTCAAGCTGAACGGCTGGGCGGTGGAAAGCCGCCTCTATGCCGAAGATCCGTATCGCAACTTTCTGCCGTCGATCGGCAGGCTGACGAAATACCGGCCGCCGAAAGAGGGAAAATTTGGCGAAATCGTCATCCGCAACGATACCGGCGTCACCGAAGGCTCGGAAATCTCGATGTTCTACGACCCGATGGTCGCCAAGCTGTGCACCTGGGCGCCGACACGGCTAGCGGCGATAGACGCGATGTCGGAGGCGCTGGACAGTTTCGTCGTCGACGGCATCGAGCACAACATACCGTTCCTGGCGGCGCTGATGCAGCATCCGCGCTGGCGAGAAGGTCAGATATCGACCGGGTTCATCGCCGAGGAGTATCCCGACGGCTTCGCGCCCATTGCGCCGAACAGTGAAGAAAACGCGGTACTGGCCGCGATCGCAACCGCGGTCGAACTGCTGCGCCGCGACCGGCTCGACCGGCTGGGCGGGCGGCTGGCGCCGCATTCCGGCGCGTTGAAACGCGATTGGGTGGTGAAGATCGGCCCGGACTATCTTTCGGTCGCCATCGTCGAAGGGATGATTTCCATTCCGATGGAGCTCGACCTCACAATCGACGGCAAGGCACTGACCGTGAACTCCGACTGGCGGCCGGGCGATCTCATCTGGCGCGGCACGGTCGGCGGCCGCAAGGTCGCGGCGCAGGTCAGGCCGGTGCTGAACGGGTTCCGCATCGCCTGGAAAGGCATCTCGGTGACAGCCCGCGCCATGCTGCCGCGCACCGCCGAACTCGAAAGGCTGATGCCGGAAAAAGTGGCGCCGGATACCTCGAAGATGCTGCTTTGCCCGATGCCTGGCCTCGTCGTGTCGATCGCCGTTGCCGAGGGGCAGGAGGTCAAGGCCGGCGAGACGCTTGCCGTGGTCGAAGCGATGAAGATGGAGAACGTGCTGCGCGCCGAGCGCGACCTCATCGTCTCGAAGCTCAACGCCAAGCCCGGCGACAGCCTTGCCGTCGATGCGGTGATCATGGAATTCGCGTGAGGCTGTAATCTGCTTGAGGTTGGCGGGACGGAGGGGGAGCGAGGGAACGCGATCCTGCAATTGGTTGAGCACGCTCGCTTGAGGAGGGACACGGCGAGGGGCGTGCGGAATTCGCTTTTTTTGCCCTCACAACGTCTTTTGTTCTTGCTTTGTGCCGGCAGCTATGCTAATAATTTGCATATGGTGCTAAATGGCTCCAACGACCCGCCCGCTGTGGCGGGTTTTGTGTTTCCGGCCTGAGGTTGGCGGGACTGCGCCCCTCTCTGTCCTGCCGGACATCTCCCCCACGAGGGGGGAGATCGGCAGCTTCGGCGGTTGCTCTAAACGTCCAAAGCCCCAATCGCTTCTGCTGGACTCGTGTTACCCGGTGCCGGACAATACATCTTGATCGACTGAGTCCCTGTTAGGCGGCGCGAAAAAAACATGGCGGATGAGAGACTTCCACGCGATCCCTTGCTGCGCGAGGCCTATGCAAAGGCATCGCGGGCAGAGGCGGCGGCGCGTCGGTTCATTCATCTGCGCGTGCATTCGGCCTATTCGCTGCTCGAAGGTGCCTTGCAACTCGGGAAGATCGTCGGCCATGCGGTGCAGGACGAATGCCCGGCAATCGCCGTCACGGACACCAACAATCTGTTCGGTGCGCTGGAATTCGCGCAAAAGGCAGTGAAGGACGGCATCCAGCCGATCATCGGCTGCCAGATCGACCTCGCCTTTTCCGGTGAGGCGAACGACAGCCAGCGCGACCGCAGGCGGCAGGGGCCGGAGATGCGGCCGGTGGTCCTGATCGCCGCCACCGAGGCCGGCTACGGCAATCTGGTCAGGCTGGTCAGCCGCGTCTACCTCGAGACACCGCCCGGCGAGGCGGTGCATCTGACGAGCGAGATGCTGCAGGGCCATTCCGACGGTCTGATCTGCCTTACCGGCGGGCCGCGCGGTCCGATCGGCAATGCCTTGAAAGAGGACCGCCGTGAACTAGCCGAGACCCGGCTGCTGGCGCTCAAGGGCCTGTTCGGCGACCGGCTCTATGTCGAACTGGAACGGGTCTCCGGCTACGACCGCGCGATCGAGCAGTCGTCGGTCGATCTCGCCTACCGCCACGATCTGCCGCTGGTTGCCACCAACGAAGCGTTTTTCTTCTCTCGTGAAGACTATGAGGCGCATGACGCCCTGATCGCCATCGCCGAAGGCTCCGTGGTTGCGGCCGATAATCGCCGCCGCCTGTCGCCCGACAATTTCCTGAGAAGCCAGGCCGACATGGCGAGGCTGTTCGCCGACCTGCCGGAAGCGATCGACAACACCGTCGAGATCGCACTGCGCTGCTCCTACTATCCGAAGACACGAAACCCGATCCTGCCGCGCTTTGCCGGCCGCGATGTCGCCGACGCCGATGCGGCGGTCAAGGCGGAGGCGCAGGAGCTTGCCAGGCAGGCGCATGAAGGACTGGAGGCGCGGCTGGCGGCGCACGGGCCGACGCCCGGCTATACAGTCGAGCAATATCGCGAGAGGCTGGATTTCGAGCTCGGGGTCATCGAGAAGATGAAATATCCCGGCTATTTCCTGATCGTTGCCGACTTCATCAAATGGGCCAAGGCGCAAGGCATTCCGGTCGGCCCGGGCCGCGGATCAGGCGCCGGCTCGCTGGTCGCGTATTCGACGACCATCACCGACATCGATCCGCTGCGTTTTTCGCTGCTGTTCGAGCGCTTCCTCAATCCCGATCGCGTGTCGATGCCCGACTTCGACATCGACTTCTGCCAGGACCGGCGCGAGGAGGTCATCCGCTACGTCCAGCAGAGATACGGCCGCGACCAGGTCGGCCAGATCATCACCTTCGGTACCCTGCAGGCGCGCGCCGTGCTGCGCGACGTCGGCCGCGTGCTGCAGATGCCTTACGGGCAGGTCGACAAGCTGAGCAAGATGGTGCCGTCGAACCCGGCCAATCCGGTCAAGCTCGCCGACGCCATCGCCAACGAGCCGCGCTTTGCCGAGGAGGCCGAGCGCGAGCCGATTGTACAGACGCTGCTCGACACGGCGCAGAAGCTGGAAGGTCTGTACCGTCACGCCTCGACTCATGCCGCCGGCATCGTCATCGGCGACCGGCCGCTGTCGGAACTGGTGCCGATGTACCGCGATCCGCGCTCGGACATGCCGGTCACCCAGTTCAACATGAAATATGTCGAGCAGGCCGGGCTGGTGAAGTTCGACTTCCTTGGCCTGAAGACGCTGACCGTGCTGGACAGGGCGGTCAAGCTGATCCGCCGCCGCGGCATCGAGATCGATCTCGCCCACATTCCGCTCGACGACCCGGAAACCTACGCCATGCTGTCGCGCGGCGAAGTGGTCGGCGTGTTCCAGGTGGAAAGTGCCGGCATGCGCAAGGCGCTGATCGGCATGCGGCCCGACTGTATCGAGGACATTATCGCGCTGGTTGCGCTCTACCGGCCGGGACCGATGGAGAACATCCCGACCTACAACGCCAGAAAGCACGGCGAGGAGGAGATGGCGTCGATCCACCCGAAGATCGACCATCTCGTCAAGGAGACGCAAGGCGTCATCGTCTACCAGGAACAGGTGATGCAGATTGCGCAGGAGCTCTCCGGCTATTCGCTGGGCGAAGCCGATCTGCTGCGCCGCGCCATGGGCAAGAAGATCCGCGCCGAGATGGACAAGCAGCGCGAGCGCTTTGTTTCTGGCGCGGTCGAGCGCGGCGTCGGCAAGCCGCAAGCCGACTTCATCTTCGACCTGCTGGCAAAGTTTGCCGACTACGGTTTCAACAAATCGCATGCCGCCGCCTATGCCGTCGTCTCCTACCAGACCGCCTATCTGAAGGCGCATTACCCCGTCGAATTCCTGGCGGCGTCGATGACGCTCGACATGGGCAATACGGACAAGCTCGCCGATTTCCGCCAGGATGCGCTGCGCCTCGGCATCGAAGTGGTGGCGCCGTCGGTGATGACGTCGTTCCGGGATTTCGAGGTCGGCGAGAACCGCATCTTCTATTCGCTGGCCGCGCTCAAGGGCGTCGGTGATGCCGCAGTCGAGCACATCGTCGCCACGCGCGGCGAAAAACCGTTCAAGAGCCTCGCCGATTTCTGCGAAAGGGTCGATCCGAAGATCGTCGGCAAACGCGTCTTCGAGAGCCTGATCATGGCCGGCGCGCTCGACTGCTTCGGTCTCGACCGGGCGGCGATGATGGCCGGCGTCGAGCGGATGATGGGGCTGGCGTCCTTGGCGCAGCAGAATGCCGTCACCGGCCAGCACGACATCTTTGGCGCCTCGCTGGGCGCACAGTCGCAGGCACTCAACTTGCCGGCGACCGACCCCTGGCTCGCCGCCGACCGCCTGCACCGCGAGTTCCAGGTGGTCGGGTTCTATCTCTCGGCGCATCCGCTCGACGAATACAAGGCGGCGCTGCAGAAAATGCGGGTGCAGACCTGGGCCGAATTCTCGGCCGCCGTCAAACGCGGTGCGGCCGCCGGCCGGCTCGCTGGTACTGTCACCACCAAGCAGGAACGCAAGACGCGCACCGGCAACAAGATGGGCGTCGTGCAGTTTTCCGACACGTCCGGCCAGTATGAAGCGGTGCTGTTTTCCGAGGGACTGGCGCAATATCGCGACCTGCTCGAGCCCGGCCGCTCGGTGGTCATCACCGTTTCGGCCGAGGACAGGCCGGAAGGCGTCAATCTGCGCATCCAGACCGTGCAGTCGCTGGAGGACGAGGCAAGCCGCGTCCAGAAAGCGCTACGCATCTTCGTGCGCGACGCAGCACCGATCGGCACGCTTGCCGGCCAGCTTGCCGTCAAGGGCGAGGGACAGGTAAGCTTTGTGCTGATAAAGGATGACGGCCAGGGGGAGGTCGAGATCGAATTGCCCAGTCGTTATCGTATCTCGCCTCAGATCGCGTCAGCCATGCGCGCGGTGCCGGGCGTGGTTGAAGTGGAGCTGGTTTAAAATACCGAAACCTTCGGGTTTTGGCGATTGGGGGGCGCCATGGATGAACGCGCAGCCGCTTTCGAACTAACACGGATGGTCAACGGGTACCGCGTCTCGCAGGCGATCTCGGTCGCCGCGACGCTCGGCATCGCCGACCACATCAAGGACGGCAAGCGCTCGGCAGCAGATCTTGCAAGCCTGACCGACACACATCCGCGCGCGCTCTATCGGTTGCTGCGGGCGCTTGCGGCGGTCGGCATATTTCACGAGGCCGAGGACGGGCAGTTCTCGCTAACGCCGCTTGGCGCCGCCTTGCGCTCCGATGCTGAGTTTTCCGCTGCACCCTGGGCCGCCTTCGTCGGAAGGCCTTATTACCGGCAAGCGTGGAGCGAACTGCTCTACAGCATCCAAACCGGCAAGAACGCATTTCGCCACGCGCATGGCAAGGGCGTCTGGGAATACCGGGCAGAGCATCCAGAGGAGTCCGCTATCTTCGATCGCGCCATGGCAGCGAATTCGCGCGGCGTGGCGGCAGCCATCCTGGCGGCGTATGATTTTTCGTCGTTTCCGGTCATCATGGACGTCGGCGGTGGCCAGGGCGCGCTGCTTGCCGAAGTCCTGGCCGCGACCCCGGGCAGCCGCGGCATCCTTTTCGACCAACCGCATGTGGTAGCGCCGGCCGCCTCGGTGCTGGCGGCGAAAGGTGTCGCCGATCGCTGTGAGATCGTCGGAGGCGATTTCTTTGCCGAGCTGCCCGTGGCGGCCGACGCGCTGCTGCTCAAATGGATTTTGCATGACTGGGACGACGAGACCAACGTCGCGATCCTGCAAAACTGTCGCCAGGCGATCCGTGCGGGCGGCAAGTTGCTGGTTTTTGAGGCCGTGCTTGAGCCGCCCAATCAGGGGGCGAATGCCAAATTCTCCGACCTCAACATGCTGGTCGCGCCCGATGGTCAGGAGCGGACGGCCGATGAATTCAAGTCGCTGCTGGCAAAGGGTGGCTTCGAGGTGACCGAGATCATCCAGGCGGGGCCACGCATCAGCGTTGTAGAGGCAAGGCCGGTTTGATCGCGGCTGGCGCCATTTGCCGCAACCGCCGGGATCGGTCGGATGGCGCAAGCTTCCGCCTGCCTTGTCGACTGGACGGCTGTCGCAGCGAAGGCTATCGCGATCGTCATGAAGGTAGCTGACAAGAACGGAGCCCAAGATATGTCAGCCTTGGCCCGGCTGCGCGACATGTTGCGCAAGCTGTATCACGGGCGCACAGCGGCGGCGTTCCGGTTTCAGCTTGCGGCTGTTGTCATCGACCTTGCCATCATTGCCTTTTTCATCGCCACGCCGGTGATCCAGAAGTCGTCTTCGTTCCTCTGGCTGGACTACTCCGTGGCAGCACTTGTCGCCGCCGACATGATTGCCCGGCTGCTTGCCTCCAAGGACATGCTGCGCCTGATGAAACAGCCGGCGTCGTGGATTGATGCCTTCATCCTGCTGACTCTGCTGATGCCTACGGCGCTGGCCAATCTCGGTTTTTTGCGCATCCTGCGGCTGTGGTCGCTGTCGCGTAGCGGCGCGCTGTGGCGATTTCTCGAGATGCGCGGCTTCAGGCGATGGCGCGAGGCGAGCCGTGCGGTCATCAATTTCCTGACATTCCTCTTTGTCATCACGGGTTTCGTCTACACCTTCTTCTTCCGCACCGTGGGTGGTCTCGAGGGCTATGTCGATGCGCTGTATTTCACGGTCGCCACGGTCACCACGACCGGTTTCGGTGACATCGTCCTGCCCGGTGTGGCCGGCAAGCTCACCGCGATCGCCACCATGATCATTGCCATATCGCTGTTCGTCCGGCTTGCACAGGCGCTCTTCCGTCCCACCAAGGTGTTCTTTCCTTGCCCGCAATGCGGGCTGCAGCGGCACGAGCCTGACGCCGTTCATTGCAAGGCCTGTGGGCACGTTCTGAACATACCCGACGACGGCGATTGAAACGCAGGGCTACGCTGCCGCCACTTCCGCAGGTTTGGCGGCTTTTTTCTGCAGATTGAGCAGATTGCCAAGCAGGATCAGCAGGGCGCCGCCGGCGGTGAAGGCGTCGATCTGCTCGTGATAGAGCAGCCATCCGATCATCGCCGACAGCGGTACGCGCAAAAAGTCCATTGGCGAGATGACCGTCGCATCGGCATAGACAAGTGCGCGGGCCATGCAGAAATGCGACGACATGCCGGTAAACGCGATCAGCAGGATCCACGGCCAGAGCTCGAGCGGCGGGTTGCGCCATTCGTACAGCGCCGGGACGAGGCCAAGCACCGACTGGATGATCAGCATCCAGAAGATGATGCGCACGACGCTGTCCGTCCGCGTCAGCGACTTGACGAGAACCACCGAGACGCCGAAGCAGACCGCTGCTCCCAGCACGATAACATGCCCCGGATTGACCGCGCCGACGCCCGGACGCACGATGATCACCACGCCGATCAGCCCCAGCACGATCGCCGCCAGCCTTGGCCGGGAGAGCCTTTCGCCGAGGAAAGCTACCGCCAGCAGCGCAGTCCAGATCGGCGTCGTGAATTCGATCGAGATCAGCACCGCAAGCGGGATCAGCGTCAAGGCATAAAGCCAGGCAGCCTGGCCGGTATAATGGACGACGTTGCGGGCGAGATGGGCCAACGGGCGTCCGGTGCGCATCGCCGGAAAACCGCCTGACATCATGACCAGCGGCAGCAGGATGAAAAAGCCGATCACCGAGCGCAACTCGAGCACCTGGAAGACGTTGAGTTCTGCCGTCGTGGCGCGGCCGGCCACCGACATCGCCAGGAACGAGGCGATCGACAGCGCCATCCAGAACGCGGCCTTGGGGATCGAGGGTGCGGGTGCCATGGGCGCTATGTCGCAAGCCGGCGCTTTCATCGCAACCGCTAGCCGGCGCATTCGACTGGGCCAGCCGTGAAGCGTTGCAAACAGTGATGTTGAAGCCGGAACCCGCTGCTGAGGGAAGCGTTGGTCCCTCAGTGTTTGCGTGCTGTGTTTTGGATACCAACGAGGAGCGGTCCGATGAAATCACTTGCACGATTTGTACTTGCCGGGTGCCTGACGGCCGGGGCCGGCGCAGCGCATGCCGACGATCCGGATTTTCTTCGCTCATTCCAGGGGAATTTCGCCGGCAAAGGCACCGTCAAGGTCACCACCGATGCGCCGACGGTGAATGTCTCCTGTCATTTCAATTCCGACGCAACGTCGAGCTCGCTATCGCTCGACGGCAGCTGCCGCGGTCTTATCGTGGTGACGCGCGCCATCAGCGCCGATCTCAAATCGAGCGGGACGAAATACACCGGCACCTATGTCGGATCGCGCACCGGGCCGGCGCAATTGAGCGGCAGCCGCTCCGGCAACGCGATCAATCTCGGCATTCGTTGGGCCAAGGAGGTCAATGGCGATCGCAAGGCGCAAATGACGGTCGAGAAGAATGGCGAGGATGGCATGCGGCTGATCGTCGTCGATACCGATCCGAAAACCGGCAAGAGTGTGGTGACCAGCAGGATCGATCTGCGGCGCACCTGACTATCACTCCTCGACCGGTTCGGGCGGATGGGCATCGCGGCCCTTGCCGAAGGTATAGCCGGTTTCCACCGCCCTGCGGCCGAACTTGCCGCGCAGCGTATCGATAGCGCCTTCGGCCATGGCGCGCTTGCGTGACTGGACGTCGACCAGATCGGGCGGGTCCGCCCGGTCATCGTCGGAGAGGTCGCTGACGCCAACGCCGAGCAGCCGGTATTTCGTGCCGTCGGCCTCCTTGCGCAGCAGTTCGAGCCCGGTCTGAAAGATGCGGTCGGCCAGCCGGGTCGGATCGCCGAGCTGGCGATTGCGCGTACGGATCTTGAAATCCTGGGTCTTCAGCTTGAGGACGACGGTGCGTCCGGCAATGCCGGACTTTTTCAGCCGGGCCGAGACTTTTTCCGACAGCGCCCTCAGCACCGAAACCAGGTCGTCGACGGAGGCGATGTCGGTGTCGAAAGTGGTTTCCGCCGAGACGCTTTTCGCGTCCTGGTCGGGAACGACGCGACGGTCGTCCTCGCCGCGCGAGAGCCGGTAGAGCCGGTCACCCATAACGCCGTAGCGGCGCATCAGATCGCCGCGCTCCATGCGCTGCAGCTGGCCGATGGTGCGGATGCCGTCGCGCTCGAGCGTGACGGCAAAGGCCTTGCCGACCCCCCAGATCAGCGTCACCGGCTGCTCGGCCAGGAAGCCGATAGCCTCGGTCTCGCCGATCACCGAAAAGCCGCGCGGCTTGCGGAAGTCCGATGCCACCTTGGCCAGGAACTTGCAATAGGAAAGGCCGGCTGAAACGGTGATGCCGATCTCCTTTTCCACGCCGAGTGCGAAGCGCGCCAGCACCACCGCAGGCGGCAGGCCATGCAAGCGCTCGGTGCCGGCGAGGTCGAGAAAGGCCTCGTCGATCGAGAGCGGCTCGACCAGCGGCGTCAGCGCCTGCATCATGGCGCGCACCTCGCGGCCGACGCGCACGTATTTTTCCATGTCCGGCGGGAGGACCACCGCTTCGGGACAGGCTTCGAGCGCCTTGAACATCGGCATTGCCGAGCGAACGCCATGGATCCGGGCGATGTAGCAGGCGGTGGATACGACGCCACGCTTGCCGCCGCCGATGATCAATGGCCGGTCCTTCAACGCCGGGTTGTCGCGCTTTTCGACCGCCGCGTAGAACGCGTCGCAGTCGATATGGGCAAGGCGCAACCGGTAGAGCTCCGGATGGCGGGCGAGCCTTGGACTGCCGCAGCGCTCGCAACGGCGTGCCTCGCTGCGCTGAAAATTCAGGCAGTCGCGGCAAAAACCGTGTTCGGGGTTGTTGACAGGAGCCGCCATCGCTGCGAACATAAAGAGAACAAATGCAATGGTACGTCAGGACGGACGCCACGACAAGGCGGTGGGCCGGGAGAGAGCTCATGAATACGACCATAGCGCCGCTAGTGCCTGAGCTTTGGGCGGATTTCGAGGATCTTTTCGGCAAGCAGGGCGCCTGTTACGGCTGCTGGTGTACGCATTTCCGGTTAGCGCCTGCGGTGCGCCGCGCGAGCAATCGCGAGCGCAACAAGGACCACATCAAGGCGCGAATCGAGGCCGGGCCGCCGCCCGGCCTGTTGGCTTTCGAGGGTGGCCAGGCGGTCGGCTGGATGCAGATCGGCCCGCGTGCCGACGTGCCCGAATGGAACAACCAGGGCAGGGGGTCGGCGCCGATCGACCCCGCCGACGCCGCCGATCCGGGCGTCTGGGCGATCTCCTGCTTCTTCATCCGCACCAAGGCACGCGGCAGGGGCCTGTCGCACCGCCTGGTCCAAGGCGGCATCGAGTTCGCCCGCCAGAACGGCGCGCGCCTGATCGAGGCCTGCCCCATCGACCTGTCGAAGGATTCGCGGTCGATCGGGCTGTTCGTCGGCTCGTCGCGGGTCTTCGAAAAGGCCGGGTTCCAGCGGTTGGTCGAACGCAAGCCAGGCCGACCGCTGGTGCGGCTGGTGCTTTAGCAGCCGCCGCAACACATAGGCCTTCTCTTGCGGCGGCGATGGTATTTGCCTACCAGTGACAGAGCGGCTTGAGGGCCGCGACTAAGTGAGGATCGACATGAAGCGCGTTTTGCCAGTTGTTTTACTTCTTGCCTGCAGCGCACCGGCCTTCGGCCAAGCGGTCGACAGGCAAGGCGCGAAGCAGCTTTCCGACGATCTGGCGCACTATATCGGCAAGAAGCCGTTCGACATTGGGTTCGTGAAAATTTCAGTCGACGGCGATGCCTACAAGCTCGCTTTCGACTTCAAGCCGGTCACGGATTTGATGGCAAAGCAGCAGGCCTTCAAGTTCGACGTCACGCCTTACTTCATCTTGGTCAAGCCACGTAAGGATGGACACTGGGACGTTTCGGCGGACGTGTCCCCGAAGGGGTCTATCGATTTCGTTGGCCCTGAGGGGGCGCAGCACATCGACTTCTCCGTGTCGGACAACAAGTTCACCGGAGTTTATGACCCCGACCTGGCTGCTTTCGCGAGCGCAACCGGTTCGATGGCTGGGATGACGATGACCACCCGAGAGCCTAAGCAGCAGGCGGATGTCACGGTCGGCGCTAGCACTGCCGCAATAGTTTCGACCAAATCCGCAAATGGCGGCATCGATTTCACGGTGACGGAAAAAATAACGAACTTCGCCGAAACGATCAAAGTCAACGATCCCAAAAATGGGTTGAGTTTTCCGGCTGCTGTAAAAGCGCCTGAACTTTCCGTGGACGCGACCGGCAAGGGTTTGCGGACAAAGCCGCTGCTCGACCTGCTTGCTTTCATCGTGGCGACTGATGATGCAGCCAAATTCAAGGCGGATGAGGCGGAGTTCAAATCGCTTCTGACGGCAGCACTGCCATTGTGGGAGCGGATCGACGGCACCTACGGCTTCAAGGACTTTGTGGTGGAGAGCCCGGTAGGCAAGTTCGGTGCGACGCAACTGAATACCGCCGTCGGCATGGACGGCATCGCCAAGGACGGCAAGATCAACTACGCGTTCAAGGTTTCCGGCCTGACAATGCCACAGCAGGTGCTGCCCAGCTGGAGCGTTGCGTTGCTGCCGACCGATATCGCCCTCAACTTCGGCGGCACCAACATCGATCTGGACAGCATGGCGAAGAAAACCATCGAAACCCTTGATTTCAGCAAGGATCCACCGCTGCCGGCAGATTTCGGCAAGCAGATCTTCGCCGATTTCCTGGCCAAGACGCCAAAGGCCACTCTCGGACACAGCACGATCAAGAACGGCAACATCGAGATTGCGATGGAAGGTGAAATGACGTTCCCCGGCAAGAAGCCGGAGGCGAGCATGACCATCGATGTCGCGGGCTACGACAAGATCGTGGAGGCCCTGCAGACGGCGGCCAAGACCGAACCGGAAGCGGCACAGTATTTTCCGTTCGCACTCGCCATCAAGGGGTTCGGCAAGGCACTGCCGGATGGTCGACTGGAATGGATCATCAACGCCAAGGCAGACGGCTCGGTCACGGTCAACGGCGCCATGCTGAAGCCGGCCGATGCCGCTCAGGACAACCCCATCATGGACCCAAGCGATGTTACCGTTCCGGATCATGGCTCGGGCGAGAATGACGATGGCGGGGCAGGGGCGAAGTTGAAACCCTAAATGCCGAGGTTGGAGCGGTTCATCGTTTCACGAAAACGCCGATCCGCTCCATGTCTTTGTTTTTGCGCAATTCCAGACGGAAAACCGTTTCACCCTTTTCCTGGAATTGCTCTCCACGCGGCTGGCGTCAAAGCCCGAGTGCACTCACGATTTTCGGCGCGGCGATCTGTCTCGGGATCGTCCCTTATATCGAACGCTCATGATTGTCGTCGCCGAGCGGCAGCGCCCGCAATGCCTTACCGATTGCGGCGGGCGGCGTTCCGGTCTCCTCGGAAAAACGCATCAGCGTCGGCTCGTGGGCAAGGATGAACTGCAGCACGCCGGCCAGGAATCCCGGCTCACCCGCCGCCTGGCGGATGGAATGGGCTTCGATGCCGGTGATCGCCAGGAAGCGGGGCAGAAGTTCCGGATCGGCGGCGACGAAGCCCAGTGCCTTTACGGCAATCGTTTCCGCTTCCTCGCGCATTGACGCTGCGTTTGCCATCGCTACCTTCCTTCGTGGGCGGAATCGTTCTGTTTTCGCAGTAGTGGCAAGTGTCGTCGGCAGCAAGCTCGCCGACCTGGAATCCGAAAGCTTTTAGGGCGGCCGGTTTCCGTTTCGTCAATCATATTGCCGTATAGTGGGAACAGGTTTGGTGCGTGCCGACAAGGGGGCATGACGGCACCCTTCGAGTGGAAGGCCGGCCGGGACGGGAAATCGATGCCAAAGAAGGTTATGATCGTCGAGGACAACGAGCTCAACATGAAGCTCTTTCGCGACCTCATCGAAGCGAGCGGCTACGAGACGGTGCGCACACGCAACGGCCTGGAAGCGCTGGATCTGGCGCGGCAGCACAGGCCGGACCTCATCCTGATGGACATCCAGCTGCCGGAAGTGTCGGGCCTCGAGGTCACCAAATGGCTGAAGGAGGACGACGATCTCCACGTCATCCCTGTCATCGCGGTCACCGCCTTCGCCATGAAGGGCGACGAGGAGCGCATCCGCCAGGGCGGCTGCGAAGCCTATATCTCCAAGCCGATCTCGGTGCCGCGTTTCATCGAAACCATCAAATCCTATCTGGGCGATGCCTGATGTATTTTTCCAGCCGAGCCGGAGCTTTTGTGAAATGACCGCGCGGATCCTCGTCGTCGACGACATCCCAGCCAATGTCAGGCTGCTGGAGGTTCGGCTGCTCGCCGAATATTTCGAGGTTCTGACCGCCACCAACGGGCCGGACGCGATCGAGATCTGCGAGAACGGCAAGGTCGATGTCGTGCTGCTCGACGTGATGATGCCTGACATGGACGGGTTCGAGGTCTGCCGGCGGCTGAAGGGCGACCCGGCGACATCGCACATCCCGGTCGTGATGATCACCGCGCTCGACCAGGTTTCGGACCGGGTGCGTGGCCTCGAGGCCGGCGCCGACGATTTTTTGACCAAGCCGGTCAACGATCTGCAGCTAATGACGCGCGTCAAGAGCCTGGTCAGGCTGAAGTCGCTCACCGACGAGCTGCGGCTGCGCGCCTCGACGACACGCAATATCGGCATCGAGGAGCTTTTGAGCCGCAACTTCGCCACCGACGACGCGGTGCCGAAGGTGCTGCTGGTCGACGAGCGCAAATCCTCGTTCGAGCGCATCCAGAAGATGCTGCGCGGCAGTGCCGATCTCGACGTCGCCAACGATCCGCATGCCGGCTTCTTCCAGGCCGCCGAGCTGCCCTACGAATGCGTGATGATCTCGACGGCCTTCGCCGATTTCGACCCGCTGAGGCTCTGCTCGCAATTGCGCTCGCTCGATCGCACCCGTTTCCTGCCGATCATCCTTCTGGCGGACGAGGGCGAAGAGGGACGCATCATCCGCGGCCTCGAACTCGGCATCAACGACTATCTGATGCGGCCGATCGACCAGCAGGAGCTGACGGCGCGGCTGCGTACGCAGGTTCGCCGCAAGCGCTACAACGACCAGCTTCGCGCCAGCGTCACCCAGACCATCGAGATGGCGGTGACCGATGCCCTGACCGGCCTGCACAACCGCCGCTATCTCGACAGCCATCTGCAGACGCTGTTCGACCGCGCCGTGGCACGGCGCCGGCCGCTGTCGGTGATGATCACCGATCTGGATCGCTTCAAGAGCATTAACGACGCGCATGGCCATGACGGCGGCGACGACGTGCTGCGCGAATTCGCGCGGCGGCTGCGCAAGAATGTGCGCGGCATCGATCTAGCCTGCCGCTTCGGTGGCGAGGAGTTCGTGGTGGTGATGCCGGACACGGACGGCGCGGTAGCCGAAAAGGTCGCCGAGCGCATTCGCGCCGAAATCGCCCAACTGCCGTTTGCCGTTGGCAGCGAGGGCAAAGCGATCGAAGTCACCGTCAGCGTCGGCGTGTCGTCGGTGCTGAAAGGCGTGGACACGGTCGCGGCGCTGATGAAACGAGCCGACCTCGCGCTCTATGAGGCCAAGAGCGGCGGCCGCAATCGCGTCGTCGCCAAGGCGGCGTAGCACCATAGACGAATTAGCCAGTCAACCCGACAAGGTTACGAATTTACCTTAATCCAAGCGAGTTGCGAGGCTTGGTTAAGAAACTGTTGATTTTCATAAGTTGTTGCGCAAATGTGCAGCCCTTAGACGTAACCGGCACGAGGTCTAGATCGCCGGTTCGACCCAAAGAATACCCCATGATGCTCAGGTCCGCCGCATCTCCTGGGTCCGTGGGGTCGGCTGGCCGGCGCTGGCACATAGTGGCCTCCTCGTACCGCTGCCAAACGCCGGCCGGCCCCCAATTTCAAAACACATCAGGATTCTGCGCCAAGACCCGGAAAACGCTTTGGTTTTGTTGCGGCAGCGACAGCGCCCTTTGAAATAGCCGGCTGGGCAGAGCGTATGCGCCCGCAGTCGGTTGACAGGGCCTGTCTTCTATGCAGAAATTGGTTGGACCATTGAGCCATTTGGTGACCCGTTGGCATGACCGAATTCGGCCTTTCCCCCATACAGGCAACTGCTCGCGACGACGCGGTGCTCAAGGCGCTGGCCGGCTTTGTAATGCGGGAAGCTCTCGGGCCCGGCCAGAGACTGCCGACCGAACGCATCCTGGCCGAGCGCCTCAAGGTCAGCCGCAACACCGTGCGCGAGGCGCTGACGCGCTGGGAGGGGCTCGGCCTGGTCGAACGGCGGCAAGGCAGCGGCACCTATCTCAAGGGAGTGGTCTCGCTGGACATGCTGCACATGCCGCTGACGCTGGCCGGCGGCAATGATTTCACAAGCCTGATGCAGACGCTGGAAATCCGCCGGGCACTGGAAGCGGAAGCCGCCGCCCTGTGCGCCGTTCGCGCGGACCAGGCCGAGATCGCCGAGATCGGGCGCAAGCTCGACACTATGGAGCAGGCCTTCCACATGCGCGCCGGCATGTCGGCGGAGGAGGACTGGGAATTCCACCAGTCGATCTACCGCAGTTCCGGCAATCCGCTCTTCGAGCAGATCATCGCCGCCATGCACGAACTGTTCCACCGTTTCTGGGAACATCCGCTCGGCGTGCGTGATTTCGGCCACGCCAGCTTTCCTTACCACCGCACCATCTACGAACGCATTGCCGCGCACGATCCGGAGGGGGCCCGGGCCGAGGCGCTCAAGCTGATCGCCACCGTCGAGGACGATCTGAAGCGCGGCGCGGCCAAACTCGAACTTTCAGGCCAGAAATGAGCGATCATCCCGCCGGTTTCGAAAACGACTATCTCGCCGAGGCAGCGACGCTTCTCGCCCATGACGAGCCTTTCCCCGGCGGTGCCGTGGTGCCGCCGATCTACCAGACTTCGCTCTTCACCTTCTCCAATTATTCGGAGATGGCCGATACATTCGCCGGCAGGCGACGCCAGCCGATCTATTCGCGCGGCGACAACCCGACGGTCATGGAGTTCGAGGCGCGTGTCGCCGCTCTCGAAGGCGCGGAGGCCGCGCGCGGCTTTTCCAGCGGCATGGCGGCGATCAGCGCCACGGTGCTTGCTTTCGTCGGTGCCGGCGAGCGCATGGTTGTCGTGCGCAATTGCTACGGCGATGCCTACCGGCTGTTCGAACGGCTGTTGCCTCGGCTCAACATCAAGGTCGACTATGTCGACGGTTCCGATCCGGACGCGGTCGCCGCGGCACTCCCCGGCGCCAAGCTGCTCTACCTGGAAAGCCCGACGTCGATGATGTTCGAGCTCCAGGACATAACCTACCTGGCGCGGCTGGCCAAAGGGCAGGGCATCGTCACCACGATCGACAATTCCTGGGCGACGCCGGTGTTCCAGAAGCCGATTTCGCACGGTGTCGACCTGGTGCTGCATTCGGCCTCGAAATATCTCGGCGGCCACAGCGATACCGTCGCCGGTGTGGTGGCCGGTTCGGCTGCCCATATCCGACATATCAACGAGCAGACCTATTCCTACCTCGGCGGCAAACTTTCGCCTTTCGAGGCCTGGCTGTTGCTGCGCGGGCTGCGCACATTGCCGCTGCGGTTGCCGCATCACATGAAGAGCGGGCTGACCATCGCCGAACGGCTGAAAGCGCATGGCCATGTCGAGCGGGTCAACCACCCGGCCTATTCCAACCATCCGGGCAAGGCGACGCTTGCCGGCTATGCCGGGCTGTTCTCATTCGAGGTGACGGAAGACGTCGACATCCCGGCTTTCGTCGATGCGCTGAAACTCTTTCGCATCGGCGTCAGCTGGGGCGGCCATGAGAGCCTGGTCGTTCCAGCAAAGGCCTCGCTCGAGCAGACGCCGGGCCTGAATTCGATGGCGCGCTTCGGCGTCAGCCCGCGAACCATCCGGTTCAGTGTCGGATTGGAAAGTGTCGAAGACCTGTGGGCTGACGTTGCCCAGGCGTTCGACAAAGCAAAAAGATAAATGGAGCCGTTCAAAATGGGAGTGCTGAACATGAAAAAACTGAGCATCCTTCTTGGTGCCGTCGCAGGTCTGGCGATTTCCGCCGGCAGCGTGCTGGCCGATTCCACGGTCAAGATGGTCGAGGTCATCACCAGCCCGCCGCGTACCGAATTCCTCAAGAAACAGATCGCCGAGTTCGAGGCGGCCAATCCGGGTGTCAAGGTCGAGCTGGTATCGCTGCCCTGGGGCCAGGCGTTCGAGAAGTTCCTTACCATGGTGCAGGCCGGCGACACGCCCGACATCGTCGAGATGCCGGAACGCTGGATGGGCCTCTATGCGACCAATGGCCAGCTCGAGGATCTCGGGCCATACATGGCCAAATGGGACGATGCCAAAACGCTGGGCGAGCGTGCCAAGCAGTTCGGCTCGACGGTCGACAACAAGCAGTACATGATCCCTTACGGTTATTACCTGAACGCGCTGTTCTGGAACAAGAAGCTGTTCAAGGAGGCTGGTCTGGACGGTCCGCCGGCGACGCTCGACGAGTTCGTCGAGGACTCCAAGAAGATCTCCGCGATACCAGGCAAATACGGCTACTGCCTGCGCGGCGGCCCTGGCGCCTTCAACGGCATGCACATGTTCATGAACATTGCCGCGGGCAAGGGCGGCTATTTCAACGAGGACGGCACCTCGACCATCAACGAGGAAGGCTCGGTCAAGGGCCTGCAGATGCTCGCCGACATGTACAAGAACGGCCTGGCGCCTAAGGACGCGGTGAGCTGGGGTTTTAACGAGACCGTCACCGGGTTCTATAGCGGCACCTGCGCCATGCTGAACCAGGATCCCGACGCGCTGCTCGGCATCGCCGACAAGATGAGCGCCGACGACTTCGCCGTGGCGCCGATGCCAGTCGGGCCGAGCGGCAAATCCTATCCGACGCTCGGTTATGCCGGCTGGGCGATGTTCGCCAATTCCCAGCACAAGGACGATGCCTGGAAGCTGATGGCAACGCTTTTGTCGCCCAAGGACAATCTGGAATGGGCAAAGGAAGTCGGAGTCATTCCAATCCACAATGGCGCCGACCAGGATGCTCACTTCAGGACCGAGCAGTTCAAAGGCTGGTTCGAGGAACTGAACAACGGCGACAAATACGAGATGGTGACGCCTCCGACGCATCTGGAAAATCTCGGCAATTTCGTCGACCAGGTAGCGATCAAGAATTTTCAGGAAGTGCTGCTTGGTCAGAAGGCGGCAAAGGACGTGGCCGACGAATGGGCCAAGTTCCTGACCAAGGAACAGCAGGACTGGATGGCCAAGAACAAGAAATAGCTTTCCTCCCTTCTCCCCGTTCACGCGGAGAAGGTATCACAAAGTGACGGATGAGGGGCGGCGCCAACCCGTCGTGGCTCGTGTTGCCTCTCATCTGCCTGCCCGTCCCCCGCAGCAGCTGCGCTGCAGCTGCGGAGGGTGGACCGGCATCTCCCCGTAAACGGGAAAGGCGCTGTCGCCAGCCCATGCTTGCCCCAGGAGACAATCCAGCACCCATGACCTACGCCGTGTCCGAAATACGATCCGTCGGCAGGCCGCGAAAAAAGCGGCTATCCCATGCCGCAATCGAGCCCTGGCTTTATCTCAGCCCGGCGATCGTGCTGCTGGTCGTCGTGCTGCTGGTGCCGCTGGTTATCGGTATCGGTTACTCGTTCCGCAAATTCTCCGCTTTCAAATCCGAATATGTCGGACTTGGGCAGTATCAGGCGATGCTGTCGGATCCCGTGCTCGGGCAGGCGCTCGTCAACACGCTGTGGTGGACGGCAGCCAGCCTGTTCTTCCAGTTCTTCCTCGGCCTTGGCCTGGCGCTGCTGCTAGACACGCCGTTCCGGGGCAGAAAGATCGTGCAGGCGGTGGTGTTCCTGCCCTGGGCGGTGCCGTCCTTCCTCTCGGGCCTGACCTGGGCCTGGCTGTTCAACCCGATCATCGGGCCGCTGCCGCATTGGCTCTACGCCTCGGGGCTGAAGACCGAGCCAACCAACGTGCTCTCCGATCCCTCGACAGCCATGTGGGGACCGATCGTCGCCAATGTCTGGTTCGGCATTCCCTTTTTTGCCATCACGCTTTTGGCGGCGTTGAAGTCGATCCCGTCAGAACTGCATGAGGCGGCGGCCATCGACGGCGCCTCGCCGTGGCAACGCTTTACCAAGGTGACGTTGCCGTTCCTGGCGCCAACCATCGTCATTACCGTCATGCTGCGCACGATATGGATCGCCACCTTCGCCGACCTGATCTTCGTCATGACTGAAGGCGGGCCTGCCGGTTCGACGGCCACGGTGCCGGTCTATATCTACGTCAGCGCGTTCAAGTCGCTGGACAAGGGCTATGCCTCCGCTGTGGCGGTGCTGCTGCTTGTGCTGCTCATCGTCTATGCGGTTGCGCTGATCGGCATCCGCCGTTCGCTGGTAAGGCACGTCTGATGATTGCCGGACGCTCCGTCTCCTCGCGCGTTCTCGGCGGCATCGGCCTTTACGGCGCGATCGGAGCCTACATGGCCTTCGCGCTGTTCCCGATCTTCTGGACGTTGAAGATCTCGGTCACGCCGGAGCGGCTGCTCTATTCCGAAGGCATCACTTTCTGGCCGTCGCAAACGACGCTGCAGAACTTCGTCACCGTGCTCGAAGCCACCGATTTTCCGCGCTATTTCCTAAACAGCGTTATCGTTTCGGTGTCGACGGCTGCCTTCGTAACGGTCATTGCCACGCTTGCCGGCTACGCCATGTCGCGTTTTTCGTTCCGCGGCAAGGCGACCCTGGCTATCCTGCTTTTGCTCACCCAGACTTTCCCGCTGGTGATGGTCATTCCGCCGATCTACCGCATCATGGGGCAGATCGGTCTCATCAACAGCCTGACCGGCCTCGTCATCATCTACACCGCCTTCAATACAGCCTTTGCAACCTTCCTGATGCAGTCGTTCTTCGACGGCATCCCGCGAGACCTGGAAGAGGCAGCGATGATCGACGGCTGCACGCGCCTGCAGGCGATGCGCAAGGTGATCGTGCCGCTGACGCTGCCCGGCATGGGGGCGACGCTTGGCTTCGTCTTTACCGCCGCGTGGAGCGAGTTGCTGTTTGCGCTGATGCTGATTTCCAGCGACGAGCAGAAGACTTTCGCGGTCGGCTTGCTCACCTACATCGGCAAATTCGCGGTCGACTGGGGACAAATGATGGCGGCTTCCATCCTGGCGCTGATCCCCGTCTGCGTCTTCTTTGCCTTCCTGCAACGTTACCTCGTCACCGGCCTTACCGCCGGCGCCGTCAAGGGATAGATCGATGGCCTCCGTCACACTCGACAAAGTCCGCAAAGACTATGGAGCCGTGCGCGTCCTGCACGCGGTCGATCTCGAAATCGCCGACGGCGAGTTCGTGGTCCTGGTCGGCCCGTCCGGCTGCGGGAAATCGACCCTGCTGCGCATGATCGCCGGGCTGGAGGAGGTCTCCGGCGGCGAGATCCATATTGGCGAGCGCCTGGTTAACGACATCGCGCCAAAGGACCGCGACATCGCCATGGTGTTTCAGTCATACGCGCTCTATCCGCATATGGACGTGTCGAAGAACATGGGCTTCAGCCTGATGTTGAGGAAGGCCGGCAAGCCAGCTATCGAAGCAAGGGTGGACGCCGCCGCCAAGCGGCTCGGGCTCGATGCCCTTCTGCAACGCCTGCCGCGGCAATTGTCCGGCGGCCAGCGCCAGCGCGTCGCCATGGGGCGGGCCATCGTGCGCGACCCGAAGGTCTTTCTCTTCGACGAGCCGCTTTCGAACCTCGACGCCAAGCTGCGCGTCCACATGCGTGCCGAGATAAAGGCGCTGCACCAGCAATTGAAGACCACTTCGGTCTATGTCACCCATGACCAGACCGAAGCGATGACAATGGCCGACCGTATCGTCGTCATGCATGACGGCCTAGTCCAGCAGGTCGGCGCGCCGCTCGATCTGTACGACCGGCCGGTCAACATGTTCGTCGCCGGGTTCATCGGCTCGCCCGGCATGAATTTTCTGCCTGCCGTGGTTGAAAAGGGCGCCGGGCCGGATGCCATCCTGGCCGACGGCCAGAAGCTGAGGCTGCCCGACGGCCTGCCGCTCAGGGATGGCGATGCGATCACCGTAGGCTTGCGGCCCGAGCATATCCGGCTCGCCGACAATGGCGCGCTGAAAAGCGAGGTGGGCGTGGTGGAGCCGCTCGGCTTGTCGACCCAGTTCTATACCAGGCTTGCCGGCCAGCAGGTCTGCGTGTTTGCCATGGGCCGGGCCAGCGTGAAACCGGGTGAGGGTGTGCGCCTGTCGGCTGATCCGGCGTCGCTGCATCTGTTCGATCCGGCAAGCGGCGATCGCATCGACTAGAGCCGTTCCGGTTCTCTTGGAACCGGTAACTCGCTCTAACTATCTGTTTTGCCGCATTTATGCGGACGCCAAATGATTCCATTTGGCTGCAAAATGCTGTAGTCCTGAATTCCCGAAACGAAAAACGCCGCCCGGAAGGCGGCGTTTCAGTACTGCGAGAGAAACCCGATTACTTAATCTTGGTTTCCTTGAATTCGACGTGCTTCTTGGCGACCGGGTCGTATTTGCGGAACGACAGCTTGTCCGTCTTGGTGCGGCTGTTCTTGCTGGTCACGTAGAAGAAACCGGTGTCGGCGGTCGACAGAAGCTTGATCTTGATGTTTGCGGCTTTGGCCATGATGTTCGTCCGTTAATGTTCGTGGAGTTTTGGCCGCTGGAGCACGGGAAACACCCGGACGCGGGAAACTTGCCGCGACACATAAAGAACGCGCCCGGAAAGTCAACCCTTGTCCAGGCTCATGCGTCTTCCGTGACTGGCAACACCTTCTTCCAATCGCCCGTCGTGTTCCACCAGCGGTTCGGGTTGGCGCGGTCGTCGAGACCCTTGGAGCGGCTGGCAAGCAGTGGCTGAATGCGGATCACCGGCTCCTGATAGCTGTGAACCTGGTAAATCGCTTCGACGACGCGAGCGGCGAGCTTCTGATCATCGGGCAGTTCGAACGACACCTCGACAGTCCCAGGCCGCCTGCGCAATTCCGTCTCGGCGCCGGCGGCGGCGCCTTCAAGCGGCCGGTAGCGTTCGATGCCGTCCGCCGACTGAAAGGCATTGCTGTCATATTTGCCCATTCTGAGCGGCGCGATCGCGACCACCGCTTCCATGATGCGATCGACATCAGCTGCCGGTGCCTGAAAGGTCACCAGCAGCAGCAATTCCATCCGCAGCGATTTCGTTTCAAAGCCACTATCGATCATCCGAGGTCTCCCTGCTTATGCACTTTGGGGGAGCATATACTCGAGCCCTCCTGACATGGTTATGTCAGTAGTTGGTCAGCAGTGGGAGCGATGTCGGAAGCTGGACCGACTCAGAGGATTTTGCGGAGCAGCCTGGTGCCGACCAGCACGATATAGCAGGCGAAGAACAGGCCGAGCGCCCAACCGAAGCCCGACGGCCCGAAAGCGTCCATGCCGATGCCGATTGCCTGCGGGCCAAGCACCATGCCGACGCCGTAGCAGAGCACGAAGGCGGCGTTGGCGGAGGCCAATTCATGGCCGGAAAGCTGCGAGCCGAGATGCGCCAGGCCGATTGTGTACATGGCAGCGACCACACCGCCCCAGACGAACAGAAGCGCTGCCATCATATGCCAGTTCTGCGCGAAGAACGGCATGAAGATTGTGCCGGCAAGCCCGACGGTGGCACAAGCCATCAGCAAATAGCGGCGGTCGCTGACGCGGTCGCTGATCATGCCGATCGGGATCTGCAACAGCACGTTGCCGAGGCCGATCATGGTGAGCAAAAGGGCTGCGTCCGCCTCTGAGTAGCCGATGCGGCTACCATAGACGGGAAACAGCGCAAAGCCGCCGGTCTCGACCGCGCCGAACACCAGCACGGCGGCGGTCGCCGTCGGCACCAGCCAGATATAACGCAGGAAATTGCTGGTTTCGCCGTCCGAGACGATCGTCGGGCTCTCGTTGCGTGCCGCCAGCACCGGTATGGCAGCCAGCGTAACCAGCGCGATGGTGACGCCGAAAGGGAGGAAACCGCTGCTGCCAAGGTGGGCGAACAGCCAAGGCCCGGCGGCAAAGCCGAGAGACAGCACGGTGGCATAGATGCCGAGGACCAGTCCGCGCCGGTGTGGTGGCGCCGAGGTGCTGATCCAGAATTCCGACAGGATGAACAGCACCGTCAGCGCGATATGCAGCAGGACCCGCAGCGGAAACCACATCCAGAAAGCTGGCGCGAAATGGAAACCGACAAAGGCCAGCGCTCCGGCCGCAATCATGGCAAGCATTGTCCAGGCGACCCCGAACCGCATGGCAAGCGGAGTGGCGAGCGGTGCGCCGGCGATCGAGGCGAGGCCGGCGACCGCGGTGTTGAGGCCGATCATCGACG
Organism: Mesorhizobium sp. M1334; assembly: GCF_040317995.1. NCBI lineage: Bacteria > Pseudomonadati > Pseudomonadota > Alphaproteobacteria > Hyphomicrobiales > Phyllobacteriaceae > Mesorhizobium > Mesorhizobium sp. M1334. The sequence continues at coordinate 25,457 of NZ_JAMYLM010000028.1, forward strand.
CGGAGTGGCCGCGCGTTTCAAGAATCACGCTGAGCAGCGGCATGCCGAGGCCGATGGCAATGCCGACGACGCTGATCGACGAGATCGCCGCGACCATCGGCAGCCAGTGTACGCGTTCCTTGCCCTGCGGCTGGATGTCGACTGTCATGGAATGCCTGGCTGCTCTAGAGAATTTCGCGGACGATGCGATTGCGGACAAGCCGGTAGAACGGCACGCGACCGCCGGGGCTCAGCAGCGGATCCTGGGCGAGGCGGGTTTCCAGTCCCTCCAGGACCGTGCGCGTGATGTCTGGGATATCTGCTTGCCTGGCCTTGGCCAGCGGCAGCCAAACGACGTCCTCCAATTCGTTGGTCGGACCGCCATCCGGCAGTTCCACGGCGACATCGTCGCGCCATGCGGCGAGAAAGCGCGTATCGAACCGGCGCACCCGGTTGGGCGGGGTGATGGCGCGTGCGACGAAGCGCAGCGCTTGCAGTGATGGGATGACGCCGTGCTCGACAAAGCCCTGCCAGTCGCGCTTGGCGGTTGCGAAGACCCCTTTTTGGCCGATCAGCAGGCCAGCCTCCTCATAGGTTTCGCGGATTGCCGACAGGGCAATGGCGCGGGCGCGGGCCGGGCTGGTGCGGCCGATGCCAGCGGTCAATCTCGCTTCTTCGTCGGGATGAAGTGCGGTGGCTGTCGGGATGTGGCTGTCGGCCGGATCGGTGCGGCCGCCCGGAAACACGAATTTTCCCGGCATGAAGGCATGACGGGCGTGGCGGCGGCCCATCAGCACCAGGAACTCGTCGCCCTTGCGGTCGAGCAGGATCAGCGTCGCGGCGTCGCGCGGGCGTATAGGCTTGGCGTCGAGCGCGACCCGCTCAACCTTGTCGACTTCCGCCTTGGTCACAACGTCCATGCGCTCGACCTAGCGGAATCTTCTCCGATGGGAAAGTGGCGTCCAGCCATGCCGATTGCGCCAGCCTCGGTTTCAAGCCTCGGGATGCGACTCGATCAGATCTTCGTCACCGCCAAAGCCGTGCATATAAAACGCCCATTGCAAGCCGATGACAGCGCCCTTGACTGGCTGCAGCAGGACGACGGCGAGAATGATGGTCAATGGCACCCAGATGGCGATGTGCTGCCAGGTCGACAGCGTCGAAGTCGCCTCGACACCCATGAAAGCGCCAAGCACGATGTGGCCGACAATGACCACCACAAGATAGGCCGGCAGGTCGTCGGCGCGATGGTGGTGCAGCTCCTCGCCGCAATGATTGCATTTGTCGACGGTCTTGACGAAGGCGCGAAACAGCTTGCCCTCGCCGCAATGCGGGCAGCGGCCGAGCATCCCGCGCTTCATTGCCGTCCATAGCGGCCGGGCGGTCCGGCCCGAGTGATGTTCGCCGCCGAAAACCCGTTCTTCCATCTGCAGTTCTGTTGGCATTACCGTCTCCTGCCGCGCGAGCCTGGACGCGATTGCGACGCGCGGGCGCGGCCTTTGGCCTTGTGGAACGACCGTTTGGAGCCGGGCAGCGGCTTTGGCTCGGTCAGCATCTCGAAACGCATCGCGCCGGCCATCGGCGCCACCTCGATCAGGCGAACCTCGACGCGATCAGCAAGCTGATAGCCCTTGCCGGTGCGTTCTCCGAAAAGCGATCGAGCAGTTTCGTCGTATATATAGTAGTCGCCGCCCAGGGTTGAAACCGGAATGAAGCCATCCGCGCCATACTGCGGCAATTGGACAAACAGGCCCGATTTGGTGACGCCCGAGATGCGGGCGTCGAAACGGTCGTCGATGCGCTCGGCGAGATAGGCGGCGATCAGCCGGTCGACCGTGTCGCGCTCGGCGGCCATCGCGCGCCGCTCGGTCGCCGAAATCAGCGCCGAGACCTCTTCCAGCCGCTCCGCCTCGTCCTGCGTCAGGCCCCCCGGACCAAGGCCGAGTGCGGCAATCAGCCCACGATGCACGATCAGGTCGGCATAGCGACGGATCGGCGAGGTGAAATGCGCGTAGCGCTTCAGGTTGAGGCCGAAATGGCCGATATTGGCGGGCGAATATTCGGCCTGGCTTTGCGAGCGCAGCACCACTTCGTTGACCAGTCCCTCATTGTCGGCGCCGCGCACGCGAGCGAGGATGCCGTTGAACTGGTTCGGCCGCATCTGCGCGCCGCGCGCCAGCGACAGGCCGAGCGTCTGCAGGAATTCACGCAGCGATTCCTGCTTGGCAAGCGAAGGCGCATCGTGGATGCGGTAGACCAGCGCCTGCCGCTTCGCCTCGAGTGTCTCGGCTGCGGCGACATTGGCCTGGATCATGAACTCTTCGATCAGCTTGTGCGCGTCGAGCCGCTCCGGCACGACGACCTTGTCGACGGTGCCGTCCTGCTTGAGCAGGATCTTGCGCTCGGGCAGATCGAGTTCAAGCGGCTGGCGCGTGTCGCGGCCGCGCTTCAGGATCCCGTAGGCGTCCCATAGCGGCTTCAGCACCGCATCGAGGATCGGGCCAGTCGTGTCGTCCGGTGCGCCGTCGATCGCCGCTTGCGCCTGCTGATAGGCGAGTTTCGCCGCCGACTTCATCATGACGCGATGGAACGAGTGTCTGAGTTTGTGGCCATCGGCCGAGAAAGTCATCCGCACCGCTATCGCCGGACGATCCTGGCCCTCGCGCAGTGAACAGAGGTCGTTCGAGATGCGCTCCGGCAGCATCGGCACGACGCGGTCGGGGAAATAGACCGAATTGCCGCGCTTCAGCGCTTCGCGATCGAGCGCCGTGCCATAGCGCACGTATGCAGCGACATCGGCAATGGCGACGGTGACAACCACGCCGCCGGCGTTCTTTTCGTCGGTGTCGGGCATGGCGAACACCGCGTCATCATGATCCTTGGCGTCGGACGGATCGATGGTGAGCAGCGGCAGCTCGCGCCAATCCTCGCGGCCGGCAAGCGTCGCCGGCTTGACCGCCTCCGCCTCGGCGATGACGTCGGCGGGAAAAATATGCGGAATGTCGTGTGCGTGAATGGCGATCATCGAGACCGCCTTTTCGCTGGTCAGCGAGCCCAACACCGCCAGAACTTTGGCTCTCGGCAGCCCGTAGCGGGAGGCCCGCGCCGGCTCGACCTCGACCAGGTCGCCGTTCTTGGCGCCGTTCTGGAATTCCTTGTCGACGACCAGCTCCGGTTGGCGCCTTTCCACCGGCTCGATGCGGAACGTGCCGTCCTTCAGCACGCGAAAAACGCCGAGAACCGCATCGGTGCGCTTCTCGAATATCTTCATAACCCGGCCGGTATAGGCGGGGCCCGCCGGGTCGTCGGTCGGGAAGGTCTTGGCCAGCACCCGGTCACCGATACCAGGCGTCGGCCCATTGCCGCCGCGCGACACGCGGATCGCTATGACCGGAGGTTCGCCATTGCCGATCGCTTCGGTCGGGTGCGCCAGCAGCACACCGTCGGCGTCACGGCCGAAGATGTCGAGCACCGCGACGTGGGGCAGGGCGCCGACACGGGCGAGCCGCTTGCGCTCCTTGGTCAGCAGGCCTTCATCCTGCAGGTCGCGCAAGACGTCCTTCAGCCAGATACGGTCTTCGCCGCGTAGCGCAAACGCCTTGGCGATGTCGCGTTTTCCGGCGCGGTCCGGATTTTCGGCGATGTAACGCAGTATCTCGTCGCGTGACGGCCGGTAATTGTCCCTGACCTTGGCGCGGGTATCGGCGGTGCGCAGATCGCCGTGGCTTCTTCCGGAGACTTTGCGCGCCAACCCGTCCTATCCCTTTTTCCTGGCCGCCGGTTTTTTGGCTGCAGCCGGTTTCTTGGCAGGCGCGGCCGCTTTGCGGAAGGGCTTCCTGGCGCCATTGCCGCCCTTGGCTTCCTTTTCCGCAATGAGCGCCACGGCATCGTCGATCGTCACCGATTGCGGATCCTTGCCCTTCGGCAGCGTCGCATTGACCTTGCCGAAATTCACATAAGGGCCGTATTTGCCGTCGCGCACGACGATCTTGCCGCCGCCGGAAGGATGCTCGCCAAGTTCCTTGAGCGCAGCGGCTGTGCCGCCATTGCGGCCGCCTTTGCTCTTCAATTGCTTCTCGGCGATCACCGAGACGGCGCGATTGAGGCCGATCGAGAACACGTCCTCGATGCTGTCGAGATTGGCGTAGGTGCCGTCATGCAGCACGAACGGCCCGTAGCGCCCCAGCCCGGCCGAAATCATCTTGCCGGATTCCGGATGCTTGCCGACGTCGCGCGGCAGCGACAACAAGGCGAGCGCCTTTTCATGATCGATCGAATCGGCAGTCCAGCCCTTGGGCAGGCTGGAGCGCTTGGCATCCTTGCCGTCGCCGCGCTGGATATAGGGGCCGAACCGGCCATTGCGCAGCGTGATCTCCTCGGCGGTATAGGGGTCCTTGCCGAGCAATTTGGTGCCGTCTTCGCCACCGCCGTTCTCGCCATTGGGATTGGCGGCGTCGCCAAGCTGGCGGGTGAAGGAGCATTCGGGATAGTTCGAACAGCCGACGAAGGCGCCGAACTTGCCGAGCTTCAGCGACAGGTTGCCGGTGCCGCATTTCGGACAGATGCGCGGGTTCGAACCGTCTTCGCGCGCGGGAAACACCAGCGGCGCCAGTTCCTCGTTCAACGCATCGAGGACGTCGGTGACCCGCAGCTCCTTGATGTCGGCGACGGCGCCGGAAAAATCCTTCCAGAAATCGCGCAGCACGTCCTTCCAGGCGAGCTTGCCGTCGGAGATTTCATCGAGTTTCTCCTCGAGCGATGCGGTGAAGTCGTACTCGACATAACGCTCGAAGAAGCTTTCGAGGAAGGCTGACAATAGCCGGCCCTTGGCCTGTGGCACCAGCTTGCGCTTGTCGATGGTGACGTAATCGCGATCCTCGAGCGTCTTCAGGATCGCCGTATAGGTCGACGGCCGGCCGATGCCCAGCTCTTCCAGCTTCTTGATCAGCGAAGCTTCCGAATAACGCGGCGGCGGCTCGGTGGTGTGCTGGGTGGCGTTGATCGCCTCGCGTGTGACCTGCTCGCCGGCACGGATCTCGGGCAGGCGGCGGCTTTCCTCGTCTTCCGAATCTTCTTCCTTTTGCTCGATGTAGGCAGCAAGGAAGCCGTCGAAGCGAACAACGGAGCCGACAGCACGAAGCTCGGCGGTACGCGAACCGTTGATGGCCTCGATCTCGACCGTGGTGCGCTCTATCTCGGCCGGCTGCATCTGGCTGGCGATGGCGCGTTTCCAGATCATCTCGTAAAGCCGCGCCTGGTCGGCGTCGAGATACTGCCTGACGGAAGCCGGCGTGCGCATGAAATCGGTCGGACGGATCGCTTCGTGCGCCTCCTGGGCATTCTTGGCCTTGGCGGAATAATAGCGCGGCTTTTCAGGCAGGTATTTGGCACCGAATTCCTTGGCGATCGCATCGCGTGCGGCAGAGATCGCCTCGGGTGCCATCTGCACGCCGTCGGTCCGCATATAGGTGATCAGGCCGGTGGTCTCACCGCCGATCTCCATGCCCTCATAGAGCCGCTGCGCCACCTGCATGGTGCGGTTGGCCGAAAAGCCGAGACCCGACGAGGCTGCCTGCTGCAGCGTCGAGGTGGTGAAGGGCGGCCCGGGATTGCGCTTGGTCGGCTTGGCTTCGACCGACGCCGCCTTGAAGCTGGCGCCTTCGAGCATCGCCTTGATGTCGTCGGCCTGCGCCTTGTTGGAAATGTCGAGCTTTTGCAGCTTCTTGCGCTCGAAGGTGGTCAGCCGCGCCTCGAAATTTTCCTTGCGCGGCGTGCCGAGAATGGCGGCGACCTGCCAGTATTCCTCGCGGACGAAGCGCTCGATCTCGGATTCGCGGTCGCAGACCAGACGCAGCGCCACCGACTGGACACGGCCGGCGGACCGGGCGCCGGGCAGTTTGCGCCACAGCACGGGCGACAGCGTGAAGCCGACCAGATAGTCGAGCGCACGGCGGGCGAGATAGGCGTCGACCAGCGGCGCATCGATCTGGCGCGGATTGGCCATCGCCTCCAGCACCGACGCCTTGGTAATGGCGTTGAAGACGACGCGGCTGACCGGCTTGTCCTTCAACGCGCGCTTTTGCTTCAGCACTTCCAGGACATGCCAGGAGATCGCTTCGCCCTCGCGGTCCGGATCGGTGGCGAGGATCAGCCCGTCGGCGTCCTTGACCGCTTTGGCGATATCGGCGAGACGCTTTCCAGACGCGGTGTCGACGGCCCAGGACATGGCAAAGTCCTCATCCGGACGCACCGAGCCATCCTTGGCCGGCAGATCGCGGACATGGCCGAACGAAGCCAGAACCTTGTAGTTCTTGCCGAGGTACTTGTTGATTGTCTTCGCCTTGGCCGGCGATTCGACGACGACGACGTCCATACGGTCTCATATCAATTGTGATGCGGCAGAAGAATTCCGCTGCGCGCGACGAAATCTCGTTCAATGTGTCGCTCACATGGCCGCGCTTTTGCATCCGGTCAAGGCCAAGCAGTCAAAATGCGGCCCTGCACCGAATGCGCAACCCAGCGGCGCGCCATGCGATTTCCGCAATCCTGGACAAGGGAAATGAGCAGCCTATCGCTGGACAAACCCGGCAATTGATCCTGGAGAACGGGACAAACTCTCCCGCGGATATAAGAGAAACATCGAGCACGCGCCAGCCCCGCTTGAACAGATGCTGTGAAGCGCGCAATCGGTAGCCCGGCATTTGCCCGGATAGTTGCAAGGAATTGGCGTGCTGAAAAGTTGGCCGCCGGGGCGGTTGGGTCAAGCTCCTAGCGACCAGCCGTGTTACCGCCTGTTACAGCGGATCAGAAGCTCAAGGCTTAGTCGGCCTTGGCGATATGCCAGACGCCGCCGACACCCTCGCCGGTGACGTCGCCGGCCTTCTTGTCCTTGATGAACGTGTAGAGCGGCTTGTCTTCGTAGGCCCACATCCTGGTGCCGTCGGTGCGGTCGACGATCGTCCATTCGCCCTCGGCCTTGGCGTTGGCGTCAGCCTTCAGCGGCGGCCAATTGGCGGCGCATTTGTCGTAACAGTTCGACTTGCCGGCCTCGTCCTTGTCGTAGGTGTAGAGCGTCATGCCGCTGGCGTCGGTGTAGATCTTGGTGCCGCCGACCTCCGCTTCCTTCCACGCCTCGGCGGCGAAGGATCCGGCAGTGCCGAGCAAAAGCGCCGCCATGCCAATTGCGATTGTTTTCATGGACCTCTCCCTGAATGTTCGAAAAGCGCGCGGAACCGCGGCTTCTTCTGGTCAACGCTGCCCGGCTGCCCTTTCTTCCCGCACTGTTTTCCATTGATCCAGGCGACGGCGTCGACTTGCTACCCAATGTGATGGGGGCCACGCGATGGTGATTGGCGGACGGACGTTGTCGCGGCTATATGGCTGTGCAGTCATCTGGAGACGGAAATGGCGTTGGACGTCGGCTATGTCAGTGCGATCGGGGCGGGAGCAATTTCGTTCCTGTCCCCCTGCGTGCTGCCACTGGTGCCGCCTTACCTGTGCTATATGGCCGGCGTGTCCGTCGACGATTTCCGCGGCGAGGCCGGCATTACGGCAAAGGCCGGTGCGCGAGGCGCGCTGGTTAATTCCTCCATCGCCTTCGTGCTCGGCTTCTCGACCGTCTTCGTCGCGCTCGGCGCCGGCGCCTCGACCATCGGCCATTTGTTGCGGGTCTGGCAAGAGCCGCTGGCAATGGTGGCCGGTGTGCTGATCATCCTGATGGGGCTGAATTTCCTCGGCGTACTGCGTATCCCTTTGCTTTCTCGCGAGGCGCGCTTCCAGTCGCAAGGCAAGCCGGCCAGCCTGATCGCCGCTTACGTCATGGGCTTGGCCTTCGCCTTTGGCTGGACGCCCTGTATCGGCCCGGTGCTGGGGCCGATCCTGACGCTTGCCGGCGGCCGCGAGACGGTGGGCGAGGGCGCGCTGCTGCTTGCCGCCTACTCACTCGGCCTCGGTATTCCGTTCCTGATCGCTGCGCTGTTTTCCGGTGCCTTCATGCGCTTTCTCTCGAAATTCCGCGTCCATCTCGGGCGCGTCGAAAAAGCCATCGGCGCGCTGCTGGTGGTCGCCGGCGTGTTTTTCCTGACCGGCGGCGTGCAGACGATGTCATATTGGCTGCTCGAGAATTTTCCGGTGCTGGGCCAATTGGGCTAGGTTTGTAGCCCGACGCGGTCTGTTCAGCCTTCGAAATAGCCCGGCTGGTCGATATCAGCGATCAGCCCAGGTCCGCTCGGCTGCCACCCCAGCAGCGCCTGGGTCCGTTCGCTCGAGGTCGGGACATCCATCGCCGCGAACATCGCGAACCAGCCAAAATGATCGGCGGCTTCTTCCGCGGACTTGGCGAGGACCGGCACGTTCAGGCGCCGGCCGATCACGCCGGCGATGTCCTTGAACGGCACGCCTTCTTCGGCGATCGCGTGATATCGCGCGCCACCGGCTCCATGCTCGAGCGCAAGGCGGTAGACGCGGGCGGCATCGAACCGATGCACGGCAGGCCAGCGATTGAGCCCTTCGCCGATATAGGCCGACACGCCCTTCCTGCGAGCGAGGTCGATGAGAATAGGAACAAAGGCGTGGTCGCCCTGGCCATGGACCGACGGAGGAAGGCGGACAACCGATGCGCGCACCCCGCGTGCCGCCAGCGCGGCGGCTGTCGCTTCGGAGGCGCGGGGATACGAAGCGGAAGAGGGGACAGGCGCATCTTCCTCGGTCGCGATACGGCCCCGCGCCTGGAGCGCGGTCCCCGAGGTGACGAGCAGGAGGCGCTCGGAGCCTTCGAGTGCTCCGCCCATCACCTCGATGGCACGCCGGTCCATCTCGCAGTTTTGCGCGAACTTCGAGAAGTCATGGTTGAACCCGGTGTGGATAACCGCATCGGCGGCTGCCGCGCCCCTGCGCAGGCTCTCCACGTCTTCGAGGTCGCCTCGATGCACCTCGGCTCCAGTGGCGGCGAGCGACTTGGCCGATGCCTCCGAGCGGGCGAGGCCGAGCACCTGATGGCCGGCGCCGATAAGCTCTTGAACGACGGCAGAACCGACGAATCCGGTCGCTCCGGTCACGAAAACACGCATCACGACTTGTCCTTGTTCGTTTCTGACCACGACCATTTTCGCGGCCCGATGACGTCGTGATAGGCGCTTGAGGAAGTACGATCTATGCGGTAAAGTCCGTATTATCTTCGCAATCGTCCGGAATGACACGTGGATCCTCTTTCAGATGTGCTCTCGCTGCTGAAGCCGCGAAACTATATGTCGGCCGGCTTCGATGCAGGTGGTGAATGGTCGATCCAGTTCCCCGACCAGCAGCAAAGCATCAAGACCGGAGCGGTGGTCTCCGGCCGGTGCTGGCTGTCAGTAGAAGGCGTTGCCGACGCAGTGCGCCTTGAGACGGGGGACTGCTTCCTGTTGCCGAGTGGGCGGCCTTTCCGCCTTGCAAGCGACATGAGTTTGTCGCCTGTTGAAGCCATCAAGATTTTTCCGCCTGCGCGAGCCGGCGGTGTCGTGACCCACAATGGCGGCGGTGATTTCTTTCTGGTCAGCAGCCGCTTCGCGCTTGGCGGCAATCATGCCGGCATCCTGTTGCGGATGCTGCCAGCCATTGTGCATATCCGCAAAGAGTCGGACAAGTCGGCGCTGCGCTGGTCGGTGGAGCGGATGATGCAGGAGCTGCGCGAGCCACAACCGGGCGGCTTTCTGGTGATCCAGCACCTTGCTCACATGATGCTTATTCAGGCGTTGCGGCTGCATCTTTCAGAAGGATTGAAAGGTGGCGTCGGCTGGCTCTTTGCCCTCTCGGACAAACAGATGGGCGCGGCGATCAGCGCCATGCATGACGATCCGGCGCATGGCTGGACGTTGCAGGAATTGGCGGAACGGGCCGGCATGTCGCGATCGACCTTTGCGCTCAGATTCAAGGAGACGGTCGGCGCGTCGCCGATGGACTATTTGACGCGCTGGCGAATGCTGCTGGCCGGGGATCGGCTGACGAATTCCAGCGATCCCGTCGCCGTCATCGCGCTGTCGCTCGGCTACGAATCCGAAAGCGCCTTCAGCACTGCCTTCAAGCGGGTCATGAACTGTTCGCCACGGCAATACGGCCGTGGCCGAGCCCCAGCTTCGCATCACGCAACGAGGCGGAAGCCGCCTGAGCCGATCGGCTTGAGCGTGTCACGGGTTGGAGGTTCCACCGTCTCACCGGAATTTAACCGCATTGGTGCAGCATGGCGCCGGTGCTACTAACGCTCCGATTTTCCAGATCCCTTTCAACGGTTGCTGTCCCCATGAGCCAGAGATCCTGCCTGTCCATCATCCTCGCTGCCGGCGAAGGCACGCGCATGAAGAGTGCCGTGCCGAAAGTGCTGCACACAATCGCCGGCCTGCCAATGGTTGCCCATGTCGTCAAGGCGGCCGAAGCCGCCGGCAGCGGCGATCTGGCGCTGGTGATCGGCCATGGCGCCGATGACATGCGCAAGGCCGCACTCAAGTTTGCGCCCAAGGCCGAAGCTTTCGTCCAGGAGAAACGTCTTGGCACCGCGCACGCCGTGCTTGCCGCGCGCGCAGCAATATCAAAGGGGTATGACGACATCCTGGTGATGTTTGGCGACACGCCGTTGATCGATCCGGAAGCGCTCGCGGCGGCGCGGCTGAAGCTGGCCGAAGGTGCGGCCGTCGTCGTGGTCGGCTTCCGTACGGAAAATCCTTCGGGCTACGGCCGGCTTATCGAAAAGGCCGGCAAGCTCGTGGCCATCCGCGAGGAGAAGGACTGCTCGGACGAGGAGAAGAAAATCACCTTCTGCAATGGCGGGCTGATGGCGGTCGCCGGCAGGCACGCGCTGAAGCTGCTCGATCAAGTCGGCAGCAAGAACGCCAAGGGTGAGTATTATCTCACCGACATCGTCGAGATCGCCGCTGCGCAGGGACTTGATGTCGTAGCCACCGAAGCCAGTTTCGAGAATGCGCTCGGCATCAACAACCGTGCCGAGCTTGCCCAGGCGGAAGGTATCTGGCAGGCGCGTCGACGGCAGGAAGCGATGCTTTCCGGGGTGACACTGGTTGCGCCCGAAACCGTGTTCTTCTCGCACGACACCGAGATCGGCGCCGACACGATTGTCGAGCCCAATGTTTGGTTCGGCCCAGGCGTGAAAATCGCGACGGGCGCCAAGATCCATGCCTTCAGCCATATCGAAGGCGCCACCATCGCGTCGAATTGCGATGTCGGGCCGTTCGCGCGGCTGCGGCCCGGGGCCGATCTGAGAAACAAAGCCAAGGTCGGCAATTTCTGCGAGGTGAAGCAGGCGATCGTCGAGGAGGGCGCGAAGGTCAACCATCTGACCTATATCGGCGATGCCCGCATCGGCGCAGGCGCCAATATTGGCGCCGGCACCATCACGTGCAATTATGACGGTTATTCGAAATTCTTCACCGATATCGGCGAGGGTGCCTTCATCGGCTCGAACTCCTCGCTGGTGGCACCGGTGTCGATCGGCAAGGACGGCTACATCGCCTCAGGCAGCGTCATCACCGAAAGCGTACCCGACGATGCGCTGGCCTTCGGCCGCGCCCGTCAGCGGACTCTACCCGGCAAGGGCAAGGAGTTGCGCGAACGGTTTGCTTCGGCCGCGGCGGCCCGCAAAAAAGGGTAGGCGCGACGAGCGGGATCATGTCTTTGACTGATTTCTGGAGCCGTTGGGCCGAGATAGGATACAGAAGCGGAGAAACTGAGCAATTGCAGTAACCGGATTGCAAGTGCGCCCTGTCATGGTGCATCTGTGCAGGATAGTCCGGCTGATACGGGACGAAATGGAATGTGATTTTTCGCGACGGCCCGGCAGTCTCTAAATGGCGCCGGGTTTGAGGTCGGAATCGGGGGCAGGCGCGATGTGCGGTATCGTTGGAATTGTCGGTAACTCGCCGGTCGCGCCGCTTATCGTCGATGCGTTGAAAAGGCTCGAATATCGCGGCTATGACTCGGCCGGCGTCGCCACGATCGAGCACGGCAGGCTTGACCGCCGCCGCGCCGAGGGCAAGCTGGTCAATCTCGAGCGCCGGCTGAAGGACGAACCGCTCGACGGCATGATCGGCATCGGCCACACGCGCTGGGCCACGCATGGCGTTCCGAACGAGAGCAATGCGCATCCGCATTTTTCCGACGGCGTCGCCATCGTCCATAACGGCATCATCGAGAATTTCGCCGAATTGCGCGACGAGCTGATGCGCGACGGCTACAGCTTCGCCTCACAGACCGATACCGAAGTCGTCGCGCATCTGGTGGCGCGCGAACTGGCCAGGGGGCTGAAGCCGGTCGAGGCGGCGCATAAGGCGCTGAAGCGGCTGGAAGGCGCCTTTGCGCTCGCCATCATGTTCAAGGGCGACGAGGATTTGATCGTCGGCGCGCGCAATGGCCCGCCGCTCGCCGTCGGTCATGGCGACGGCCAGATGTTCCTCGGCTCCGACGCCATCGCGCTTGCCCCGTTCACCAATTCGATCACCTATCTGGAAGACGGCGACTGGGCGGTAGTGCGCCGCAACGAGGTCGATATTTTCGACATGGGCGGCAACAAGGTCGACCGCAAACGCCAACAGTCGCTCAGCACGAGCTTCATGGTCGACAAAGGCAACCGCCGCCATTTCATGGAAAAGGAAATCCATGAGCAGCCGGAAGTGATCTCGCACACGCTGGCGCATTATGTCGATTTCGTCGGTGGCGCCTCGAAGCCGCTCGCTCTGCCGTTCGATTTCGCCAAGATCGACCGGCTGGCGATTTCGGCCTGCGGCACCGCCTATCTCGCCGGGCTGATCAGCAAATACTGGTTCGAGCGCTATGCGCGGCTGCCGGTCGACATCGATGTCGCTTCGGAGTTCCGCTACCGCGAGATGCCGCTGTCGAAGAACGATGCCGCTTTCTTCATCTCGCAATCGGGTGAGACCGCCGACACGCTGGCATCGCTGCGCTACTGCCGCAAGGCTGGCATGAAGATCGGCGCGGTCGTCAATGTGCGCGAATCGACCATGGCGCGCGAATCCGACGTCATCCTGCCGACATTGGCCGGCCCGGAGATCGGCGTCGCCTCGACCAAGGCGTTCACCTGCCAACTTTCCGTGCTGGCCTCGCTGGCGGTGCGGGCCGGCGTGGCGCGCGGAACGATTTCGCATGAGCACGAGAAAACGCTGATACGCGAGCTGTCGGAAGCGCCGCGTTATGCCAACCAGGTGCTAAAGCTCGACGGGCAGATCGAAAAGATCGCGCGCGACCTCTCGCACTACAAGAATGTGCTTTATCTCGGCCGCGACACCAATTTTCCGCTGGCCATGGAAGGTGCGCTGAAGCTCAAGGAGATCTCCTATATCCATGCCGAAGGATATGCTGCCGGCGAGTTGAAACACGGCCCGATCGCGCTGATCGACGAGAACATGCCCGTCATCGTCATCGCCCCGCATGACCGCATCTTCGAAAAGACAGTGTCGAACATGCAGGAGGTGGCCGCGCGCGGCGGCAAGATTATCCTGATCACTGACGGCAAGGGCGCGGCGCACGCTACGGTGAAGACGATGGAGACGATCGTTTTGCCGGACGTGCCGGAAATCATCTCGCCGATCATCTACGCGCTGCCGATCCAGATGCTCGCCTACTTCACCGCCGTTTTCATGGGTACGGACGTCGACCAGCCTCGCAACCTGGCGAAATCGGTAACGGTGGAATAGGTCTCGTTTAAAAACTTCGCCATTCCAAAGCGCCTTCCGGTTCAGTAGTGTCGCGCTGCAAACACACGCTGCGGTGAACCATGTCGGATGCTCTCAAGACCTCAGGCATGACCCGGCTGAGAAACTATTTCCTGACCGGCTTCGTCGTTTGCGCGCCGCTCGCGATTACCGCCTACATTGCCTGGTCGCTTATCGGCTGGGTCGATTCCTGGGTCAAACCCTACATTCCGGTACGCTACAATCCGGACACCTACCTGCCGTTTCCAGTGCCGGGTTTTGGGCTGATCGTTGCCCTGATCCTCATCACTTTCATCGGCTTTATGACCGCCAATATCGTTGGCCGCGCCATCGTCAACTTCGGCGAGCGCCTGCTTGGTCGCATGCCGCTGGTGCGCGGCATCTACCGTTCGCTGAAGCAGATTTTCGAGACCGTGCTGTCGAACAAGGGCGACATGTTCCGCCAGGTCGGGTTGGTCGAATATCCGCGCAAAGGGGTCTGGTCGCTTGTCTTCGTCGCCAGCGAGAAGGAAACCGAGATCAACCAGAAGCTCGACCGGGAAGGCGATCCGCTGATTGCCGTGTTCATGCCGTGTACGCCCAACCCGACGACAGGCTTTCTGATGTATGTGCCGAAATCCGACATCGTATTGCTCGACATGACGATCGAGGACGGAGCCAAGCTGATCGTGTCGGCCGGCCTGGTGGCGCCAGCTGTCAAAATGATGACGGTGAACGGCGAGCAGATCCACGGCGCGCTTGCCAATCCTCCGCTCGACACGATGCCTCAGCCGGCACGCAGGAGCCGCACGGCCTCGTCGCGGCCGAACAGATAGAGCAACAGGCGCAGCGCCGTGCCGCGTTCAGACTGCAGTTCCGGATCGCGCGACAGGATCAGCCGCGCATCGTCGCGAGCGGCCTCAAGCAGGTCGGCATGCACCTCGATGCGCGCCACCTGGAAGCCCGGCGTGCCGGACTGGCGGGTGCCGAGCAACTCGCCTTCGCCGCGCAGCTTCAGATCCTCTTCGGCGATACGGAAACCGTCCTCGGTCTCGCGCATCACCGACAAACGGCGTTTTGCCGTCTCGCCAAGCGGGTCCTTGTAGAGCAGCACGCAGGATGAAGGCTTGTCGCCACGCCCGACCCGGCCGCGCAATTGGTGCAACTGGGCGAGGCCAAAGCGCTCGGCATGCTCGATGACCATGATCGTCGCATCAGGCACATCGACGCCGACCTCGATGACCGTGGTGGCGATCAGGATACGGGTGTCGCCCTGTTTAAAGGCGCGCATCGCCTCGTCCTTGTCGGTGTCTTTCATGCGGCCGTGCACCAGGCCGATGCGGTCGCCGAACAGCGGCTTCAGCGAGGCAAAACGGTCCTCGGCCGACATCAGTTTGATCTCCTCGGATTCCTCGACCAACGGACAGATCCAGTAGATTTTCTGGTCATCGGCGACAGCGTCGAGCATGCGTCCGATCAGTTCGTCGAGCCGTTCAAGCGGCAAGGTGACGGTGCGGATCGGCTGGCGGCCGGCCGGCTTTTCCGTCAGCTTCGACACATCCATGTCGCCGAATGCAGTCAGCACCAGCGTTCGCGGTATCGGCGTTGCTGTCATTACGAGCATGTCGGGCGCATCGCCCTTGGCGGTAATGGCAAGGCGCTGGTGGACGCCGAAACGGTGCTGCTCGTCGACGACGGCGAACACGAGGTCACGGAACGTCACTGTCTCCTGGAACAGCGCATGGGTGCCGACGACGATGTCGATGTCGCCATTGGCCAGCCCGGTCAGCGTGTCGGCGCGCTCGCGGCCCTTTTCGCGGCCGGTGAGGATGGCGACGCGCAGGCCGGCCCGTTCCGCCAACGGCGCAATAGTTGCCAGATGCTGGCGCGCCAGGATTTCGGTCGGCGCCATCAATGCCGCCTGGCCGCCGGCCTCGACGGCACGCGCCATGGCAAGCAGCGCGACCACCGTCTTGCCGGAGCCGACATCGCCCTGCAAAAGGCGCAGCATGCGTTCGGGGTCACCGAGATCGGCGTTGATTTCGGCAAGCGCCATTTCCTGCGACATGGTCAGCGAATAGGGGAGTGCCACGCGCAGTTGTTCGACTATGCGGCCGTCGCCGACGAGTGGCCGGCCCGATAATCGGCGGACCTTGGCCCGCACCAGCGCCAGCGATACCTGGCTGGCCAGGAACTCGTCATAGGCAAGGCGCCGCCATGCCGCGCCGTCGACAGAGACGTCGATCGGGTCGGCAGGATGGTGGATGCGGTTGAGCGCATCGCCGAAAGCGGGAAAGGCGTGGCGGCGCCAGAACTCGCCGTCCTGCCACTCGGGCAGCACCGGCAGGCGGCCCAGCGCCTGGCCGATGGCCCGACGCAGCACCTTGGCCGAGAGCCCGGCGGTCAGCGGATAGACCGGCTCGACCAACGGCAGGTTTTCCGCGTCGCCGGCAAGTGCGATATGGTCGGGGTGAACCATGGTCGGGCGGCCGTTGAACCATTCCATGCGGCCTGAGACGACGACATGCTCGCCTACGGGCATTGCTTTTTCGAGATAGGCGGCATGGGCATGGAAGAAAGTCAGCGCGATCTCGCCAGTGTCGTCATGGGCGTAGACCCGGTACGGGACCGACCTGTTGCCGCGTGGGGGCGGCTGGTGGCGGTCGATGCGTACGTCGAGTGTGACAATGGCGCCCTCGGCCGAACCAGCGATGCCCGGCCGGTTGCGGCGGTCGATGACAGTATGCGGCAGCACGAACAAGAGGTCCCCGGCGCGCGCGGTCCGGTCGCCGAGGTCGGCCGTCACGACTTTCTCGATCAGCGCACCAACCTTCGGCCCGACGCCGGCAAGCGATGTGATCGGGACAAACAAAGGGTCGAGGAGGGAGGGACGCATGATGTCAGCTTATGTTGCGCCGGCCGTAGCGCAAGGCTGACACCGACTTCTATCCACGCTATATGCGCCGCCTGGGCAAGGATGTTGCACGATGACCGGAACGAAACGATCCAGCGAGGGCCTCGATGCCCGCCGCCGCAAGCTTCTGTTTCGTTCGTGGCACCGCGGCATGCGTGAGATGGACCTTATACTCGGCAGCTTCGCCGATGCCGAGATCGGCGCCTTGACCGGCGACGAAATCGACCAATATGAGAGGCTCCTCGACATTCCCGACACCGAATTCCTGCCCATCGTCACCGGCGAGCGCCCGATCCCGGCGACTATCGATTGTGCCGTCCTGCAAAAAATCCTGGCCTCGCGCCGGCCCCTGACCTTCTGAACAACGTGTAGCCATGAGCCTTATTCCTACGATCGGTCTGCCGAAAGGCCGCGCCGGCCAGTTCATTGTCGATGGCGTCGCCGACGGCTACGAAGCCTTTGCGCTGGTGCAGGCTGCGCGCGAGATCGCACCGGACAAGCCGGTGCTGTTCGTGGCCCGCGACGGCCAGCGCCTGCCGGCGATCGTCGAGGCGCTTGCCTTTGCCGCGCCGGGCCTGCCGGTGCTGGAACTGCCGGCTTGGGATTGCCTGCCTTACGACCGTGTCTCGCCCGGCGCCGATGCCGCCGCAAGGCGGCTCGATGCACTGGCTGCAATGATTGCGCTGGTGAAGAAGCCGCACCGCGCCGTCGTCCTCACCACCGCGAATGCGCTGTTGCAACGCATTCCGCCGGCTGAACTCGTCGAGGCGCAGACCTTCCACGCCAAACCGGGCAACCAGATAGACATGAACGTGCTGGTGTCGCGGCTGGAGAATTCCGGCTTCGAGCGAGTGCCGACGGTGCGCGGTATCGGCGAATTCGCGGTGCGCGGCGGCATTCTCGATCTCTTCGCGCCCGGCTGGACTGAGGCGCTGCGCCTCGATTTCTTCGGCGATACGCTGGAATCGATCCGCGTCTTCGATACCGCAACACAGCGCACCACCGGCCAGCGCAAGTCGATGGCGCTACAGGCGATGAGCGAGGTGGCGCTGACGCCAGAGACGATCAGCCGCTTCCGCCGCGCCTACATCGAAGCCTTTGGCGCGCCCTCGCGCGACGATGGGCTCTATGCGGCGGTCAGCGAGGGCAGGCGGTTTGCCGGCATGGAGCACTGGCTGCCGTTCTTCTATGAGCGGCTGGAAACCGTGTTCGATTACCTGCCGGATGCGCCCGTGGTGTTTGATCATCTGGCGCATGAGGCACTGGCCGAGCGCCATGCGCTGATCCTCGATCATTATGAGGCGCGCAAAAAACAGGCCGACGGCGCCTTGAAGGATGCCGTGCCCTACAAGCCGGTGTCGCCGGATTTGCTTTATCTGTCGCCCGAGAACCTGATTGCTTCGCTTGGCCCGCGCGAAGCGATAGACTTCACGTCCTTCGATGCGCCCGATGCCGGTGCGAAAAAGGTGTTCCATGCCGGTGCGCGCCATGGTCGCAGCTTCGTCGAGGAGCGCGCCGACCCTCACGCCAACGTCTTCGACGTCGTCGTAAAACACATTTCCGACGAGCGCGCTGTAGGCCGCCGTGTCATCGTCGCCGGCTGGACTGAAGGTTCGCTCGACCGGCTCGGCCAAATCCTGGCCGAGCATCATCTTGGCAATCTGAGGCCGGTGGCGACGCTTGCCGAAGCCGAAAAGCTTGAGCCAGGGCAAGCGGGACTGGCCGTGCTGCCGCTCGAATCCGGCTTCGAGACGGAGAAACTGATCGTCGTCGCCGAGCAGGACATTCTCGGCGACCGACTGATCCGGCGCTCGAAGCGCAAGAAGCGCGCGTCCGACTTCATCGCAGAGGCTTCGGCATTGTCCTCAGGCGATATCGTCGTCCATGCCGACCATGGCATTGGCCGCTTCATCGGGCTGCGCACCATCGAGGCGCTCGGTGCGCCGCACGATTGCCTCGAAATCCACTATGCCGGCGACGATCGGCTGTTCTTGCCGGTGGAAAACATCGAGTTGCTGTCGCGCTATGGCTCGGATTCGGCCGAGGCGACACTCGACAAGCTTGGCGGCGGCGCCTGGCAATCGCGCAAGGCACGGCTGAAGAAACGCCTGCTCGACATGGCCGGGCAGCTGATCCGCATCGCCGCCGAGCGACAAATGCGGGCCGCACCGGCGCTGCTGCCGGCGGAAGGCCTCTATGGCGAGTTTGCAGCGCGTTTCCCCTATGAGGAAACCGACGACCAGCAAACGGCGATCGATTCGGTCAGGGATGATCTGGGCGCAGGAAAGCCGATGGACCGGCTGATCTGCGGCGATGTCGGCTTCGGGAAGACCGAAGTCGCGCTTCGTGCTGCCTTCATCGCGGCGATGGAAGGCTTTCAGGTCGCGGTGGTGGTGCCGACGACATTGTTGTCGCGCCAGCATTTCAAGACCTTCTCGCAGCGCTTCTCCGGCCTGCCGATCCGCGTCGCCCAGGCCTCGCGGCTAGTCGGCGCCAAGGAACTGGCCGAGGCCAAGAAGGGCGTCGCCGAAGGCCAAGTCGACATTGTCATCGGCACGCACGCACTGCTCGGCTCCTCGATCTCGTTCAAGAATCTCGGCCTGCTGATCATCGACGAGGAGCAGCATTTCGGCGTCAAGCACAAGGAGCGGCTGAAGGATCTCAAGACCGACGTCCACGTTCTGACGCTGTCTGCGACGCCGATCCCGCGAACGCTGCAGCTTGCCTTGACCGGGGTGCGTGAGCTGTCGCTGATCGCCACGCCGCCGGTCGATCGCATGGCCGTGCGTACCTTCATCTCCCCCTTCGATCCGCTGGTCATCCGCGAGACGCTGCTGCGCGAGCGCTACCGTGGCGGCCATTCTTTCTATGTCGTACCGCGCATCAGTGATCTCGCGGAAATCCATGATTTCCTGCGCGAATCCGTGCCTGAGCTGAAAGTGGCCGTGGCCCATGGCCAGATGCCGCCCGGCGAACTCGACGACATCATGAACGCCTTCTATGACGGCCAGTACGATGTGCTTTTGTCGACCACAATCGTCGAATCCGGCCTCGATATACCGACCGCCAATACGCTGATCGTACACCGCGCCGATATGTTCGGCCTGTCTCAGCTCTATCAGCTGCGCGGGCGCGTCGGCCGTTCTAAGGTGCGCGCCTACGCGCTGTTCACGCTGCCCGCCAACCGCAAGCTCACGGATACAGCCGAGCGCCGGCTGAAAGTGCTGCAGTCGCTCGATACGCTAGGCGCCGGTTTCCAGCTGGCCAGCCACGACCTCGACATTCGCGGCGCCGGCAATCTGCTTGGCGAAGAGCAGTCGGGCCACATCAAGGAGGTCGGCTTCGAGCTCTACCAGCAGATGCTGGAGGAGGCAGTGGCCGAAGTGAAGGATTCCGGCGAGGTGCAGGACGGCGGCTGGTCGCCGCAGATCGCCGTCGGCACAGCGGTGATGATCCCGGAAAGCTATGTCCCGGATCTGCAGCTCAGGTTGGCGCTCTATCGCCGCCTTGGCGATCTCGAAAACACTGAAGAGATCGACGCTTTTGGCGCGGAGCTTATCGACCGTTTCGGGCCGCTGCCGGAAGAGGTGAAGCATTTATTGAAGATCGTCTTCATCAAGGCACTTTGCCGCAAGGCCAATGTCGAAAAACTCGATGCCGGACCGAAAGGCGTCGTCATCCATTTCCGCAAGCGCGAATTCCCCAATCCGGTCGGGCTGGTCAAGCTCATCGGCGAACAGGGTTCGCTGGCCAAGATCCGGCCGGACCAGAGCGTCGTCTTCAGCCGCGACTGGCCGACGCCCGAAAAGCGGCTGGCAGGCTCAGCGGTTGTCATGACGCAGCTGGCACGGCTGGTGGAGAAGGCGGCGGCGTAGCAGGTATCGCTGGTGCTCTGGACCATGACGGCGCTGGTACTTTCGCCCTGCCGTGCCATTCGCCAGCGCTGAGATTCCGGTCTAGAATAGGAAATCGGCTTCGTGTATGCAGCCGCGACCCCATATGGGGCGGATTGGCGGGCGATGGCGTCCGCGTGAAAAGAGCGTTAGGTGCTTCGATGACGAAATGGTCGCCGAATTCGTGGAGAGCTAAGCCGATCCAGCAGGTTCCTGCCTATCCGGACCTTGCCGCGCTGAGGAACACGGAAGCCCAGCTCGCCACCTTTCCGCCGCTGGTTTTTGCAGGTGAGGCACGCAAGCTGAAGAAGCAGCTTGCAGCCGTCGCTGCCGGTGACGCATTCCTTTTGCAAGGTGGCGATTGCGCCGAGAGCTTCGCCGAACATGGCGCGGACAATATCCGCGACTTCTTCCGCGTCTTCCTGCAGATGTCGGTGGTACTGACCTTCGCTGGCGCTCAACCGGTGGTGAAGGTCGGCCGTGTCGCCGGCCAGTTCGCCAAGCCGCGCTCGTCCGACAATGAGACCAAGGGCGGTGTGACGCTGCCCAGCTATCGCGGCGACATCATCAACGGCATCGAGTTCGATGCCAAGTCGCGCATTCCCGATCCTGCAAGACAGGAGATGGCGTACCGCCAATCGGCGGCGACGCTCAACCTTTTGCGCGCCTTCGCCCAGGGCGGCTACGCCAGCCTGGAGAACGTGCATCAATGGATGCTCGGGTTCGTCTCCGACAGCCCGCAGGGCGAGAAATACGAGTCGCTCGCCAACCGCATCACCGAGACGATGGACTTCATGAAGGCCGTCGGCATCACCTCGGAGACCAATTATGCGCTGCGCGAGACCGATTTCTATACCAGCCATGAGGCGCTGTTGCTCGGTTACGAAGAGGCGCTGACCCGTGTCGATTCGACCTCGGGCGACTGGTACGCCACCTCTGGCCACATGATCTGGATCGGCGATCGCACGCGCCAACCCGACCATGCGCATGTCGAATATTGCCGCGGCATCAAGAACCCGCTGGGGCTGAAATGCGGGCCGTCGCTGACGCCGGACGGCCTGTTGCAGCTCATCGATCTGCTCAATCCGGAGAACGAGCCCGGCCGGCTGACGCTGATCGCTCGTTTCGGCTCCGATAAGGTTGCCGACCATCTGCCGAGGCTGGTGCGAGCGGTGCAGAAGGAAGGCCGCAGTGTGGTGTGGTCTTCCGATCCGATGCATGGCAATACGATCGAGGCCGCCGGCTACAAGACACGGCCGTTCGACCGCATCCTGAAGGAGGTGCAGACGTTCTTCGAGGTGCACCGCGCCGAAGGCACGCATCCCGGCGGCATACACATCGAGATGACAGGCAAGAACGTCACCGAATGCACCGGTGGTGCCCGCGCCATCACGGCCGAAGAATTGCAGGATCGCTACCACACCCATTGCGATCCGCGGCTCAACGCCGACCAGGCGATCGAGTTGGCGTTCCTGGTGTCCGATCTGCTAAAGAAGAGCCATCCGGTCCAGCACAAGCAGGCCGTCAACGGCTGATTAGAACGTATTCGATCATCGAGGTGGTCAGCGAAACGCGTCCGGCCGGTGTCGCATTTGCTCGTGCCTGACGCACGCAAAACTGGAATCCTGCGAAGCGACGGCAATTGCATCGGGAGGCCGATATGGCTGACAGTCACACCGGATCATGCTTGTGCGGGGCAGTGCGGTTCCAGACACGAGGACCGCTGCGCGGTGTTATCTACTGCCATTGCTCGCAGTGCCGGAAGCAGAGCGGGCATTTTTATGCTGCAACCAATGTTGCCGACCCCGACATCACAATCACGGGCGCGGACAGCATCACCTGGTACGAGGCATCTTCGTTTGCCAGACGCGGTTTCTGCAAGACATGCGGCTCGCTGCTGTTCTGGAAGCCGACGGATGATGGCTATGTTTCAGTCTTGGCCGGGCTGTTCGACGCGCCAACCGGACTTCAAGGGGAATGTCACATCTTCGTCGGCGACAAGGGCGACTATTACGCGGTCGACGACGGGCTGCCGCAGTTCGAGAAGTCAACGCCGTCGATCAAGGTGGCAGGCGACTGATTTTTGAAGAGGTCGCCTTATTCCCTTGGTCCAGCCATTGCGCTAATCCCCTGCCGGTGATTCCGAAGGGTTTTGGCATGCAGCGGCTGATCGACGCTTTTTACAACTCGGTGCGGGCGTTTCGCAAACTGGCCGCCAGCGAGGAGGCCTTCCAGCTGGAGCTGACGCTGCTTGTGCTTGCCTTGCCGCTCGGCTGGTTCCTTTCGGAATCGTGGCGCGGCTATGCGCTGCTGATCGGCGCGGTGCTGCTCATGATCATGATCGAGGTGCTGAATACCGGCATCGAGGCGGCATGCGACGCGTTCAGCCGTGAATTCAACATCGATATCCAACTGGCCAAGGATTGCGGTTCGCTGGCGGTGCTTATTTCGGTGGTAATCGCTGCAGGCGTCTGGGGCGTCGCCATCGTCGAGCGGATCCTCGGGGTGCCGATCTGACGTTTCAGACACTACATGCCGTCACTGCATTTCTCGTTTTGACCACGATCTCTTCCGAAAAACCGGTACCACTTTTCGGGATCATGGTCTGAGGGAACCGACATGACCGATACCGCCGGATTTCTGCTGCTCGAACGTGAGGGCCTGCCGGACGATCTGCGCTGGCTGGCCGAAAAATATCCGCGCGAGATCTGGCAGGCGCATGCCAACATCCACGGCGTGGCCAATATGTGGCTGCAGCGGCACGATATGTTCCGCGAGCTTGGCGGCATGCTCACCAATGGTATCGGCGATTATCGAGAAGGTAGGCTGAACGCGCCGGAATTCGCCCGTTGGTTCGCGCCGCGCCTCAACCATTTCCTCGGCAATCTCGACGGCCATCACAATGTCGAGGACCATCATTATTTCCCGGTCTTCGCCAGGGCCGAGACCCGTCTGAAGCGCGGCTTCGAGATTCTCGATGCCGATCACCACACAATCCATAAGGGACTGGAGCGCAATGCCGAGGCGGCAAATGCCTTCATCCGCACGCTTCAGGAGAGCGAGGTCAAGCAGCGCTTCGCCGCCGACACCTATCCCGACGAGAACAGCCGGCTGATCGCCATGCTGACCAGGCATCTTGCCGACGAGGAAGACCTGATCATCCCGCTGATCCTGGAAAAGGGCGACCGTGCGCTCGGCATAGATTGACGATCAGCTTCCCTTGCGAAGCTCCTTCTTGGCGAGGAAGTGCGACGCCAGCCAGCCGAGGATAGCCACAACGAGGCCGATTGCCAGAGCGATCAGCAGCCGCTCGTGGCGGGCTAGCGCCTGGCCGACGATGCGCTCGGCACCCAGCCCGAACACATAACCGACCGTGCAGAACAGCGCCGCCCAGACCACCGATGAGATGGCGTTGAGGATGGCGAAACGCGCCGCGGCGATGCCGGACAGCCCCGCCGCGATACCACCGACCAGGCGCAGGCCATAGATGTAGCGGTTCGACAGCACGAAGATGTTGGGATGAGAGGTGACGAGACGATAGGCGTGGCTGAAGCCCGGCCGGGCACGGAGCCTGATCACGAATTTATGGTCGGCGAAGCTCCGCCCCAAGATGAAGAAGAACGTGTCGCCACCGAAGGCGCCAAGCGCTGCCGCGAGGAAAGCCTGCCACAGGACGAAAACATGCTGATGCGCGAAGAAACCGCCAAGGATGGCGGCGCTTTCGCCCTCGGCCACGCAGCCCAGGAAAACCGCGACCAACCCATATTGCTCAATGAGACGATGGATGGCTTCCGTCATGAAGACGTTCGCTGCTTCGACAGAATGTGGTCGATGCGCTTCACCTGCTCGGCCAGCCGGGCGATCTCGTCTCGCATGCCGATGATCTGGCTGTGGCGCAGTTCGTCGAGCTTTTCGTGTAACGCCATGATCTCGATCTCGGCCTTGAGATTAACCTATAGTCGTGGGCGGCGTCGATTCGATCGCGCTCGGTCTGGCGGTTCTGCGCCATCATGATCACTGGCGCCTGCAGGGCGGCAACCATGGAAAGCACGAGATTGAGGAAGATGAATGGATAGGGATCGAAGGCCGCGCTCGACAAGAGCCAGACATTGCCTGCCGTCCACAGGATCAGGAAGCCAATGAATGCCAGGATGAAGGACCACGAGCCGCCGATCCGGGCGATGGTGTCGGCCAGGCGATCTCCAAACGTCTGGTGAAAGGCGACGGCCTTGTTGGTGTCCTTGGAGATCGTGGTGCGCTCGAGCGTAGATTGCAGTACCCGGCTTTCGAGCGCGCTGAGGCCGTCCGGCTTTCGCTTCAGCCAGCGGCTTGCCAGGTCCTCGATCGTTTTGTTCATCGTCGCCTCCGTCGTCAGCGATGAGGTAGAAGCTGCCGGTTCATACGGGAAGTGGTAGATTGACGCGATGGGATCAGGAAACAATGGTGGATTTTCAGAAAATTCGCGCCCGTGCAGCAAAACGCAAAGGCGGTGAGGCAGCCCTTACGTCGCTGCTGGGTCCAATGCCTGACAATGCCGCGGTGGCAAAGATTGCGGATGACCGGATCCTGTCGACCATGGCTGAGCGGGTCTTTGCCGCCGGCTTCGTCTGGCGCGTCATCGAGCAGAAATGGCCGGGTTTCGAGGAAGCATTTCTTGGCTTCGAGCCGAAGCGGCTGCTGTTCCAGCCTGACGATTTCTGGCACGATCTCACCGCCGACAAGCGCATCGTGCGCAATCCGCAGAAGATCAAATCCGTACGCGACAACGCGGCCTTCGTCGAGCGTGTGTCGAAGGAGCACGGCAGCTTCGGCAAGTTCCTGGCCGATTGGCCGGCGGATGACCAGGTCGGGTTGATGGCCTATCTCGGCAAGCACGGCAGCCGGCTCGGCGGCAATACCGGTCAGTATTTTCTGCGCTGGCTGGAGTGGGACGCTTTTGTTGTCTCGGCCGATATGGCGGCCGCACTGCGCGATGCCGGATTCGACATTGCGGAGAGCCCGACGTCGAAGAGGGATTTGGGCAGGATCCAGGCGCAGATCAACGCCTGGGCGGCGGAAACCGGGCTGCCGCACCGACACATTTCACGCATTCTGGCAATGTCGATCGGCGAGAACCATCCGCCGGAAGCCTTGCGCGAATATATGGGCGAATAGGATCGATTGTTTGGTCCAAACGAACGCCATTGCCCGACGAATTTTGCCGCGCTAAACCCACGGGCATGACAGACAGGACCGCTCCAGACATATTGCGCATCGCCGTCGCCCAGCTCAATCCGACGGTCGGCGACGTCGCCGGCAATCTCGCCAAGGCGCGCGAGGCGAGGGCGGATGCCGCCCGCCAAGGCGCCGACCTCGTGCTGTTCACCGAGCTTTTCCTTGCCGGCTATCCGCCTGAGGATCTGGTGCTGAAGCCGGCATTCCTGAAGGCGTGCGAGCGGGCGGCGGAGGATTTCGCCGGCGATACCGCCGACGGCGGCCCGGGCTTCATCATCGGCACGCCGTTGAAGCGCAAGACCGGCACGCACAATTCGATCATCTTTGCTGATGGCGGCAAAATCCTTGCCGAACGCTACAAGCTCGATCTGCCGAATTATGGTGAGTTCGACGAGAAGCGCGTCTTCCAGGCCGGCCCCGAGATCCAGGGGCCGGTCAATTTCCGCGGCGTGCGCGTGGGAGTGCCGATCTGCGAAGACATCTGGGGCGAAGTTGCCGTCTGCGAGACGCTGGCCGAAAGCGGCGCCGAAATCCTGCTGGTGCCGAACGGCTCGCCCTACTATCGCGGCAAGGTCGATGTCCGCCACCAGATCGTCATCCGCCAGGTCATCGAATGCGGACTGCCGATCATCTATGCCAACCAGCTTGGCGGCCAGGACGAACTGGTCTTCGACGGCGCATCGTTTGCCATCGGTTCTGACAAGACGCTGGCCTTCCAGATGAGCCAGTTCGAGGAGACGGTCAACGTCACCACCTGGAAGCGAAAGAATGACATCTGGGGCTGCTCTGACGGACCGATGTCGAAAATCCCTGAAAAGGAGGAGGCCGACTATCGCGCCTGCATGTTGGGCTTGCGCGACTACGTCAACAAGAACGGCTTCAAGAATGTCGTGCTTGGCCTTTCCGGCGGCATCGATTCGGCGATCTGCGCGGCACTTGCCGTCGATGCGCTGGGCGAGGAGCGGCTGCGCGCCGTGATGATGCCTTACCGCTACACTTCGAAGGACTCGCTCAAGGACGCCGAGGACTGCGCCCGCGCGCTCGGCTGCCGCTACGATATCGTGCCGATCTTCGAGCCGGTCGAGGGCTTCCTGCACACACTGACGCAGCTTTTCGAGGGCACCAAGGAAGGCATCACCGAGGAAAACCTGCAGAGCCGGGCCCGTGGCACCATCCTGATGGCGATTTCCAACAAGTTCGGCTCGATGGTGGTCACTACCGGCAACAAGAGCGAGATGTCGGTCGGCTACGCCACGCTCTATGGCGACATGAATGGCGGCTTCAACCCGATAAAGGACCTCTACAAGATGCAGGTCTATGCGTTATCGCGCTGGCGCAACGCGCATGTGCCGCCGGGCGCGCTAGGCCCGTCCGGCGAGGTGATCCCGAATAATATCATCGACAAGGCGCCCTCGGCGGAACTGCGAGAGAACCAGACCGACCAGGATTCGCTGCCGCCCTATCCGGTGCTCGATGACATATTGGAGTGCCTGGTCGAGAACGAGATGGGCGTCGACGAGATCGTTGCACGCGGCCATGACCGGGCGACGGTGACGCGCGTCGAGCACCTGCTTTATGTCGCCGAATACAAGCGCCGGCAGGCGGCGCCCGGCGTGAAGATCACCAGGAAGAATTTTGGCCGCGACCGCCGCTATCCCATTACCAACCGGTTCAGGGATGGCGGGTAGGCGATTGGCTGCATAACGGTTTAGCCATGGCCAACTTTGAGATCAGCTTTGACATGTCGCAGATCGACTTCCGGGCGACGTCCGACATCTTGAAGGAGAGCTATTGGGGCAGCGGCCGCAGCGATGAACTGCACCGCCGCGCCTTTGCCAATTCACTGTGCGTCGGCGCCTATGTCGGCGGCAATCAGGTCGGCTTTGGTCGGGCGATCACCGACCGTACGGTATTTGCCTATCTCGCCGACATCATTGTCTGGCCCGGGTATCGCGGGCAAGGCATCGGAACCCGGCTTGTCCAGGCGCTTATCGATCATCCCGATTGCAAGACTGTCACGCATTGGAGCCTGTCGACCAACGACGCCCATGCGGTTTACGAGAAGCTCGGCTTCAGGCCTTCCACCGACGGCCGCTATATGCGCCTCGACCGTATGCCGGCAATTTGAACAGACGCGGCGTACAACCGGCCGTTGTTGCAAAATCGTCTCACTGCTTGGACCAGATGCGCTTTGGGCTATCTACTGACTTGGCGCGGCGTTGAGGCGTCTCTATAAACGCCTCTCCGCGATTCCCCTTCAGGAGGAACCGAATGCCAGGATTTGAGATCGTTATGCGAGGCCGCGAAGCCTAGGTCTTGGTCAGTGCGCCGCGACATAGCCTCGCGGCAAGGCTGAACCCAAGGCAGGTATTTTGCCGCTGCCGGTCGCCGCCCTCTACAGGGCCGCCAAATACGCCAAACCTCCGCATCTCCGGGCGCCAAACGGCGCCAACGCGGTTTTTCAATTTCTACTTTCGTGGGATCGGGCTCGTTTGTGCCCGAATGACATCATGGCTCGTTTTCGAATAGATTTGCGCGCGGGCGCCTTTCGCAGCGTTCTTGGCTTCACGCTCAGCCATTGGCGGCGTCAGCCGTGGCGGCTTGCCGGCATTATGGGCACGTTCCTGCTGTCGACCTTGGCCGACGTGCTGACGCCGCTCTATTCCGGCCGGCTGGTGGATGCCGTCGCCAGCAGTGCTGCGGCCGACGATGTTGCGTGGAACGCGGCGATGGCGGCCTTTTCGATGCTGGTTGCCCTGGCGCTCACCGGTGTCGTGCTGCGCAATCTCGCCTTCATGGCCATTGTCGAGCTGACGTTGAAGATGATGGCGGATATCGCCGCCGACGCCTTCCACCGCGTACAGCGCTTCTCCACCAATTGGCACGCCAACAGCTTCGCCGGATCGACGGTGCGCAAGATAACGCGCGGCATGTGGGCGCTCGACCTGCTCAACGACACGATCCTGATCGCGCTGCTGCCATCGGTCGTCATGCTCGTCGGCTCGACGCTGCTGCTTGGCTGGTTCTGGCCGCTGATGGGTGCTGTCGTCGCCACCGGTTCGGTTCTGTTCATCGCGGTGACGACGATGCTGTCGCTTGGCTATGTCGCGCCTGCGGCAAGGCTTGCCAATGCGTGGGATACACGGCTTGGCGGCTCGCTGGCCGATGCGGTGAGCTGCAACGCCGTGGTCAAGGGTTTTGGCGCCGAGGAACGCGAGGAGACGCGGCTTGCCGAGGTCGTCGCCAAATGGCGCGGTCGCACGCGCCGCACCTGGATGCGCGGCACCGTCAACGGCACCACGCAAGGAACGATGCTGCTGCTTTTGAGGGCAGCTGTCATCGGCTTCTCCCTGCTTTTGTGGTCGTGGGGGCAGGCGAGCGCCGGCGATGTCGCCTTCGTGCTGACCTCATTCTTCGTGCTGCAAGGCTATCTGCGCGACATCGGCACGCATATCCGCAATCTGCAGCGCTCGATCAACGACATGGAGGAACTGGTCGACTTCCAGTCCGAACCACTCGGCATCGAGGATCGGCCCGGAGCCAAACCGATCCGGATCACCGATGGCCGTATCACCTTCGACAATGTAACGTTCCATTATGGCAGCCACCGCCTGCCGCTCTATCGCGACTTTTCGGTGGATATCGCGCCGGGCGAACGGGTTGGGTTGGTTGGCCATTCGGGCTCCGGCAAGACGACATTCGTCAAGCTGATCCAGCGCCTCTACGACGTGACTGCGGGCAATATCCTGATCGACGGCCAGGATATTGCCAAGGTGGCGCAGGCGTCGCTGCGCGCACAGATCGCAATCGTCCAGCAGGAGCCGATCCTGTTTCACCGGTCGCTGGCCGAAAACATCGCCTATGCCCGGCCGGCCGCCACGCAGGCCGAGATCGAGCAGGCGGCGCGGTTGGCCAGCGCGCATGACTTCATCGCCAATTTGCCGAAAGGCTATGGCACGCTGGTCGGCGAGCGCGGCGTAAAGCTGTCGGGCGGCGAGCGTCAGCGTGTTGCAATCGCACGCGCCTTCCTTGCCGATTCGCGCATTCTCATCCTGGATGAGGCAACGTCGAGCCTCGATTCGGAATCGGAGGTGCTGATCCAGCAGGCGATGGAGCGCTTGATGGTCGGCCGCACGACGCTGGTAATTGCCCACCGGCTGTCGACGGTGCGGGCGCTGGACAGGCTTTTGGTGT
The DNA here is from genome assembly GCF_040317995.1 of Mesorhizobium sp. M1334. NCBI lineage: Bacteria > Pseudomonadati > Pseudomonadota > Alphaproteobacteria > Hyphomicrobiales > Phyllobacteriaceae > Mesorhizobium > Mesorhizobium sp. M1334. Next base: position 55,345 of record NZ_JAMYLM010000028.1, read on the forward strand.
TCGATCGCGGCCGCATCGTCGAAGAGGGCTCGCATGACCAGCTGATCCGGCTGCAAGGCGGCATCTACCGCCGGCTGTTCGAACGCCAGGCGCTTGAACTGACCAAAGGCCTGGTGATCTGACGGTTGCGGGGGGGGGGGGGGGGGGGGGGGGATGGGGGGGGGGGGGGGGGGTGGTGGTTGGGGGGGGTTTTTTTTTGGTGGGCGGGGGGGGGGGGGGGGGGGGGGGGGGGGGCGCGCAAAGCC
>NZ_JAMYLM010000029.1:0-51901 GCF_040317995.1 Mesorhizobium sp. M1334
CCTTCGTGTTCAACAGCGCTCTTGGAGCCGGTAATATCGACAGGATCACCGACTTCAACAAGCTCCAGGACAAGATCCAGCTCGACGACGCGGTTTTTGCCGGACTTAAGCTGGGAGGCCTTTCATCCGATGCTTTCTTTGCGGGTGCGGCCGCACATGATAGCTCCGATCATATCATCTACAACAACTCAACCGGAGCACTCTCTTTCGACAGCGACGGGATCGGTGGCGCAGCTCAAATACAGTTCGCCACGCTCTCTCCAGGTCTGTCGCTTGCGGCAGGTTCGTTTCTTGTGATCTGAACGACCCGGAACGGCGGACCTTCTGCTCGAGCCGGTCCGCCGTTCCGTCTTTGTTCAAGCACCGGATTTTTCCAAAGCGGGTGCCAGCTTTAGCCAAGGGCCACCCCACCGAGCTAATCTTGATCTCTTAATCTAGCTGGGTGCCATTCCATAAGGTGAGCGAAAAGCCGAGCGAGCCGCGCTGGCTAAACATGAGAGCTACTTAAGGATAAAGGTTGTCTTCAGGACAGGCTAAAACCAAAGACAGTCGGGTTCGTCTCCTCCGATGAGCACTCCGAGCTCGTTCCTGTCATCGCGAGAAGCTGCGAGCCATCTGACCATCTGACGCCCTTGTACCCGTTGCAAAGCGGCACGGATTGTCTCTTCAGTGTCAATGCCGAGATTTTGTGATTGCCTGCGGCCCCAAGAGCGCTCAAAACGTCTGCGATTTGTCTACCCAGACGTCAAGCGGAGATGCGGAGCTCCATTCAACTCGCGACCTCAATTATGCGATCGTGGTCGCGGAAGAGGGCAGCTTTCTGAGAGCAGTGCGGCGCGCTGGGATCGATCACACAGCGCTCAGCCGGCGCATACGCGATCTCGAATACGCCACGGGAACGAGCATATTTCGTCGCCATGCGCGCGACGTTGACCAAACCCGGCCGGCGACGTTTTCTAGGTCGTCCACGCTTGCTGCTGCTTGGACTGGACAATACTCTCACGCTGGCTAGGACCGGCTTCAAAGACGAACAACAAAGACTTCCATCGGCTCCACGGGCTCATCCTTGCCGGGCGAGCGGTGGATGCGATCATCGAGTTCGGGCAATGTCATCCAAATGTGAACGTGAGCTTGACCGAAGGGTCTTACCCTGAATTCGGGGTTGGCTTGGGCAGTGCAGAGGTCGACATCACCGTCACTTTCTCCTTCCGATCTACTGGCGGCGCATTTGAGTTGAGATTGTGGAACGACGCCCTAGCCGTCGTCCTTGCTTCAAATCATCCTCTCGCAAGCAATTCCGTGATCGGGTGGGCGGACCTAGGCCAAGAAACGTTACTGGTGCGCAGGGGCGAAGCATTCCTGCTCGGCGACGCTGTTGGCTGCGACGTGCCGCTTCCCACTATCGTCGAACATCACGTCAGTGCGGGCGTCCTTCTGCGCCTTGTCGGGAATGCCCTTGGTGTCGCTCTGATCCATGATGGCGATGTCAACAACCTTCCTGAAGGGCCGTCTGCCGGAAGTTGCGGATCGGGTTAAGCCGGTCCAAATATCCAATTTTGCTCGCTGGCGCGGGGATAATGCCAATCCTGCCTTGCCGGTCTTCATCGCGTCCCTGCGTGATCAGTATCCGTCGTGACCGCCGTTCGACCGGAATGGATCGAATAGTAACCCCAGCCTTCGACGGGCTCTCGCAAGCTTTCTTTTTGCTGTCATGAACCAGAACAGCATCGGCGATATCGGCTTTGCTGGATCGGCCATTATCCCTCCGGTTTCGCGGCCGAGCAATTCAGCATAGGCCACGAGATCGCGATGGACAGCTCCGAGAAGTTCAACCCAATCTTGACTCGCCGGTTATCGGGATTGGCGGTGAGGTTCAGCCTGGTCATGCCGCATACGTGGGCGCGGCACCCGGTCAGCATCAAATCCTTCAGTGATGCGCACCAGATCACAGAGCGCTGAGCGGATTTGCGGCCAGGGGAACTCGGAACACTCCTCCCAGGCTTCACCTTCCCGCAACACGGCATCGAGCTTGCCCGCCACACCGGCGAGCGTCGTAGCAGGGGTGGTTGCAAATGCTTCGAGAAAATCCCTCGTCTGGTCGCCAGCCTCGCGCTCGGCCGCGAGCGCGGCGGTGTAACCGGTCTCGTCGGCAGCCGCGTCCCACCGTGCTTGATGCAGTGCGAAATCAGTTTCGGCCTTTTCGCGGAGACCTGCTGTGTCTGGCCCGTTGCCGAGCACGTCGTCGAGTGCCCCGAGCGAACGGACCTTCACTTCCTCGCCTGCAGACAGGCGGACGGTCACAAAAGGAAAGCCGATGCTCTCGACAAGTCTTGTCTCCAGGCGTTGCTGCTTCCGGCAAAGCCGCTTGAGCTCTTTGTGGGTCTTCTGCCATTCCCGCCAAAGCCCCAGGGCAGGATCAGGACGCAGATTCATACTTCCGGCTCCACCTGCAGGGGCGCTAGCTTCGAGCGTCCACGCGGTGGTAGCCACAACCGTTCCCGCAAGCACTCGCCTGCGGGTGACGGAAGGCAGAGTCGTGGTATTGTCGGAATCAGCCATGATCCGAGCTCCTATCAGCTTGGGTTGTGGTCAGGCTGGGCAGGTGCAGCAACACCTGCTCAGCCGTCTTAACGTATACATTTGCCTAGCGTCTCCCATTTAGCCTGATTTCTCAGGCGAAAGTCAACCAAAAAGACTGACTTCACCCGATGAGCTTAATTTCCGTGGAACAATGCAGGGGAGCCAGGGCAATGCTGGATTGGAGCCAGAGCGAACTTGCAACGGCGGCCGGCGTTTCCAGAGCAACCGTCGTTGATTTCGAACGTGGGGCGCGCATTCCACATCGAAACAACCTTGATGCAATACGCGGTGCCCTCGAGGCCGCTGGCATCCAGTTCATCCCAGAGAATGGCGGCGGGCCTGGCCTCCGGCTCGGCCGCCGATCTGACGACAAATGAATCAGTGCGGCAGCCCGGCACACTTGAACCAACCGCGAATCTCTCGCAACCGACTGATCTCACGAATATAGTGGGACAGGGATGCCTCTATCGTGTAGGACATGCAGGAGCGCCTCGCGAACCTGAACTCCGAGTCGGCATGTGAGCGCAAAGAACACAATCAGCCGAGGCTTACTAGCCAATGGGTAGGCTACTGGCAGGCTTCCGGCCGCTGCCGCGCTGCGCCACCAAGGCCGGCCAATCACATGTCGCTCCAAAGCCAATTTGGCGAGTGAGAAACCGCTCGCTGCCACGAGTTCGGCAGCTCTGACCGTACAGGCGCAGGACCGCGGCGGCCCATTCCCGACTTACTCCGCCGCGCCGCGTTCAGCACGATTGTTCAGGGCGAGGAGGTTTTTGGCCCGGGCCAGGCAATCGGGCTGCTTACGGCGATAGCGGGGTCCGATTTCCATGACGCGCCTGAGCCAGCGAGGTAAACAGCGTCTCGTTGAGCAGTTCATCACGCAGTCGGCCGTTGAAGCTCTCGATGAAGCCATTATCCGGCATGTTGTTCTCGGTGCCATCGTTTGTTCGGTCGTCAGGTTTCGTTAAGCTTGGCGCATCCGGGCCACGGGGCACCGGGGGCACGCAAGTGCGGGCAGGCCGTCGTATGCAGATGAACTGCGAGTTCGCGCACATTATCTGGCCGCCCCTACGACTCGCCCGGATGCGCTGCGAGCGCGGATCCGTATTTGTCGTGTTGCCCGCTGGGCTCCCTGTTCGTGACCAACATTGGAGGGAACCGTGCGTATTATCGGCATGGACATACACCGAGGTCGTGTCGTTGCTTGATGGCGAGATCGTCAAGCTCGGCCGCGTTCAAATGCTGCGCGATAAGCTCGAGGAGTTCGCCAGGAAGGACACCATGGGGTTTGCAGAATTCGGCGAGCTCGAACAGGGCTTCGCGTTTTCGCGAACCAACGCCACTCTCGAAACGGGTCTTCGTTCGCTCCCCAGGTGCGATCGAGCGGTCTACCGGCATAGTCAGTGGGCCTACATTAACTCGGATCGGACCAAAAACGACCTCGATCCTCACAAAGTAGACTGCCCGCCCCCGATCGTGCAAGCTCTCAAGAGCACCTCTCGTGTCCTGCTAGACTTCATGCAGAGAATGCCTTTTTCCCCAGGCTAAACTATACGGTTTCAACCTTGTCATCCTGGCGAATTCGTCGGCCCCAGAGCTGGTGGAACTGGCAAGATGCGCCGCATGAGGCAAATCAATTCGACCGCCGGAGGCCCCCTCTGCGGGGGTTTCCGGGTTTAAGTTTCATGGTGGGGCGTGCTCGCAAAGCCAAGGAAAAGATCGGTGAAGTTCGCAACACGTTGAATTCTCGGCGACACGTAGACGTTACAGGCCGCCTGTATGCACCCCGCAACGGCTCCGATCTGTCTGGGTTCGGTCCGATCGGTGCCCGAGAGGCGAACATTCCCGGATCGAGGTGCTTGGACACAGCGCCAGGGCAGAGCGATCAGATTCGTGTCATACCGTCAGAGGCAGGACACTAGCAATTGGGGAACAGATGAAGAAAGAGAGCGACGTTGAGAAGCTGGTGCGCACGCTGCGTGCTCGAGCACCTGATGACGCGGCGGAATTGCTGGCCCGAGAGTCTCCCGAGTTTATCCGGGACACACTAAAGTTGTTGCCGGACGGGCACGCCCGTAAGGTGGCGGAGCATTTGCCACCGCATATGCGGCCTATCAAGCCTCATGGCGATGGCAAGGGCCTCGCGATCCCCGAGTCGCTCGTTGAGCTGATGGACCCGATTCCCGCCAGCGTTCCTGTCGGGACCACGGTAGCCGCCGCAGTGGAGGCCGTCAGACGCGCAGAGGTGCCGACCGAGCTCACTTATCTCTACGTCACGGACGATGGCGATAAACTGGTTGGCCTCGTGGTCCTGCGCGATCTGATGCTGAGCGAAGCGGACACCACGGTAGATCAGATCATGCTGCCAAAACCGTTCGCCCTCCCCGTCGATCTGTCCTTGAGCGGCGCCTGCAAAGCTGCGGTACGCCGCCACTATCCGGTGTATCCCGTGGTGGACGCGGAGGACCGGCTGCTGGGGCAGGTCCGCGGCTGGCGCTTGTTCGAGCAGCAAATCATCGAGATTTCTGCCCAGTCGGGCCAGATGGTGGGTGTCCAGAAGGAGGAGCGTTCTTTTACGCCGCTGTTTTCAGCCTTCCTGAAGCGTCATCCTTGGCTACAGCTCAACCTGCTGACGGCGTTCATGGCTGCTTTCGTGGTCAGTTCATTCACAGGCACAATCGAGAAGATCGTCGCCCTGGCGGCATTCCTCCCGGTCTTGGCGGGGCAGAGCGGAAACACCGGCTGCCAGGCACTGGCTATGACGCTGCGTGGCCTTGCCCTGGGCGATGTGGATAAGCGACCGAAACTGCACCTGGTGATGAGGGAGGGCGCGCTCGGGATCGCCAACGGCGTGCTCGTCGGTCTTGTGGCGGCTGCGGCCATGTGGTTCTACGCCTCGCGCCAACCGGAGTCGGCAGCCCAGGCGCCCATGCTGGCACTTGTCATCCTGCTCGCCATGTCCGGATCATGCCTCATGTCCGGAATCTCCGGCGTGCTGATCCCATTGGGCCTGCGGCGGGTCGGCGCCGATCCGGCCGTAGCTTCAGCGATCTTTCTTACCACCGTCACCGATATCGTAGGCATGGGCCTGATGCTGGGGCTCGCCACCATGCTCGTGCTGTAGTTTTGGCGCGTCCGCCGATGCGCGTCCTACAAAAGGACGCGGTCGGCGGGATCACCACCGTGGGATTTTTGGGGCTTTGAACCGCCGTGACTGAGCAGGTTGCGGTACAGACGGACTTTGCGCGTCGTTTAAGCGCACGGATGGGCTTTCTGGCCCAGGAACTCACCGCGGGTGTGACGACCGCAGGCGTAGCGCTGCCGATGTGCGTCTCCTCCGGCGTCCTTGCGCTATCGCCGCTCGGTGCCGATCGGGTGGCGGAAGGCGCGCTTGCCGGCGTCATCGCTGCTATTGTCGGCGGCGTTGTCGCGTCCGCATTTCAACGGTCGTTCTTCGTGACGACCATGCCCAGCAACTCGCTGATCCAGGCCAGCCTGCTGGGATCCCTGCTCGTCGCTCTCGACGGCAACACAACCCAAGCGCTGCTTGCCTTCGTCGGTTGCGTGATGTTGACCGGCCTGTGGATGATCCTCATCGGCGCAACCGGTCTCGCCCGGATCGTCAAGCTTGCCCCCCATCCGGTTGTCGCCGGGTTCGTCTCGGGCGTCGGCATCCTGGTCATCAAGAGCCAGACGCCGATGCTTCTCGCGGTCTCCTCCTGGAGCGGCATCGTGGCGGCGGATTTCAGCCTGGCGACGATCACAAGACTACCCTTCGGTCTTGCGCTGATCGGGGCCATGGCGATGATCACGCGGCTTGCGCCCAAGATTCCGGCGCTGCTTGCCGGCCTGATCATCGGCTACGTGATCTACCACGCAGCCCTCCTGTGGGCGCCCGACCTTGAGCTCGGCCCCGTTATCGGCTCGATCGATATAGAGGGCTGGGCACCGGTAAGCATGATCGAGGCTGCCTCAACGCTCCGGCTGGGGCTGAAACATATCTGGTGGACCCTGATTGCCGGCTCGTTGACCCTGGCGATCGTGGGAACTCTCGACACCGTCTTTACCCTGCGCACTGCGCGCAATCTGGCCGACGTTCAGGTCGGCCAGGACCGCGCCCTCGTCGGGCTGGGAATCGCCAATCTTGCCTCTCCCCTTATGGGCGGGCTGTTCGTATCCACGTCGGCCACGCTGACCGTTGCCAACTACCGTGCCGGCGGGCGCATGCGCACGTCGACGCTTGCGAGCCGGGCGGTGCTGCTGGCTGCCATCCTTTCGTTCCCGGATCTGATCTTCTCAATGCCGCTGGTTGTGCTGTCCGCCATTCTGGTCTTCGTCGGCATCAATACCATCGACCGTTGGGCGCTGCGGACCGCGCGGCAAGCGCTTCTCGGCAACAGCGCGGCGGGCCGAACCCAGGCACGGCGTAATATGGCCGTGGTCGCCGCTGTGGCGCTCGCTACAGTCCTTGGCCAACCCGTTGTCGGCGCCGTGGTCGGCGTGGCGCTGGCCTGCATCGTCTTCATGATCGAAATGAACCGGCCTGTGGTGCGGCGCAAGGAGATCGTCGGCAAGACGCGCTCCAGGCGCATCCGCTCCACTGCTCAGACCGAATTGCTGGCGATTCACGAGCGGGAGCTGGCAGTCCTCGAGCTGCAGGGCGTGCTGTTTTTTGGCAATGCCGATGAGCTCGCGGAGGAAATTGACCGGCTGCCCAGCGTAGTGCGGGTGATCATTCTCGATTTCCGCGCCGTCAGCGACGTCGACGCCTCCGGCGCGTTGACGTTGCAGCAGATCTCCGCTCGCTGCGCCCGGCGCGGTCAGCGATTGTTCTTCAGTGATCTCAGGGACGCCGAGGCCCTGGAGGAGTTTACGTCACAAAGCGATAAGCCCAACATCTACCCCGATCTCGAGGCGGCGCTGGAGCGCTTCGAAGAGGAAATTGTTGAGCGCACGGACAGTTCTGCCCGCTCGGTGATAGAGGTGCCGCTTGGGCGCACCGATTTCGGCATGACCATGGCACCAGAAGATCTGAAAGTGCTGATGAGTTATCTCGACCGCGTCGAGTTCCCCCGAGGCACAGTGCTGTGCCGCGCTGGCGATCAGGCCGACCGACTGTGGATGCTGACGCGCGGCTGTATCAGTGTCTGGGTGGATGCGCCTGGCGGACGGCGCCGGCTGGCGAGCATCGGGGCTGGATGCACTGTGGGGGAAATGGGGTTCCTGACCGAGCGACCGCGCTCGACCGACGTGATCGCGGACGAGGACGTTGTTGCCTATGAGCTGACCTCGTCGGCCGCCAACAAGATATCAAAGGCCAAGCCGCATATCGCGCAAGCCGTGTTGAGAAGCATTGCCCGCCAGCTCTCCGATCGCCTCCGCAATGCGACGGAAGACCTTCGGATGAGCCATATGTGACATTGATGGATCAGGCCGCGACCAAATACGTGCAGAATCACGCGAACTATATTGATCTTGAAGCAAGCCAGGTTCGCTATCGCGTGATGAGTTTTGTTAGTTTGTATCGCGACCGAATATTTCGATCAATACAGCAACGCCGAGAAGATGTTTTTGCAACCAGCGCAGCCGAAATACGAATGGACCCGATAGTTTGTTGCGCGGCTGCAACAGCTGTTGAAAACTCGGACGATTTCGCCAAAGTTCAGTCGCCTTTTTTCTTGTGATCGTGCTAAGTCCTTCGCACTGGTCGGGTTTGGGGTGGTTCTCGGCATGCAATCTTCGTTTCGAACAATCGTCGGCTGCGCCGCGGCGCTGCTTTGTAGCGGCGTATTGCCGGCCGGCGCGCAGGGTCTTTTTTCGGCCTATGACGATGCTTTTTCAGCCCGCATCGCCAGTCCGGCCGACAACGGAACGCTCGCCCAGTTCGTCACGGTTGCCGTCAACGCGGGACAATACGATCAGGCGATCTCCTCGATCGAGCAGTATCTGATCAAATATCCCCGCGATGCGCGCGCCCGGCTGGCGGCCAGCCGGTTGTACTATCATGTCGGCTCCTACGAATTGGCCCGACGGCAGGTGCAGTACGGCATCGAGGTTGGGGGGCTGTCCGCGGCTGAGCAGCAGGAAGCTGCTCGCCTGCTTGCCCGCATCGAGCGCGCGTTGCGTGGCGTCACCTGGGAACTCGCCCTGACCGGCGGCGTGTTCAGCGCATTCACCGATTTTGAGCCGGGTGGGGCGCAGGACGACGACAGCTTCGTCTCGCCCTATGGGCGGGCGGAAGGCTTTGTGCGATGGGACCTCGGCACGCCAAGTGCCGACGCCCTCGTCCTTTCGGGGTCGTTGACTGCGACACAGCGCTTTTTCACGGAAGACCTGTCGGTTCCGGGTAGCAAGGAGACTTTCGTCCACGGCAACGCCGCTATCACCTGGGACAAGGGGCTGCCCAATAGTGGGATCGATTCGCTGCGCCTGTTACTTTCGGCGTTTACCGTTACAGATCGTTTCGATAGCGACATCCAAGAAACCGGCATCGGCCTCAGTGGACGCTTTCTTGTGCGCCCGACGGTCGAGACGACGCTTTTTGCAGGCGGCGGCTACATCGATCTAAGCGCCTCGCAAGGCATTTTCGCCGATAGCAGGGTTTTCTATGAGGCAGGCGGCAGCTACCGCTTCCGCAATGGCCAGGCGCTCGGACTGCGCTTTGTCGGGTCGAATGACTTCGCCTCCGGATCTGGCGAAATCGGACACAGCTACACGGGCGAGATCCGCTATGGCGGCCTGTTGATGACCGTACCGGATCTTTTCGCATGGTCGCACCAGGTCGCGTTCTCGGCCGGCCACAGCAACACCCCCGATCTGTCCGTTGGCATCGGCACAAATATCAAGAGCGACTTCTGGCGCATTGCCTCGGAAAGCGATTTTCAGCTGACAGAGTCGCAGAAGATCAGCGTCGATCTCGCCTATCGCGAAACCAACTTCGACATCGCCAACCGCGACCGAAAATCGTTCGAAATGCTCATGAGCTACACGTTGACGCTCAATTGAAAGAGGCCGCGATGAGGACCCCGTACCGTCAGATCGCCATTTTTGTCGCCTGCCTTGCCTTCGCGGCACCATCCGCCGCTGAAACGATCGGGTCGATGACGGCCTACCAGACCAACATCGTCCGCAACAACGGCGGGACAATGAACGTCGGTGCCGGCGTCGAACTCGGCGATCAGTTGCGCAGCGATCCCACTGGTCTTGGAATGCTGGTGTTCCGGGACGAATCGAGCGCCAAGATTGGTCCGAACACCAGCCTGACGATCGATGAATTCGTCTACAATCCGGGCTCGGTATCTGGAAAGATCGACATCGGGATGAACAGCGGCCTCGCCCGTTTTTATGGCGGCCAGGTTTCGAAAGGCGGCGTCATGCAGGTTGCGACGCCGCACATGGTGCTCGGGGCAAGAGGCGGCATCATCGAAGTGCTGGTGGCAGCCGGCCAGACCGTCGGCATACTGCGCGCCGGCCGCATGACCTGCACGATCAATGGCAAACGGCTGGTCATCACAAACCCGGGCTACGCCTGCACATCGGAAGATGGCAAGCTGCTGACCGGCTACGGCGGAATCGACACCTTCCCGATATTGGACAGCATCGACCGGATTGCCGGCACCGGCCTGCCAGGCGCACTGGGTCCGGGATTGGACGTAAGCGCACTTTGTGCGTCGGCACTCGGCGGCTCGCTCAAAGTCTGCGACTCCACCGACGGCGCATTGCCAGGAGTGGTCATGGAGTTCCCCGACACCCCAACGCCACCCGTGGGCGGCGGCGTGAATAAGGGCGAGTGTGAGGGTGAGGGTTGCTGCTACTACTGCGAATAGGCCTGGCCGCACGACATGAGCCTCTTGGTCGGTTGGCGCTGGGCTGATTGGCGGCAAGCTGGCAGGCGCAAAGTATCCGGCCTTGCGGTCGTGCTCCTGCTGCTCGCTTGCCATTTGGCTTTTGACGGGCCGTTGTCGCGCCTGCGCGAACGCACGTACGACTTCTACCAGTTTCTCGCTCCGCGCCAGGCGACGAGCAATCCTGTCGTGATCGTCTCGATAGACGACGCCAGCCTCAAGGCACATGGGCGATGGCCCTGGAACCGTGGCCTCTTGGCTGATCTGGTCGATGGCATCACCAAGTCCGGCCCCGCGGTCATCGGGCTTGCGCTGGTACTGCCCGAGGCCGACACCTCGCCTGAGGGCATCGCCGGAGACAAGCGCCTGGCAGCGGCGCTGGCGAAAACCCGAACGGCGCTTGCCGTCAGCCTGGGTAACGAGGCGACGGTTTCAGAAGCAGAGCCCAAGGCCGGCTGGTCGATCGTCGGGCAAGTACCCCACACACTTCCCGGCTTCACCGGCCTGACCGGCTCGCTTGCCCAATTCTCGAACGCCGCCGCGGGCCTCGGCGTCATTCGCACCTTGCCCGATCCCGACGGCGTACTGCGCCATGTGCCGCTGCTGTGGCTTCGCAATACCGCTCAGGGCGTGCAGCTGTGGCCGTCCTTCGCACTCGAGCTCCTGCGCCTTTATGCCGGGCAGGACGGCTACATAGCCCGCCTGAATGCCGCCGGGTTCGATGCACTCAGGATGGCCGGCGCCATCGTGCCGCTCGACCCGGAGGGGAGCATCCGCCTCTGGGAAACCAGCACCGATACGCCACGCATATCTGCCAGCACTATCCTTTCTGGCGACAGTGATCAGCGGCTGCGGGATGCCATTGTCATTGTCGATCTGTCGGCCGTGGGACTGACGCAGTACCTGCCCACCCCGACACGTCCAGCGCGACCAGGCGCGGACATCCACGCCGATGCAATCGGCCAGTTGCTTGCCGGGCGCTACCTGGCAGAGCCAACGCACGCGCGCACGGTGGAGCGGCTCTGGTTTGTCCTCACTGCCCTCATGTTCATCGGGCTTTCCGGAGTGCTCGCCGAGCGTGTCGTGCTTGGTGCCCTGGCTCTCGCGCTGCTGGCCGTCACGCCCTTCGTGTTCGGCGCTCTCGAATACAACATGCAGGGTGCACTCTATGACCCCCTGCAGCCGGCGCTTGCGACGATCCTGGTAGCCGGCTTCGAAGGCTATGTCCTCTACAGGCGCAGCGAGCAGCGACGGTCCACCCTGGCACGGCAGTTCTCCCAGTATCTGTCGCCTTCCGTCGTGCAGCGCCTCGCAAGCTCGGACACCGAAGCGATCCTGTCCGGCGAGAAGCGCGAGATCACAATCCTGCTCAGCGACATACGCGGCTTCACGACGATGAGCGAACAACTCGATACCCAGGAAATCGCAAAGGTGGTCAACCACTTCCTCGGCATTGCGACCGATGAGATCCTTAAGCGCGACGGCACCATCGACAAATTCATGGGCGACGCGGTGCTCGCCTTCTGGAACGCGCCGCTTGATCAGCCGGACCATCGCGAGCGCGCGCTCGCAGCGGGGCTAGCCCTGATAGAACGGGTAAAGCGTGAAGACGCCGCCTTCACCGCGGATGGCCACCCCTCCATCGCAATCGGCGTCGCCATCGAGACCGGCATTTGCTCGGTAGGCAATTTCGGCTCCGAACGGCGCTTCGATTACACCGCGATCGGCTCGCCGGTGAACCGCACGGCACGGCTCGAGTCGACGACCAAGAAGCTGGGCATCCCCCTGGTGCTTGGTCCCGGCTTTGCGAAGGGAGCATCGATGCCAGTCGTTCAGGCGGGCGCCTTTGAGCTCCAGGGTTTCAAGGGCGAGGTGCCGGTTTTCACCGTTCCGGAGATGCAGGCTGCTCACCAAAGTATGAGCCGCGAAGTAGAGAGCCAACGTGGTGAGCAATCTGGCGCCCCTGCCGTGGTGGTTGGTTCGCCGCCATCCGTGCAAATGGCACCGCCTGATCTTGCACCCCTAACCCGAAGCACACGCTGACCGGATCCAGCGGATCGCAGGGGTGCCGACCTGCTTTGTGAACTAATACTGCTGGGGAGGCCTAGGTGTCATCAGACGGCCCTTTAATTGCGGGTGGCTGTCAATTCGGATCAGCGCGACAGCCGATGAGACGCGTATAGACGGCGAAGGGATCCGTCGAGGTAACCCCGGCAATGATTGTCGAGGCCGCCGAATTTTCGAGCGAGAAGATAGGCCGCGTTATCCAGTTCACCACGAATAACAGCACGGCTTCGTTGAGTTCGCCGGCGCCATCATGTGGAGGCAGCGCGTGGTTCAGATTGTTTATCCTCGCCGCCGGATCATGCGCTCGGGATGTTCCCAAGAACATCCAGCCGTAGCACCCCGAGCTGCCCTAACGAGAGAGTTCGCTGGGCCGGGATTATGGCCGTTATGAACCTGACGCAATCGATGCAGCTGGCGCTGGCCTCGTTGGGCGCGTGGGCGGTCTATCGACATCAATCGGTCCGCGGATGTTGGGATGCGCATGCGTCGGCGCACGTAGCGTCGATACGCCTTGGGCATGCGGGCGTTGACAGTGACATGGCCGGAGCGACGTGTTTCAGACGCCGAGCGATTCCAAGGACTGAGCACCAGAACCGAACCTCCCGACGGATTTTCGCGAGCTGCATTCCTCCCTCCCATCCTTATCAAAACCGCCGCTCGCGAATTCGCTGGCGAGTATATCTCCGGTATGATATACATATATAACTCATGAGGATATACAAAATGCCGCTCTTCATTCGCGATCCCGACGTCGACGCCATGGCCGTCGAGCTGCAGCACATTACCAACGCGCGCAGCAAGACCGAGGCCGTCAGAACCGCCTTGCGCCACGAGATCGAGCGCAACCGCGGCAGCGTCCCGCTGCGCGAGAGACTTGCCAAAGTCAAGGAAATGGCGCGGCGGATCGGGCCGGCCAACCCTGATTTCGATATGAAGAAATTCACCGACGAAATGTGGAGCGACGACTGATGTTCGTCGATGCCTCGGTGATCGTTGCCATCCTGAATGAGGAACGTGGCGCGGAAGAACTGGAAAAGCGGCTCGCGGCCGCGACCAAGCCGCTGTATGTCTCCCCGCTCGTCCGGTTCGAGGCAGTCCAGGGTCTCGCGCGAGCGTCGGCCGAAGCCATCAAAAAGAACGCCAAGCCCACGGCCAACATGCTGGCGCAAGCCCGTGATACCGTCGACGCCTTTTTGATCGAGATCGCCGGCAAGGAAATCATGATATCCGGCGACATCGGCGACCGGGCGATCGAAGCCAGCATGAAATACGGCAAAGCAGTCGGGCACAAAGCCGATCTCAATTTCGGCGATTGTTTTGCCTACGCTTGCGCGAAGGCTCACCGGCTTGCCCTGCTTTACAAGGGCAATGACTTTTCACAAACTGATCTGGCGTAAGGGCCTACGCAGCGGACTTGATCAAGGATTTGCCCGAGGGTGCCATGCTGCTCGCCGACAAGGGCTATGATGCCAACGCCTTGCGCAATGCCGTCACCGAGCAAAAGGCATGGGCCAACATCCCGCCCAAGGCCAACCGCAAGGACCCGATGTGCTTCAGCCCCTTCCTCTGCAAGGCCCGCAACCTCGTCGAACGCTTCTTCAACAAGGCCAAGCAGTTCCGTCGCATCGCAACCCGATACGACAAGCTGTCTGAGAACTATCTTGCCGCCCTGAAACTCGTGTCAACTCGCATCTGGCTACACGGTGATGAGTCTGCGTCCTAGCGTTTTGCGTGCCCTGCCCGGTTGTCATTCGCCGCGCATGGTCGCCTGGAACGTCGGCAGGTGCTTCTTCTGCGCCTCGAGCATTCTCTCGCGATAGACGCCATAGATGACGTCGGTGTCGTGCAGTGTGACGCCGGCAATTGTCGGCGAGGCAAAAACCGGCAGTTCGATGCCGCGTTTCGAAAGCGCCTCGGCGGTGCGGGCGATCAGCTCATGCGCCAGGATCATGGCAAGCACGGTCGACGAACCGGAGACCGGCCGGCTCCAGCCCTCGACCGGCACGATGGCATCCTCGATCGGCGAGCAGGTGTCGATGACAAGGTCGGCGGCATCGGCAAGCCGTTTGCCGGAAGAGTGCGTCGCCGGCTTGTCGAGATTGTTCTTGCTAGTTATCGCAACGACGAAGATGCCGCGTTTTTTCGCATAAAGCGCGGTGTCGATGCCGGACGAATTGCGGCCGCTGTGGCCAAAGATGATGATCGAATCGCCTTTGTTCAGCGGCTGGTGGTCGAGGAATTTCTCGGCGTATTTCTCGGTCCGCTCCAGCCACAGAAGTTCGCGCACGCCGCCGGCGCCGAGCACGTTATGCCACATGACACGCGGGTCGGTGAGCGGATTGAAGCCGACATAGCTGCCGTAGCGCGGAAACACTTCCTGGACCGGCAACACCGAGTGGCCCGAGCCGTAAAGATGAACCAACCCGCCGCTCTCGAGCGTGTCGGCAAAGCGGCTGGCCGCCTCGCCAAAGGCTTCGGCATTGGCTTTCGAGGCCTGTTGGATGAGGGCGGCAAGACGAGGTATGTAAAGATCGGACACGTCAGTACTCCTGTTATGGGTCGGCTTGAGTAATGGCTCAGCTTCTTGCGGTTGGCGCGGCGCGACCGGCACGCAGCGTCGAGCGGATTTCGTAGCGGTCGCCCCGCATCACGGAGACGGTGAATTCGAATGGGCCACGCTCGTCGGTGGTGATGCGCTCGACCACGAAAGCGGGACTCCCCGCAGCCAGATCGAGCAACTCGGCATCCGCCGCCCCGACAGCGCCAACACGGTAGTTTTCGCGAGCCGCGACCGGCACGATGCCGTAATGGCGCTCCAGCGCTTCGTAGAGCGAGCCCTGCAGCAGGCCGGCATCGAGAAAGCCGGGCACGCGCGCGGCCGAGAGCTGCGCCGTCTGGATGCCGATCGGCTCGTTGTTGCCGAGCCTGAGCCGCCGGATGCGCACCACCGGATCACCCTCCTCGATCTCCAACGCTCCAGCCGCCGCGGCATTGGCGGTGGTCAGGCTGCAGTCGAGCAAGCGGGATCCGGCCACCACGCCCATATTGCCCATTTCCTGGGTGAAGCTGGTGAGTTCGCGGGTGCCAGCGACCAGCGTGGTGGAGCGCACGAAGGTGCCACGGCCATGTTCGCGCCTGAGCAGCCCGTGCTCCTCCAGATTGCGCAGCGCGTGGCGCAGGGTGATCCGGCTCACGCCGAACAGGGCGCACAGTCTGTCTTCGGCCGGAATCTGGTCGCCAGTCGCCCACTCGCCACTCTTGACGATGGCGCGGATGGCCTCTTCCACCTGATACCAGAGCGGCTCGGGCCTTTTGCGGTCCGGTTGCTGAAAGCTCGGCTCGCTCATCTTATCTGCCTCCACTGTGCTCCGGCGAGACCGGCCAGCGAGGCGCCGACGAGACCGGCGCGGGAGCCGAATTCGCCGGACCGCAGAACGACGCCGCGCAGATGCGGCGGCAGCTGACGCCGCAATGCCGCAAGCAGCGGCGGCCCTACCACGTCCAGCGCATCGGCAAGGCCGCCGGAAATCAGGACTGCCTGGGGATCGAGCAGCGCGACCGCACCCGCCAAGGCAGTGCCCAGCCGGCGCGCCGGCAGCTCCAAAGCATCAAATGCGGCCGTCTTGCCGGCCCGGGCGGCCTCGACCAGCCTGCCGCCATTGGCCAGCCCGATCTGGCGCGCCGCGGCATCGAATGCCCGACCGGAAGCGAAGCGCTCCAGCCAGCCACTGCGGTCCTCGCCTTCATCCTCGATCTCGGCGCAGGCCCAGCCGAATGAGCAGGCGCCGCCACGTGCGCCGGCGACGATGCGATTATTGGCCAGAACGGCGGAGCCGATGCCGGTGCCGATCGCCAGCAGGATGGCATCGGACAAGCCTTTTGCTGCACCTTCGACCGCCTCGCCAAGCATGGCGATCTGCGCGTCATTGCCAATGGCAACAGGCAGACGAGGAAACAAGGTCGCGACATCAATACCGTCGAGATAGGGCAGGTTCGGAACCCAGTGGCAGACCGAGCCTTCGACAAGCCCCGGCACCGCCAGGCCAAGGGCGTCGACCGGACCGGCCTCGGCGCGCAACGCACCGACGCGGGCGACGAAGGCATCAAGACTTGCTGGTGCGGGCTCGCGGCTGAGCATCTCCAGCCAGCGAACATCCCCGGAATGGATAGCGGCGCGCAAGTTGGTGCCGCCAAGATCGATGGCGAGAACGCGTGTCATCGAGAGCGGCTCCGACTGGCAGCCGGCGCGAACAGCCCGCTGCCGGCATGCCAGGATTGCGACGCTGCCACAAAACCCTGCGCGTAGCGCGTGCCGCGCAGACAGCCGCGCAGCCGATAAAGTGCGCTGTAATAATCGACATACGGGAAACTGCTCAGGCCACGTGCAAGTTCGTATTCCTGCAGCGCCTCGCTCCAGGCGTCGAAGCCGTCACTGACATCGACGAGATGCTCGGCACGAAAGCCCTCGTCGTCCTCCCAGTTCTCGCCGAACAGCAGCAGTTGCGGTGTGTGCGCGGCATGGTCGCGTTTCAGCGTCGGCAATGCCGCAAAGAAGATGCCGGTCTGCGTCAGCCGGGCGGCGGCGCGATGGTCCTTGTGCCAGCTGCCATGCCAGTGGGTGATAACGATTTCGGGCTTCAACTCGCGCACAACGTCGCACACCTTGAGCGCCGTCTCGTCGTCGCAAGGCAAGAAGGCGTCGTGCAGCCCGAGACTGCGCATGGCAACGCCGAGCCTGGCTGCGGCCTTTGCGGCCTCCTCCTGCTTCTGGACGCAATAGTGCTCGGGGATGAGGCTTGGATGGCCCTGTTCGCCCATGGTGAGATGCAGGAAGGTGACTTCGGCGCCACCTTGCACTGCCGCCGCCGCCAGCGGACCGGCAATCACCTCGGCATCGAAGGCGTGCGCTCCGACGACCAGGATCGAGCGTGCGGCATAGACCTTGTCCTCGATCATTTCACGCCTCCCCCGGTGCCGACGCCTTCGCGAATCTGGCGGGCGAGCAGACAGTACATGATCAGGATGGGCGCCATGGAGATCGCAAGCGAGGCGAACACCAGGCCCCAATCCGTGCGGAACTGGCCGACAAAGACGCTGATGGCCAGCGGCACGGTCTTGTAGCGGTCATCGAAGATGAAGATCAGTGGGAAGAAGAAGTCGTTCCAGACGGCGATAGCTGTGAAGATGGCGACGATCGATATTGCGGGCTTCACCATCGGCAGCACGATCTGGAACAGGATGCGCGCCTCGCCGGCCCCGTCCATGCGCGCCGCCTCGTCGAGTTCGGACGGCAGCACTCGCATGAAATTTGCGAAGATGAAGACGGCGAAGGGAATGCGGATAGCGGAATAGACGAGGATCAGGCCGGTCAGCGAATCGAGCAGGCCAAGGTTGCGCATCAGCGTGAACAGCTCCACCGAGGCAAGCCGGATCGGCAGCATGATGCCGGACAGGAACACGCCGAGCATGATGCCGTTCCAGCCCAGCCGATAGCGGCTCAGCGGAAAGGCGGCCATTGCCGACACGAAGATGGTCAGGATCACCGCACCGCCGGTGACGATCAGGCTGTTGATGAAATTCTGGCCGAGATCGGCGCGCGTCCAGGCCGCAACGAAATTGTCGAAGGCAAAGCTTTGCGGCAGGCCGAGCCTGTTGTCGTAGATCTCCGCCGTGGTCTTGAAACAGGAGACGACGAGAATATAGAGCGGCAAGAGCACCGCTGCGGTCCACAGGACCAGCGCCGTCCAGCCCGGCAGCCGTGCGAGCTGTTGAGGGATGGCGAACGTGTTCACAATTGCACCGTGCGACGGTCGAAGAAGCGCAGCATCAGAAGCGTGCCGATGCTGAGGATGAGGAACAGCAGCGCTCCCAGCGCAAGCGCCAGGCCTATATCCGTGATGCCGACCGCGCCTTCGGCGCCGAAGGCGAGCCGGTAGAAATAGGTTACCAGCGTGTCGGTCGAATAGCTTGGATTGCCCTGCACGCCTTGCATGACATAGACGATGTCGAACTGGTTGAAGGTGTTGATGAACGACAGCGTCGTCAGCGTGCCGATGGCCGGCATCAGCAAAGGCAGGGCAATCGAGACCAGCATGCGGCCGCTGCCGGCCCCGTCCAGCCTGGCAGCCTCGAATATCTGGCCGGAAATCTGTCTGAGGCCGGCCGTGTAGATCAGCACCGGCAGGCCCATCCAGTTCCAGGCGTCGACGGCGATCAGCATCACGAGTGCCGTGTGGCTGTTGCCGAGAACCGTCAGGCTGCCTTGATGCAGGCCAAGGCCGTTGAGCATCCATTCGATGGTGCCGCCGGGCGCCAGCAGCAGGCGCCACAGGGCGCCGACGATGACTGGGCTCAGCACTGCCGGGAAGAAGAAGACCGACTGGAAGAAGGCCGCCCCTTTGGCGCGCAGGAACAGCAGCCAGGCGAACAGCAGGCCAAGGCCGTTCTGAAACAGCATGATGCCGAAGAACCAGGCGACGTTGTGCCAGAGCGCTCCGTAGAGCCGTCCGCCGCTCGGGAAAACGAACAGGCGGGTAAAATTCGACATGCCGGCGTACTCCAGCATGCGTAGGCCCTTCCAGACGAAGAAGCTGCCCCACAGCGACATCAGCAACGGATAAAGGACAAACAGCGAATAGACGGCCAATGCCGGCAGGATGAACAGCACGGCCATGCGCTGCTGGGTGCGCTGGAGGCTGCTTTTGCGGCGACGGTCGATCATGTGCTGTTCTTGCGCAGGTGTGACGGCCTACTGGTTCGGCTTGAACCAGCTGCTGACGGCTGCCTGCATGTCGGCCGCCAGCTTCTGCGGCGTAATGTTGCCTTCGACCATGTCGATGATCTCGGACTGAAGGATCGAGGAGGCCGTCGGCGTCTGCCAGCGGAAGCCGACAAGCGTCAGATAGGGTGTGGAATTCTTCGACATTTCCATCATCTTGGCGAGCACCGGGTCTTGGACGGTGACGTCGGTGCGGGCCGGCGGCCAGCCCAACTCGTCGGCGAAGAGCTGCGCGAACTCGGCCGAGGCCATGAAGTTGAGCACCTTGGTCGCCGCCTCCTTGTTGGCGCTTTCAGAGACCAGGCCATAGGAGCCGTCTGAAAAGGCCGAGGTGTAGAGCTTGGTTGCCGGGTCATCGGCGGGGAATGGGAAGATCGAGAATTTCAGCTTGGGGTTCTGCGCCTTGAAGCTGCCGTTCTCGAACGAGCCGCCGAAGAACATGGCCGCCTTGCCGCCGATGAATTGCTGTGTCGAGGTGGTGTAATCGACGCCGGCAAAGCCGTCGGAGAAATACGGCTTCAACTCGGCAAAGCGTTTCAGGGCAGCCACGTAGCGCGGATCCTCGAACGTCGCCTTGCCGCTCATCATCTCGTCGTAGAAGCCCGGACCATAGATGGTCGGGCCGACGACACCCACGCCGATCTCCAGTGCCCAGGCGGAGCCGTTGGCACCGCCGGCGGCAATCGGTGTTATGCCCGCCGCTTTCAGCTTCTCGCAGGCGGCGACGAAATCCTTGTAGGTCTTGGGGATCTCGATGCCCTGGGCGGCAAAAATGTCCTGGTTATAGAAGACGCCCACCATCGGCACCGAATAGGGCACGCCGTAGATCTTGCCGTCGGCGCGGCCACGAGCGCCGCCGAGGGCGGCATCAGCCATGTTCCTCAGCTCCGGCACGCTGTCGTCGAGCGCATCGAGATAACCACCCTCGATGAAAGATTGCAGTTCCCCGTATGCCTTGAGTTGGGCGATGTCAGGCCCGCGGCCGCCGCGCAGTGCCGTGCTCAGCCGGTTCTGGTAGTCGGCATCCGGGGTAAACTGGACGTTGACCTTGATGCCTGGGGTCTTGGCCTCGAAGGCATCGAAGATGCGGCGCATCGCAGCCTGGTCCTCGGTGCGCCAGCTCCACAAGGTCACGGTGTCGTCGGCTCTGGCCGGCAGTGCGGCAACGACCGCGGTGCACGCGGCAGCAAAGCCGCCGATCAGGCCGAGCGCGGCGCGTCGATGAATTGAAAACATGCTCAGTCTCCCATTCTTCTCGAGGTTGCCCTCCCCCCGGCTCAAAAGCCGGCAGACAGTCGTTCGCTTGTCCATGTCATTATAACGACATGATCTCGATCGCAAGAGCCTTGCCACAGTATTTGGACGGGCGCATGAAGAAAAACCTCGAGCTTCTTCTAACAACTTTTTGTTTTCAAATATGAATGTGTCTTTGATTCGTCCAAGGGCCGAAGGCTCCCGCTTCCGCGGCAGCAGCTCGTCACAAAGATAGCACTTGCGTCAGCGCTTCATGTTGTCATAACCTCATAGGCATCGCTATGGCCTACGCGGAGGATCCGGATGTCTTGGGCTTGGATTTCGAAACTCGCACTGGCTGCAGTGCTGGCCTCGCCCACCGCGGGATGGGCGCAATCGGTCAGCATCTCCTATCTGACCCACTGGTCGCCGGAGACGGTCGCTTTGCTGGACACTGCGGCCAAGGACTACGCCAAGACCAATCCGGATGTGACCGTCACCGTCCTCCGTTCCCTTCGGCGACCTCCTGACGACACTACGTTCCCAGGGTGGCAGTTCCGATGGGCCGACGATCGGCGGCATCTATGATTTGTGGCTGCCCGAACTGGCGCGGGACAAACTGGTCGCGCCGGCCCCCGATGCGGTTGCCGGCGAGGTCAAGAGCGCATGGCCGGCTGGTGTCGTCAGTGCAGCCTCCGTTGGTGGCACGCTCTACGGCATTCCAAACGAGATCGACGTCTATGCGCTGAACTACAACAAGGAGCTGTTCAGGCAGGCAGGCATTGCGGCGGCGCCGAAGACCTGGTCCGAATTGAAGGATGCGGCCCAGAAGCTGACCAGGAAAGATGCCGGCCAGCAAGGTTTCGGCATGATCAATTCCTGGGCGGCGGGCGTCGTCCATCCCTTCGCCTCGCTGCTGGTCTCCAATGGCGGCGAGCTGGTCAAGGACGGCAAACCGATGCTCGACAGTCCTCAAGCCGGCGAGACTTTCCAAATCTACGAGGATCTGATCAAGTCCGGCGCCAGCGATCCGGCGATGGCCACGGCCGACGCCAACACCACCGGCCCTTTCCTCGACAATTTCGTCTCCGGCAAGACCGGAATGATCATCATGGCCAACTGGTGGGAAAGCGCTTTGAAGAGCGGCATGGGCGACAAGTTCTCCAATATCGCCACCGCACCCATCCCGGTCGGTCCGAGCGGCGACAAGCCGCACTCGATCTCTTACTCATGGATGACCGTCGTCAACGCCAATGCCGGTCAGGCCGAACAAAAAGCGGCATGGGATTTCCTGGCATGGCTGAACAGTCCGAAGTCCGGCAAAAACGGCGCCTCGGCAATGTCGGATATTCTGATGTCGATGGGCATCCTGCCGACGCGGACCTCCGACATCGAAGCCCATAAGGAGAAGCTCGGTTCCGAGTTCCTGTCCGGCTATGTCAGCGTGCTTGCCGACGCCAAGCCCTTCCCTGTCGTGCCGGGGGGCCAGGAGTTCAGCGAATCGCTCCAGCAGACGCTCGAGGCGTTGCAGTATGGGCAGCTCTCGGCCAAGGATGCACAGGCGAACGCGCAGGCCGATGCCGTCTCGATCCTGGAGCGTGCCGTCAAATAGCGAAGGCGCTGTTTCGAGAGCCCGACGCTTTGGAAGCAGAGCGATGATCAAGACCTATCGTGCCTCGGCGGGCATCATGCTGGCGCCCGCCGTGACATTGATCGGCGTTTTCATCCTGCTGCCGATGCTGCTCACCATCTGGCTGTCATTCCAGGAGTGGTCGACGCAAACACCTTTTTCCAGTGCGAGCTTCATCGGCTTCGACAATTTTCGCGAAATATTCGGACCGACCTCGGTCGGACGGGATTTCAAGCGAGCACTGCTCAACACCGCGATCTACACGGCATTATCGGTGTTGCTCATCCTGCCCCTTTCGGTAGCGTTCGGGCTGATGGTCTACCAGCGCGATGTCGCAGGCGGCACGGCGCTGCGGACCGTGTTGTTTTCCACCTACATGGTGCCGATGATCGCCGTGACGCTGGTCTGGTCGAAGCTCTATTCGCCGAGCGAAGGGCCGCTCAACCAGATGCTCGGCCTCGCCGGCATCGGCCCGCAACCCTGGCTGTCCTCGCCAAGATCGGCGTTGATCTCGATCGTCGTGCTCAATGTCTGGCAGCAGATCGGCTATTTTACGGTGCTGGCCGTTGCCGGGCTGACCCAGATCCCGGGCAGTCTTTACGAGGCGGCGACTCTGGACGGCGCCAACCGACGCGAACAGTTCCGCTTCATCACCTTGCCGCTGCTACGCCGCACGCTCCTGTTCAGCGCCGTCATCGCCATCATCAACGCCGTGCAGGTGTTCGAGCCGGTAGCGCTGATCACCCAAGGCGGGCCGGTCGGCTCGACCAATGTGCTGACCTATCATATCCGCCGAGTCGGCATCGAGCGCGCACAAGGCGGGCTGGGCTCGGCCATGGCAGTGATGCTGATGCTGGCGCTGATCGTCGTCGTGTGCGCGCTGTTCGCCTATGCCAACCGGAAGGACGACGGATGAGCTCGCCGGGCCGTTCGCGATTGTCGAGCCGGTTGGCGCGCAAACGCCCGGCGAGCCGCAGGGCGCTGCTCGCGACGCTGATGCTGCTGGTTGCCGTGCCTCTGCCTTCCCGCTGTTATGGATGATACTTTCCAGCCTGAAGACGCCGGCCGAAACCATGCAGGTGCCGCCGGTATGGATACCGCGCACGCCGAGCCTCGAAGCCTACGAGAAAGTGTCCGGCGTGATCAATGTCGGCCGCTCGATGTGGAATTCGCTGGTGATCGCCACCATCACCACCGCCGGCATTCTGGTCACCAGCATGATGGCTGGCTACGCCTTCGCCAAGCACCACTTTCCCGGCCGCTCGCTGCTGTTTTCGCTGCTGATCGCCACCATGTTCCTGCCGCCGATCGTTACGTTGATCCCGCTTTATCGTCTCGTCGGATCGATCGGCCTGAATGCCAGCCTTGCCGGCATCATCGTGCCCAACCTCGCCAACGCTTTCGGCATTTTTCTGATGCGCCAGTTCATTGCCGGCGTGCCGGATGATTTGATCGACGCGGCGCGGATGGACGGAGCGTCGGAACTCCTGATCCTGTTCAAGATCGTCGCGCCGAGCGTGGCACCCGCAATCGCGGCACTGGCGCTGTTTGCCTTCGTCTACCACTGGAACAGCTATCTGTGGCCGCTCACCGTGTTGCAGGGCAATGCAGAGGACTATCCGATCGTAATCAGCCTGAGCCGCCTGCTCAGCTACAACCGAGGTGCCCTCAACACCGGACTGGTCATGGCTGGCGCCACACTTGCTGTGCTGCCGCCATTGGTGCTCTTCGTCTTCCTGCAGCGCTTCTTCGTGGATTCGATCGTCGGCTCAGCGGTCAAGGGGTAGCGTCGGCGGCACGGCCGGCATTTGCCTGGCTGGGACGCGCTGGGGCGCAGAACGGAGCTAGGCAGATAGCCGCGTCCTGAAAGCTGTCAGTTCATCAGCGAACCTGGACGCGAATACTCCCACCGCCTCAGCTGCAGCCAGAGCCTCGCGCGTAGGGCGTCCATCCCGCACGCCAAACATATTGCGCGGCGAACAATCTTAGACCTGAGCCAAACATCCTTGTTGCGGTGTGGCTTCAAATGCGTACCGAACGTGTAGCCGCTTGCATGTAACCAAATTGCCGGCTCGGCGTTTCCTTCAACGCCGTTGCAACGGTCCCGCCACCAACGCAAGGTTACAGAACACGAATTAGCGAGGCGATAGCTTCTTCTAGGAGTATAGACTGGCAATTTCATGAGTCGCAATTTTCTGGTGATCGAACCTGAGGAAGGCATTGCCGTGCTCAAGGGGCTTGCCTCCTCGGCGCGGATCTCGATGCTGAAACTGCTGCATGAAAAGGGGCCGATGAATGTCAACGAAATCGCCGCCATGCTGTCGCTGCCTCAATCGACCGTCTCGACAAACATCCAGGTGCTGGAGGATGCGGGCCTGATCCGCACCGAGAACCGGAAGGCGAAGAAAGGCAATCAGAAAATCTGTTTTCCGACCGCCGAAGAAATGCTCGTCGTGTTCAAGGGCGAATATCGTGCGGTCAAGACCGACGCGATCGAAGTGTCGATGCCGATCGGGCTTTACACCGGCTTTGAGGTTACCGCGCCCTGTGGCCTTTGTTCGCCGGACGGCATCATCGGCTTGCTCGATGTGCCGAACACTTTCCTTGATCCGGATCGCATGAAGGCCGGTTTGCTGTGGTTCACGCGCGGTTTTGTCGAATACCAGTTCCCCAACAATGCCAAGCTCGCCAATGCCGAGATCACCGGACTCGAAGTGGCGATAGAGCTGTCTTCGGAAGTGCCGGGCACCAGCGCCGATTGGCCCTCGGACATCACGCTGACGATCAATGGTGTCGATGTCGGCACCTGGACGTCGCCGGGGGATTTCGGCGACAAGCGCGGCGTCTTCACGCCCTCCTGGTGGAAGCTCAAGGGCTCGCAATACGGCAAGCTGAAGAACTGGCGAATTGCCAATGACGGCACCTATGTCGACGGTCTCAGGATTTCCGAAACCGGCCTCGCCGCACTCGATCTGAAGAGCCATCATTCAATCCGCGTCCGTATCGGCGTCAAGGACGACGCCGAGCGCCCCGGCGGGATCAACATTTTCGGCAAGGGCTTTGGAAACTACGATCAGGACATCCTGCTCAGGATCAAAACTGGTTGATACCATCAACCCCGGTTTGAAAAATATGAACCAATTTCAGCTGCTTCCTTTTATTTAGCCAACTCGGCATCCAATTGTTAGACTTGCGGCTATCTTGTCACCGGCGCTCAGAAACCGATTGGCACGACTGGTCTCACCGAGGAGTTCGAAGAGAGAATTTAAATATTTATCTGACGCGACCAGCTTACCTGGATGCATTTTATACTCTCAACCTGCCTCGTCGCAGGCTTCGGCGACTGGCTATGTCATCAGCCTGGGACATCATAGCCATCAGCTATCACTTGACGGCCATCGATCAGAAACGGCGACTGGCAACACCCGAGCTTAATCTGTGCTTTTCTTGGTTTTTTGTCGGCGTCCGTCGGGCAATGCGACCTGGACGAGGTGGATAGCCCAGCGGCTACGATTGGATCACGTCTCCTAGGCAACTCTGGAAAGTATGTGCCGATCCAAGTCGCACTTGGCCAGACCATATCGCCAGCGGTGGTTCGTCGTCTCGCGTCTGCTCTGGTAGAACAAAGTCAATTGCCGGCCTTCGATCATTACGGTCGAATGGCCATTCTCTCCTGGCTCGCCAGGATCAAGGACGGGGCCGACCGAGACATAAGGACCCTCTACCCTATCGGCGATAGCAAAGAAAACGCGTTGACGGCTTCCACGGGGGCCGTCGGGGAGGAAGCAGGTAGCGTTGAGAAGCACGCGGCCATCCGGCAATTCAACCAGTTGCGCCCCTTCTATCCCCCACTCGTAATCGGGGTGCTCGCGCGCATTGTGATGCGGCACGTCGAGATGATCGAGTATCTTGCCGAGACGTTTCCATGGACCGAACCAAGAATCGGATTGGCTGCGCGCCAGATAGACATCAGGCTGAGGCACTCTGGTGAATTTGGGCATGCCTGAATAGACGATATAGCGCTTGCCTCCGATGATTGCGGGGTGGGGATCGTAGATGCCGTCCTCATCGGTGTCGGGCAGCGACAATATCGCCGCATTGAGCACCACCCAATGAAAGCCGTCATTGGACACCGCGTGCTCGCAACGTCCGCCGGACTTCATGAATTCGGTCTGGATAAACATGTGGAAGACGCCGCACTCATGAATGACGCCGGGCGCCGCAATGCCCGATCCGGTTACCGGCAAAACGATCGCCTCGTGCTCTGTCCAGGGTCCATAAAGATCCGGCGCTGTGGCGTGGAGGATTTTCCAGCTCTCTGTTGTGACGGTGCCGCTGGAGCCGAAGACGTGCCAGAGCGTGCCGTCGAACACCGGACAAGGGTCCTTCAGATCATCCACGACCTGCGGGTGAAACAACGGGAACACGTTGGTTTCAAAGTCAATCTTCATTTCGCCAACCATCCCTCGATTCCTCGCGGGCCCAACCCAATGAACCACCTGCGCGACTCGAATGAGTCGATTCGCAGGCCTCATTTATAACTCCGCCCATGAACGGTTGTTGAACGATTGAACGATTTCAACCGTTCTGTGGCAATGCGCCACATTTTGGGTCACGCACGGCGCGGGGCTTCAGCTTCTGGAGCGGCCATCATGTCAGCCGGATGTAGGTCGTCCGGCTTGACCTTCTCTGTTGAGCCATGGCCGGAATGGAGCGGACCGCTGGCCTCGCCCGAGACAGTTTGGAACTATGGAACAACTTACTGGGATGAAAGTTATATAGATGGCTGCGAATTTCGTTCGAAGCTGCCTCGATTAACGTATGCTAATCGAGGAAATTTCTAACTGCAACGAAGGATTTCTACATGGAAATGGCGGCGGGCACCTCCACAGCACCAAATACCGCCGTACAATCGTCAATTTTACTTTGCTTTTCCCACCTCCGATGGAATTTTGTATTCCAAAGACCGCAACAGATTCTGACGCTCGCCTCGAAACAGCAGCAGCTAATTTATTTCGAAGAGCCGATCTTCGAGGAAAGGCGCCACGCTTCGATGCGGGTGAACGACGTTTCACCTACGATCAAAATTGTGACTCCGGTTATTCCAGTCGGCGCGTCCGCCACCAAGGCGGATGCGCTCCAGCGCAGATTCGTCGACCAGATCGTCGCCTCGACGCCGCATGAACGGCTGACCGCGTGGTATTACACGCCCATGGCGCTACGTTTCAGCGACCATCTCACCTTTGACGTCTGCGTCTACGACTGCATGGATGAACTCTCCGCGTTCAAGAACGCACCGGCAGAGTTGAAACAGCTGGAGAAGGCGCTGTTCCAACGTGCCGATATCGTCTTCACGGGCGGGCAGAGCCTTTACGAGGCCAAGCGAAGCCTGCATCGTTCGATCTTTCCTTTTCCAAGCAGCATCGACGTTGCACATTTCCATCAGGCGAGAGAGCCGGGGGAGGACCCACTCGACCAGGCCAACATACCTCACCCGAGAGTGGGGTATTTCGGGGTCATTGACGAGCGGCTCGACGTCGAATTGGTAGCGCAGACGGCTGGGGCAATGCCGGACGTGCAATTCGTCATGCTCGGCCCTGTGGTCAAGATTGATCCGGCGAGGCTGCCCACGGCAAGCAACCTGCATTGGCTGGGCGGCAAGTCCTATGCCGACCTGCCACGCTACCTCCGGCATTGGAGTGCCGGCTGGATGCCTTTCAAGCTCAATGAGGCGACACGCTACATCAGTCCGACAAAGACTCCTGAATTCCTGGCGGCTGGACTGCCGGTGGTTTCCACAGCGATCGTCGACGTCGTGCGCACCTACGGCGCCGAAGGCCTGGTCGACATTGTCGACGCAGAGGATGTCGAAGCGAAGCTTCGATCCATCCTGGCGCGTCCCCGCAATTTCCTGGTCGAGAAAGCCGACGCTTACCTCGCCGACATGTCCTGGGAGAAGACCTGGAATGCGATGGCGGCCCACATCCAGCGCGCCCACGCGATGAAGAGCGTCGTCCCGTTGCCGAGGGGAGCGTGAGCATGTTCAACTGGCTGATCGTCGGCGCCGGCTTCGCCGGCAGCGTGCTGGCGGAACGCATGGCATCGCAACGACAAGAAAGCGTCCTGATCGTCGACAGACGAAATCACGTCGGCGGCAATGCGTATGACTGTTATGACGAGGCAGGGATCCTGATCCACCGCTATGGGCCGCACATATTCCACACCAACGCCCAATCGATCATGGACTACCTGTCGCAGTTCACCGAATGGCGGTCTTACGAACACCGCGTGCTGTCGCTGGTCGACGGAAAGCTGCTGCCGATACCGATCAATCTAGACACCATAAATCGCCTTTACGGCCTTAAGCTGACATCCGAGCAGTTGCAGGAGTTCTTCGCTTCCCGGCGAGAGACGGTGGAAGAAGTCCGCACAGCCGAAGACGTCGTCGTGAGCACCGTGGGCAGGGAGCTCTACGAGAAATTCTTCCGCGGCTACACCAGGAAGCAGTGGGGTGTTGACCCTTCCCAGTTGAGCAAATCAGTCACAGCGCGGGTGCCAACGCGGACCGATCGGGATGATCGCTACTTTGGCGACACTTTCCAGAAAATGCCGGCAGGCGGGTATACGCGCATGTTCCAGCGCATGCTGGATAATCCCAAGATCAAGATCATGCTGCAGACCGATTATCGCGAGATTCGTGACAAGATTCCGTTTCAGCGGATGATCTACACCGGGCCAATCGACGAATTTTTCGATTGGAAGCTGGGTCGCTTGCCCTACCGCTCGCTGCGCTTTGAGCACGTGACGCTTGATTGCGAGGAGTTTCAGCCGGTCGCTGTCGTCAACTATCCGCAGACGGAAAACTATACCCGCATCACCGAGTACAAGCATCTGACCGGACAGAAGAGTCCGAAGACCAGCCTGACCTACGAATACCCCTCGGACATCGGAGATCCCTATTACCCGGTGCCGCGGCCCGAAAACGAGGCGTTGTACAAAAGCTACGAAGCGTTGGCAGCGGCGTGCCCACAGGTCTGGTTCGTCGGACGTCTGGCGACATATCGCTATTACAATATGGATCAGGTCGTCGGGCAGGCGTTGGCGACGTTCGCGCGCATTCAAAAGAGCATGCCGGCAAACGGCATCGGGCAGAGGCCGACGCAGCGCGAGGCGGCGGAGTGAACGATGCGCCGGGATTAAGCTGCGGTCGCGGCGAGCATTAACATTTGAGATGGCGCAAAGATCAAGGGAACCTAATATGCCGTTGGAGGGGTCGTGCGTACGAGGCGTTTCACAAAGCCGATAGTCGTTCAACCCGGCCGGATCGATCGCGACAAGGGTTGTTGTGTCGGTAACGGACGCGGCCGAGGTTCTGCTGAAGCCCGGAGCTGGCTTGCAAGTCGAGACTCGCAACAATCGGGGCGTGCCTTGCCGTGATCCGCGGCGGAAAGCGCCAAGGGTCGCACGCGAGGCGTTCATCGCTGCGGCCAAGGACGGCAGGATCTTTCTCGCAGACACATATAGGCTTACCGCGTTGCCGATGCAGTTAAAGCGCGGCGCGCTATCGACAGGGCTATACCGCGCCTGCTGGCTCGTTTTCGAAGGCCTCGAACAATCGGCGCTGGCGCTCCAACTCGTCGGCAAGCGGCCTGTGAAGAGTGCGCGAGCCGTCCGCATGAATGGTGGAGAACAAGCCTACTTCGGCGTGGCGCGAATTGTCCCAACCGGGGTAGGCCGTCACCGGGTACAGGCATATGCCCTGAATAGGTGCGCCGAGGCTCATCGCATCGCGCACTTCGTCGCAAACATAATGGAGCCAAGCCGGCCGTCCCGACCCCTCGGCGCCAGTCTCGGCAATGAACATTGGCTTCCTATAGCGCTCATCGACCTCGACCAACATTTCCGAAAGCGCCCGGTATTCGTGGTGCCCCATCGGTATCGTTGGCCCATTCAAGTACCACTGGTTGTGCGGGTAGAAGTTGAGGCCTATGACGTCGACAAGGTCCTCGCTGCCACCCAACTCCGGCTCAGCGCGCCCGACCAGCATGTCGTAAGCCTCGAACTGGCCCTGACGAGCATTTTCGGCGCGCCGCCGCTCGGCGCGAGTGCGGTCACGAGGAGCAATATGGATGAGCGGCTCAGCCCAGATGAACCTGCAACCGGGTTCGGCCTCCCGCATTGCTCTGATCCCGGCGATCGCTGCCCTGACAAGGTGGCGTTTGAACCATCCGCGCTTGTTCTGCCCGACGCGCGGGAAATAGCCGACCTCCACCGCCCACGCAAAGAACGAAATTTCGTTGATCGGACATACCAGGGGAGCCACTCCGGTGGCTAAGCGATGAACCCGAACAGCTTCCGCGGCGAAACGGACATAGGCCTCGAAAAAGCCGGGGCCACCTTGCTCGACGTGGTCTGGCGAACCATAGTGGAAGATATCCCAGATGACCTGCACCCCGGCCGCTTGGGCTGCTTCGATCACCGACATCCAGCTCGACCAGTCAAAGACTCCCGGCGCTGTTTCGATCAAGTGCCAGCGCAAGCCGTCGCGGATCGTGCGAAGCCCAAGCTCGGCACAGCGGCGATAGTCGCCGGATGCATGGGTGTCATGTGAGGTCGCACGGATCAGATCAAGGCGCACCCCGTCGGCACGACGATGCGAGGAACACTCGAAACCAGCCATGAAAAAGCTGTCGATGCCAGAGGGATCTGCCGCAGGCCGACGAGCCGGTTCCTCGTTCATACCGGCATCCTGTCGGCCAGGGATGGCGCAAGCACTTGCGTTCGGCGATCGCCCCTTGCCAGGTTCGGTCGCCTCTTCGATTTGCACTCGGCTGCCATCACGTCAACGTGTTGGCGTTGCCTGGCGATCACCGCCATGATCTCCTCGCGCAACACGGAGACGAGATCGGGCTGGTTGCGGCTTCGACGCTCGTAAGCCAACAGCAGTTGCAAGCGCTCGCGCGCCACGGGCGCGCTGCCGCGGCGCTTGAGATATCGAGCAGGTTCATGCTGCCCTCCTTCCCAACAGCCGGTCGAGGAGGCCCCTCCGTTCGAAAGGCAGAATGACCGGCAGGTCCTCGCCCTCGAGTCTTCTTGCCGCGTCGATATAGGCGCGTGCGGTGGGGTTGGTGTTTTCGCTGAGCGTAACCGGCGCGCCCACATTGGATGCGCGCAGTAGTACAATGCGGTTGGTGCCAAAACACGGGTGCTCGACAGGCAAGCGACAGAGGAAATGGCCAAATCCGAATTCGCTCATTGCGCTGCTCAAGAAGATGCAAATTTCGGATTGGCCACCCCAGCAATACGCGACCTTACGCGGCCTGCTGCATTGCCCGTTCATTGACGCCAGTTTCGCCGAGTTGGGTGAGCGCTTCATCGGTCGCTTTTTCTTCCTCGAGAGTCTGTTCCAGAAGTGGGACTGCGTCTCTTAGGCCGAGCAAGCCCGCCCACGTCACAAGAGTGCCGTAGCGCGCGATTTCATAATGCTCGACGGCCTGGGCTGCAGCCACGAGCCCTGCGTCCAATGCTGGAGCGTCCCCGAATTCCTCCAAGATCTCCTGCCCCTCCTCAATCATGCCATCGATTGCTGGGCAGGTCTTGCCCTGCGCCCTCCTGCCGAACGCGTCGAAAACCTGCTGCAGGCGATCGATTTGACCTTCTGTCTCGTCTCGATGCTTTTCGAACGCGGCCTTCAGCTCTTCGGACTCTGCGCCCTTTGCCATTTTCTTTAAGGCGGTCAGAATCTTCCGTTCGGCGTAGTAGATGTCCTTCAGACCATCGTAGAAAAGGTCTTCCAAGCCCTTGGAACTGCCCTGTGATCTTCTCGTCGTCGCCATTCTGATCTCCTGTTGAGCTATCGATGGATGTACGGCTCTAACGAGGCCAGTGCCTTGTTGTTCCTTCACTATGGCTCGCAACTCGCTGTCCCGCGAGCGCCGGAGCAGATGCGCCGGATCGAGCCCTATTTTCCTTTTGTCGCATGGTGTGCCGCGTGTAGATGACCGCCGGGTGCTGAGCGGCATCCTGTTCGTGATCCGCAATGGTCTTCGCTGGCGAGATGTCCCTTCCGACTACGGTCCGCACAAGACTATCTACAACCGCTTCATCCGCTGGAGTCGGCTGGGTGTGTTCAACCGCATCCTGGCGGAACTGGCCGCGCAGGGCGGCGAAACGGACAATCTGATGATCGATGCCACCCATCTCAAAGCGCATCGCACTGCCGCCAGCCTCCTTAAAAAGGGGCTCTATCCCGATGTATCGGACGCAGCCGAGGCGGACTGACCACCAAGCTGCAAGTGGTCTGTGACGGCAAGGGACGTCCGCGGCTGCTGCATCTGAGCGAAGGGCAGGCCAATGATCACAAGACTGCTGCGGCAGTGATCGAGGATTTGCCCGCCGCCAAATCCCTGCTCGCCGATCGGGCCTACAGTTCAGCGGCCTTCCGCCAGGCGCTCGTCGAGCGCGGTATCACGCCATGCATCCCACCCCATGCCAAGCATCGTGTTCAGCACAGCTACGATCCTGTCCTATACCGACAACGCCACAGGATCGAGAACATGTTCGCACGCCTCAAAGACTGGCGACGCATCCACACCAGATACGACCGATGTGCTCACACCTTCTTGTCGGCGATCGCCTTCGCTGCAGCCTTCATCTTCTGGATCAATGAGTCCTGACCCTAACTGTGATTGCTGGATGTGAAGGTCAGATGGGCCTGCCTGGTCCTGTGGGTACATAGGAGAAGATCACTGACGTCCCGGCAGACCATTGACCCTTATTCGGCGGCATCAGGGCAAGGCCTTCGGCCTGAAGCCGAACACCCGGTGAAACAAACCGCTGAGCCGGAGTCCATGTTCCGACCGGGCAGCGACGGCTGTGAAAAGACCCTGGTGCCTCTGCGAAAATTGTCAGCCGACCCTTCTGATAGTGCGGGACCGGAGTTTTTTAAAGATGCGGGAACATCGATGCTGCCTCACGGGTTCGGCGCAAGAAACTCCATAGTCCGAAGGAAAGCGGCCGGGGTTGGCTCCGGAATGAAGGAAGCAGCCGTTCTCAGCACCCGTTTGCGCGACGTCAGTTCGGCCGAGGGCGTTGCCGGCGGCGCTGCAGACGGGCATCCACAGGAGATGAAGCATGCGGGCTCTCGTTTGGCATGGAAAAGAAGATATACGTTGCGACGAGGTTACCGATCCCGAAATCGAGGATCCGCGCGACGCCATTGTCAAGGTGACCAGCTGCGCGATCTGCGGCTCGGATCTGCACCTCTATCACAACTTCATCCCGGCGATGCTGCCTGGCGACATCATGGGCCACGAGATGATGGGAGAGGTGGTGGAAGTTGGATCCGGCGTAAACGGCGCCCTCAAGAACGGAGATCGCATCGTTGTTCCCTTCACAATCATTTGCGGTGAATGCGAGCAGTGCAAGCGCAAGAATTTCTCGGTTTGCGAACGCACCAACCGCAACAAGAATATCGCCGACAAAGCATTCGGGCACACCACGGCCGGGCTGTTTGGCTATACCCATCTCACCGGCGGTTACCCGGGCGGACAAGCCGAATATGTTCGCGTGCCGTTTGCCGACGCCACGCATATCAAGGTTCCGGACGGCCTCTCCGATGAGCAGGTCCTCTTCCTCGGCGACATCTTTCCAACCGGCTGGCAGGCTGCTGTTCAGTGCGACATCGAGCCGTCCGACACGGTCGCGATCTGGGGCTGTGGCCCGGTGGGGCAGATGGCCATACGCAGCGCGGTCCTCATCGGGGCCGCGCAGGTTGTGGCGATCGACTGCCTGCCGGAACGCCTTTCCATGGCCGCGGCAGCCGGCGCCATCACAATCAACTTCAAGGACGCGAGGGTTATCGAGACGCTGAATGAGCTTACAGGTGGCAAAGGGCCCGATAAATGCATCGATGCCATCGGGATGGAAAGCCATGTGTCACTTGGGCAACCAGACACTCTCTACGACCGCGCGAAACAGATGATGCTGATGGAAAACGATCGCCCACACGTGCTGCGGGAGATGATCTATGTCTGCAGGCCAGCCGGCGTCATCTCAATCCCGGGCGTGTATAGCGGGTTCGTCGACAAGCTCCCGATGGGCCAAGCCATGAACAAGGGCCTGACTTTCAGGATGGGCCAGACGCATGTGAATCGCTGGGCCGACGACCTGCTGCGCCGCATCGAAGAAGGTCAGATCGACCCCTCCTTCGTCATCACCCACACGGTCGGGATCGAACGAGGACCCGAGATGTACAGGGTATTCCGCGACAAGCAGGATAGCTGCGTCAAAGTCGTACTGAAGCCCTAGGAGAGCCATCAACATGCTTACCAAATTCGGGAATCTCAGCAGATCGCCAAGCGACCCCAAGGTCGTAAAGTCTGGCCCGACTGCGCTGGCAGCCTCCGATATGCTTACCCGCAGACTGGGCTGGTTCAGCATAGCGCTAGGTGTCGCCGAGCTTGTGGCCTCCGAGCGGATCGCCCGCGCACTCGGCATGCGCGGCAAGGAGAGCATCATCCGTGCCTACGGGGCGCGGGAGGTCAGCAGCGGCATTCTCTCCTTGTCGGTAGACAAACAGGCAGGGCTTTGGAGCCGTTTGGGCGGTGACGCGCTCGACATAGCAACACTCTTGCCGGCGTTCCGGCGCAGCAATCCAAAGCGTGACAATGTCGGCCTTGCTCTGGTCCTCGTCGCCAGTGTGACGCTCGTCGATTGGTTGAGCGCCCAAAAGGTAAGCGCCCGCCACGCTCGCGGCCGCGCGCAACCGCGGGATTTTAGCAACCGCAGCGGCTTCCCACGCGGAGTGGCCGCCGTGCGGGGCCTTGCGCGGACAGAGAGGTCGACATCTGCCGGCCAGAACCGACGTGATGATTGACCGGCACTACCCCTGTCCTCCTTCTCTGCCGTCGCCCCTGTCCGAAATGGCCGTGGGTCAACAGGATGGCAGCCGGTCGGGCGCCACTGCCAAAAGGTCTCTCGGCGACATCGATGATGTTTTCCGGACATTTGGCACCGCGGCATCGATCAGCACCAATTGTGATCGCGGCCACAGGCACACCGAAGTACACGACATTGACGTCGCAAGCCGCAGATTGGCGAGTTCAGGCGTGATGCTGTGTAGCAACGCGGCGATGTCCTTGCGAAACTGCTCCATACGGTTTCCTCGGGCAAACTCTGACAGCTGGATAGGGCGTATATCCTGAAGCTATGGCCCGCTCTTGGAATCATCGACCTCCAGCGCATCCATGACAGGTCCCAGATCGCTCTGTTCGGCGCGGACGGTATGCACACTTGGCACGGAATTCTTCAGCGCTTGCCCGATCGCATCTTCGGTATTTCCGAGCTCGTCCTCACGTACCTCGCGACCATAGCCGGCCGCTTCGGCATCCTGCTCGAACTGCTGCGCGAGCACGGCGACACTCACTTCCTCTTCACCGGGAAGGGTGCTGACATTCTCCTGTAGCCAGGCTTCAAAAAACTCTTTGGTCGCGCTCATGCGATAGCTCCTTCGCCAAACTAAGCGCGGCGGCGAGCCGCAGTTCCGCTATCGCGTCACTTTTCCAATCAGCAGGGGGATTGATCTTTCCGCGACCCGACGCGCTTCTCGCCCCGTCGAGTTCCGGGCGACGGCAGCCACGAACTTTCAGGGGCTGCGTTGGAAATGGGCGGCGTTATTTATTCTTTTGCGACTCCGGTCCAAGCGAAGCTTTCCCTGCCAGATCCGCGTGCAACGTGCGAGCCATGTCGAGATGTTCCAGCACCGTCGGCAGCTTGTCGGAGGCGAACTGCTGAAGCTCTGCATCCTCGCCGGAGCCAATCTCCCAGACCAGAAGCTGCGCCGCCTTCTGGTGGTCGACGATCTGCGCGGCCAGATAATCCAGCTCGAATGCAGCGCCGTCCAGTTTTTCGAGATCGGCGCGGATTTTCTTATGATCGGGGTCGAGCTCTTCGGGAAGCGGAATCTCGCTCTTGTCCGCGATGGATTTCAGCTGTTTATTTGCCTTGTCGTGGTCTTCGACCATTCGATTTGCAAATTCCCTCACCCCATCATGGCTTGTCTTTCCAGCCGCGAGCCGACCCAGCTCCACCTCGGCCCTGCCGCCAGCCGTGACCAGCTGGGCGAAAAGCCGATCCTGATAATTCGTCTGGTTCGGCGCTGGAACTCCAGGCTTCTCCATCCTCGTGTCGGGAGCAAGGCCGGCCGGATTGCCGATCTGCGCCAACGCACAACAAGGCGACAGCGCCAGGGCGAAGGTGATTGCGGCAGCACGCATGATGTCCTCCATTCTGCGCCGAAGGCGGGCCCCCCGGCAGCGGCTTTTTCGCTCGCTCAGAGAGTGAGCAGGTAAGCCACGAGTGAATCCTTTTCCGGCTGGTCAAGCTTCGTTCCGAGCACCAAGTTGAAGAACTCAACCGTATCGCCAAGCGTCATCAGGCGGCCGTCATGCAGATAGGGCGGAGAATCCTTGATCCCGCGCAGTGTGAAGGTCTTGATCGGCCCATCCGGTATGGCGACCTGGTCGTTGAAGGTCTTACCGATCTTGTAGAACCGCTCGAGCTTCAGGTCGTGCATGTTGTTGTCCATGAATGACAACCCTGGAACATGACACTCGGCGCAGCGGCCCTTGCCCATGAACACCTGCTCGCCCTTGAGCTCCTGCGCACTTGCGGTGGCCGGGTCAAGCCGCCCGAACGGGTCGAGCTTCGGCGCCGGCGGAAAATCGATGATGTTCTGCATCTGCGCCATCATCGCCACCTGGTTCGTGCGGTCCGGCAGATTCACCCCTTTGCGGGTGGCGCTCACGTGATCGCCGTTGAAGTAGGCGGTACGCTGCTCGAATTCCGTGAAGTCCTCGACTGAGCGCAGCGAGCGTTTGGAGCCATGAATCTGCTGATTGAACAGGCCGCGCAGGCTGGTTGTGTCGAGCCGAAAGCGCTCGGCTTGCGGCCGGACGTCCGGCGTCAGGTGAAAGGCTGCGTTGGTATGGAAATTCGCGTGGCAGTCGAGGCATGCCACACCCATGCTTTGCATCGCGACCTTTCTATCCTCGGTCTGATTGAATTCCTCCTGTGGGAAGGGCGTCAGCAGCAGACGCAGTCCTTCCATCTGTACGGGTGTGATGATGCCGTTCATATATTCGTAGAAGTTGCGGATCGTCAGCAGATCCCCGCGCGACACATCCCCCAGTTCGGGGTGGGTGCTGAGGAATATCGGAGGTGGGAATTCCGGCGTAAGATAATCGGGCAGGTCGAAATCGACGTCGAAGCGCCGCAGATCGCGCCCTTCATCGGCGCCGATCTCTCTGATCTGGTTTTCCGGAAAGACCTGGCCTCCGGTCGCCTGCTTGACGTGCGGCAGCGGCAGGAAGCCGTTCGGCAACAAACCGCGGTCGCGGATTTCTTGGGGAGTTTTGGCGGCCAGGCTGTCCCAGGTCTCACCTGCCGGGAGTTTGACCCTGACGCCCTCCTGCACCAGTTTCCGGCCGCCCGACATCATGACGCCCCGCATCGGCCGGTCCGCCAGGTTGTAACGGCTCTCGAGCAACTTGCGCTGCCGCTCGATCACGGCGGGTTTTTGCGCTTGGTCATTCTCCTTCACCGCAGAAAAGGGCAGGCTTGGCAATGGACGATAGGTCAGATCCGGCGGCAGCGGGTCCGAAGCAACGTTAAGCGTCAACGCCGCAGCACCAAGAAAGACCGGTAAACCGAAGTTGAAGACACGTGACATATCCCCTCCCGACAAGAAAGTCTAAGCGCCTGTGGCGTGGACTTGGCCCAACTCCTGGGCCCAATCTTTGTTCCCAGGCTTCGAAAAAGCCGGATCGGGGCCAAGCGTCTGGTGTGTTTGGCTACGTCTCCATACTGGCGCCCGCCCACTTCGATGGTCACGGATACCAATCCTGCCGCGCCGGCCCTCGCTCTTAAGAGGAATAGCAGCCGTGCCGGGGATGGCGAATGGATCGCCGTCCTCTCCACTCGACTGTGCCCGCATGACAGAAGCCGCGAAAGCGAGGCGGGAGCAGAAATAGGAGCGTAGCCGTCCCTGCGCTCAAACGCGAACGCTTCATCCGTGGCGCTTTGCGCGGACCCACCGGTCGAAAAAGAGCGGTTGGTACGCTCTGCGGCTGCTACCCATCGGGCAGTGACGTACTCTCGGGCCGTGTTCCTCGGAACGGAATTACCCAGTGAGCATTGCTCCGGGTAGCAGGAGGTGCCCATGCCCAGATTTCGCTTCGAGAATACTGAATTCGGACAGACGAACGCCTTCGAGATCGAACTCGCCAGCGTCGAAGCAGCCAACCAAAAAGCCATTGAAAGAGTGCGAACTGCGCTGGTCGCGGGCCTTCCGGACGCCGTCGATCAATCCGGGTCCACGACTAAGGTCTACGATGAAGCTGGCTATCTGATCGCGACGGTCAATTTCGCTGACGTAATGAGGGAATATCCGGAACTTCAGCCGAGACGAGATGAACCGCCTGCCGAGGAGCCTGGTGTCATGCGGTCCGGTTGATATCGCCCATCAGCGAACTCCATGGATGCCTTAGAAGCAGAGACAAAGAGGTTCGCCACCTTGCGGTGGGAGTGAGCCAGAGGCTTGGAGGGATCATGGGTAGAGCGGCGACTCGTTGGGACGACGATACTCCGGCTCAAGCAAAAGCCGGCCGGCGTGAGCCTGCGGCCGAGTTTGTCCGGGTGGTCAGCAACCAATAAGATGGACGAGGCAAGACCGTCGAACTTCCCGACGTTGGAGCTACCCCATTACCCGGCAGCACGCGGCGCATGCTCGATGACCTTGGTGACAGCGGCTACCGTGTCGCTGCGGTGGAAAGGCGTGCCGCGTGGCTTTTTTGCCATCCTATCGGTCTGCAAGATGTTGCCGGAGAGGTTACACCGCCAAGCTCGAATAGCGCTCCACGGAACAATCGACCCGCAGCCCTGTTGGGCAAGATTGCCTCAGGAGGCTGTTGTGCGGCGGATGATTTTGGGAGCTCTGGCCGGCCTAGCGGCAACGATGGCGATGACCGGCGCCATGCGACAGCTCCAGACGTTGCTGAACGAGACGAGCCGCTACCCGTTGCCGCCCCGCGAAATTGTCGATCACCTGGACATGCACGGCGATGAACGGCAGGCGCGAACGAATACTCTGTTGGCACACTTTGGGTTCGGCGCCATCACAGGTGCTATTTTCGCACTTTTGCCACGGCGTCGCGGCAGCGGGACGCTTTATGGCCTCGGAGTGTGGGCCGCGAGCTATCTGGGCTGGATTCCTGCAGCGCGAATTCTTGCTCCCGCATGGCGTCATCCTGCACAGCGAAATCTGCTTATGATCGCCGTGCATATGGTCTGGGGTACCGCGCTCGCAAAATCTCTCAACGAGTTGGAAGCCGCCGAATCCGAAGCGTTCGGCAGACCTTCGGATGCCAAAGTTTCAGCCTTGGAAAGGCGCGAGAGAGGGCCGGGCCGATGAAGCCAATCCCATTTTGGCTCGATCGAGAGCGTGAGGTTTCATTTGGTGCCTTGCAGGGCAATCATGACTTCGAAGTCGCGATCGTCGGCGCAGGCATTGCGGGACTGCAGGCGGCCTTTCTCTGCTGCGTAGCTTCGGGTCTGAGGGTCGCGGTTCTTGAGGCGCGCCAGATCGGCCTGCAGGCCTGCGGCCGCTCTACCGCCAAGGTCACATCCCAGCATGGCTTCGAATACGCTTCCCTCATTCGCAATTTCTGCCAGGAAGGCGCGAAGCTGTACGCGGCCGCGAATGAAAAGGCGAAAGAGAAAATCGCAGCGCTTTGCTCGGCCATGGCGGATAGGGCGAACCTGGAAGCGAAACCTGCCTTTGTCCACGCTGAAGACAAACAACAGGCGGAGAAGTTCCGCCGTAAGGCCGACGCCGGCGCGTCTCTTGGATCGCGCCGAATTCTTGTCCGATGCGGACCTGCCCGGGGGCCCACCGGAGCACTCCGCTTTTCGGGCCAGTACCAGTTCGACCCGTATCTTGATCTTTGCGGGTTGGCCCGCCTCGTGAGCGACAGCACCAAGCACGCATAGGGTGCCCGGCGATTTGGAGAACATATGCAACGATGGTCATCGCCGGCGATGCCCCGTCTGACGCAACCGGTGAGGCTTGCCGCGCGCTGTCTTGCGGTCCCGGCCTGTCTCGTTGAAAGGCAGTGTGGACGAGCAAAAGCCCGCCAACATAAAGCTGGCGGCTGGCTGTTATGTCTCTTCCGCAGCCAAAACCAACGAGGAACAATATCTTCTTTTGAAAGTTCTGGAAGATCATCAAGGAGATAGTGAAATGTCAGAATCACGTGAATGGCTTGTCCAGTGGCTCAGGGATGCTCACGCCATGGAGGAGCAGGCCGAGACTATGCTGAGTGGGCAGTTGAACCGTATTGAGAACTATCCTGAATTGAGCGACCGAATCCGGCAGCATCTCGATGAGACCAGGCAGCAGGCGGCTCGGCTTAAAACCTGTCTCGACCGCATCGGGCAAGGGTCCTCGACGTTGAAGGATGCCGGCGGCAAGCTGACCGCGATGGCGCAGTCGCTGAGCGGTGTCTTCGCTGGCGACGAGGTGATGAAAGGATCACTTGCGAGCTACACGTTCGAGCACATGGAAATCGCCTCCTACACGATCCTTATCGCCGCTGCTAAATCGGTCGGTGAAACGGAGGTCGCGCAGGTTTGCGAGCAGAACCTGCAAGAGGAAGTCGCGATGGCGGACTGGCTGAAAAGCCATATTCCCTCGACAACCGAGCAGTTCCTGGCGCGGGCCGAGACGGAGAGCGAGAGTGCCAAGCGTTAATCAGTCGCCGAGGTTTGCTTCGTGCAAGTAAACAGCGCGCGAGCGACTGCCGCAGTGTGCCGACGGCGGAAGTCGCCGAGAACTTTCAAGAGCATCGTCAGAGGCTTGGGGTTTTCCACTATTTTGATCGGCTCGTGCCCGAATCTTCTGCCCAACGTCGCCGAGACTCAAGTATCAGATTTTGCTTATGGAGCGTCGGCACGCCATCCGAAGGATCAAGGACGGGCTTTGGGAGGTCTACGACATAGACGATGAAAAGGTCGTCTTCGTGGACGGCGTAGCTCTGACCAATTTGCGGGACGAAGAGGCACTCGAGGCATTGGAGTTGCTAATGGATGGATTTCTTGTTCCGAGCAGGTCTCCAAGGCTCGGTTGATGGTTTCCAGGGACATGTTCGCGCACACTTCAGACGAAGCGCCCCAAGCCTGTCATTGTGGGTTCCATCAGAACCGCCCGGCACGAGGTTCCAGCGCCGGTTGCCCTGCGGCGGGACGTTGGGGTTGGCACCAAGCAGGCGGGAAGGATGACCGCCACTACGCACCGTTTTACGCGGCAAATCTTGGCTCGGGAACTCCCGTCACGCCGAGGCCGGTGATGGCAAAAAGGCTGCCGCGTAAAACTCCGTCGCCCGGAAAGCGCGGCAGCGGCGGTTTGGCCATCGATGTAACGTACAGGATGTCGAGCTTTGGCCCGCCGAACATGACGCTGGTGATCTTCTTGACGGGCATGTCGATAACACGGTCGACGCTGCCGTCAGGCGCGTAGCGGACCAGCCTGCCATCATAGACCAGCGCGTTCCAAAGGAATCCTTCGGCATCGACAGTCGAGCCGTCGGCCGCCCCTCCCCGGCTGGTATCGACACGCGTGAAAGTGCGCCGGTTGGCGGCGGCACCGGTTGCGATGTCGTAGTCGTATGCCCAGATCTCACCGGTCCAGGTGTCGGCGAAATAGAAAGTGCGATCGTCGGGGCTCCAGCAGGGACCGTTGGAGCAGATGATGCCGGAATCTATTCGGGTCACCGAGAAATCCGGATCGAGCCGGTAGAGCCCGCCGGAGGGTCCCTCTTCCATGGTGTCCATTGAGCCGGCGAAGAAGCGGCCTCGCCGATCGACCTTGCCGTCATTGAGCCGGTTCATCGGCCTGTCCGGCTCTGGATCGTGGATCAGCGTCACCTCGCCGGTGGCGAAATCCAGCAGATGGAAGCCGCGCTGCAGCGACACCACCGCGCCACCGCCGTCCTTGCGCAATGCCATCGAACCGATCTTCATCGGCACGTCCCAGCAACGGATCTCGCGGCCGTCGGCGGTCGCCCGAAACACGCGCCCGTCGAAACTGTCGATCCAGTAGAGGCGCTCCTGTTCAACGTCCCACAGCGGTCCCTCGCCCAGCGTGGTCTTCACGTCCACCACGACCTCGATCTTCATTCCGTCCTCCTCTGTTCGAACTTGCAGAAACCGGTCAGAACGCGACCTGGTCGCCGCCCTTCAATGACAGGATTTCGCGGGCCTCGTCGGGCGTCGCCACTTCCATCCCGAGTCCTTCGATGATCTTGCGGGCAAGCACCACCTGCTCGGCGTTCGACTTGGCAAGCTTGCCCTTGCCGGCCCAAAGACTGTCTTCAAGCCCGACGCGGATGTTGCCGCCAAGCGCTGCCGATTGTGCAGCGATGCGCAACTGGCTGGCGCCAGCCCCCAGCACCGACCAGCGGTACTGCTCGCCGAACAGCCGGTCGGCGGTGCGCTTCATATGGGCCACGTCTTCCGGATGCGTGCCGATGCCGCCGAGCAGACCGAACACCGACTGCACGAAGAACGGTGGTTTCACCAGCCCGCGATCGGCGAAATGGGAGAGGTTATAGAGATGGGCAATGTCGTAGCACTCGAACTCGAAGCGCGTGCCGTTGTCGTAACAGGTCTCCAGTATGTACTCGATGTCTTTGAACGAGTTGCGGAAGACCAGGTCACGCGTCGCTTCCAGGTGCGGCCTTTCCCAGTCGAACTTGAACGTTTCGTATTTGTCTACGAGGTGATAGAGCCCGAAATTGATCGATCCCATGTTGAGCGAGGCGACTTCCGGCTTGAACTGCGCGGCGGGGCGCACACGCTCCTCGAGCTTCATGTAGGGACTGCCGCCGGTGGTGATGTTGATGGCGGCATTGGTGCCTTGTTTGACGCGCGGCAGGAAACGCCCGAACGCCTCCGGCGTCTGGTCGGGCTTGCCGGTCTCGGGGTCGCGGGCATGCAGATGCAGGATCGCTGCACCGGCCTCGGCCGCCGCAATCGCCTCCGAGGCGATCTGGTCCGGCGTGATCGGCAGATAGGGCGACATGGTCGGCGTATGGATTGCCCCCGTCACCGCACAGGTGATGATGACCTTCTTGGCTTGCTGGGCGCCGGGCTTGCGGCTTGTTTCCGTCATCGTCCAAACTCCTGATCCGCTTTTTTCTTGTGCGCCGCCAGCGCCATCAGTCGGCGGTCGCGCCAGACCTGCCGCTCGCCAAGTTCTTCCCGCGGCAGCCGGTTGCGGCGCTCGGCCTCGACCGTCTCCATGACTTCGCCGGCCCAGTCGACCCGACGCAGCATCTGCGGGAAGATGTTGGAATAGATCGTCTGGTAGCGCTCTACATAGTCGCGCACGCCACCAGGCGCGTTGAGGTCGATCGTTTCGAACGGACCCATGAACGACCAGCGCAGCGCCAGCCCCTCGCGCAGGCCCATGTCGACGTCCTCGACGCTGGCATAGCCGTCGGCGACGAGCCGGAACGCCTCCTCCAACAGCGCACCCTGCAAGCGGTTCATGATGAAGCCGTCGAGTTCGCGCTTCATCACCAGCGGCGCGTGGCCCGCCTCGACAAGAAATGCACGCGTCCT
This sequence comes from Mesorhizobium sp. M1334, assembly GCF_040317995.1. Lineage (NCBI taxonomy): Bacteria > Pseudomonadati > Pseudomonadota > Alphaproteobacteria > Hyphomicrobiales > Phyllobacteriaceae > Mesorhizobium > Mesorhizobium sp. M1334. The sequence goes on from NZ_JAMYLM010000029.1 coordinate 43,811, forward strand.
TTCCAACGTTTCGGCGGAGGTCCACGGCGCCGGCACGACTTCCGCTGCCGGGATGAGATAGGGCGGATTGATCGGGTGCACGACGAGGCAGCGATGGCGCCCCTGAAGATGATCGGTGAATTTCGACGGCAACAGCGCCGAGGTGGAACTAGCGAGCACCGCCTGCGGACCGGCAACGGCGTCGATCCGGGAGAACACTTCCCGCTTCACCTCGAGGTTTTCCGGCGTGTTCTCCTGGACGTGGACGGCATCGGCCAAGGCCTCGCCAAGCTCCGCCACAATAGTGATGCGGCCAAGCACGGCATCGGCCGCCTGTCCCCGCAGCAAATCGTTGGCGGCAAGGTCGCCGAGCACGCTGGCGATATAGTCCTGCGCACCGCTGGCCGCGGCCGGCGCCTGGTCCCACATGCGCACATCATGGCCGGCACGAGCGAAGCTGATCGCCCACGCTCGCCCGATGAAGCCGCTTCCGACAATTGCTACCTTCGCCATGATCTCCCCCTCAGAGTGTCTCGACGTTGCCGTCGACGCCGAGCGACTGGCCGGAAATGTTGATGCCCGCCTCGGAAAGCAGGAAGGCCACCATCGCCGCGACATCGTATGGGCTGGTCATGCGGCGCAGCGAGATGTTCTGCAGATAGCGTTGTGTCATCTCCTCGTTTGAAACGCCGAGCTGCTTTGCCCGGTCGGCAATGACCTTGTCGATGCGCGGCCCTTCGATGATGCCGGGCAAGATGGCATTGACCCTGATCCCATGCGGTCCGAGTTCCTTTGCAAGACTCTGGGTCAGGCCGACAACGCCGAACTTGGCAGCCGAGTACGGCGTTCGGAACGCGTAGCCATGGCGGCCGGCGGCCGAAGACATCGAGACGATCGAGCCGCCGCCCGCCGCCTTGATCAGCGGCACGGCACGACGCGCGCACAGGAACTGGCCGGTCAGGCAGATATCTATGCAACGCCGCCAGTCTGCCGGATCGATCTCATCGACGCCGCCGGTCGGCCCGGCAATGCCGGCATTGTTGATCAGGGCGTCGAGCCCGCCGAGCTTCTCCTTGATAGTCTCGAACAGCCGGTCGACATCGTCGTCGCGCGAAACGTCGGCCTTGACCGCAGCGGCAAGGGCAATCCTTTTCGGAGCGGACGCCAATGCCTCGTCCGAAATATCGCAGATCACGACACGCGCGCCGAGCCGCGACAGTGTCTCTGCAATGGCAAAGCCGATGCCGCCGGCGCCCGCCGTGACCAGCACGCGCTGGCCTTTGAGCCCGGTCAGGAATTCGTCCGCCGATGCCGGTGCGCTTGAGCTCATTGTTCCATCCCTTTCACTGAATCCGCCTTTCACGCAGCGCCATGACGGCACCGAGCACCACCAGCCCGAACAGGATCGCCCGCGTCGCATAAGGCAGCGTCGTGCCGGCGAGCAGCATCTGCAACGCGGTCAGGAGCAGCACCCCGCCCAGCATGCCGAGATAATGGCCGCGCCCGCCGGTGATCAGCGCACCGCCGACCACGACGACGGCGATGGAGGGCAGCAGATAATCGTCGCCCATGCCGAGGCTGGCCTGGCCGGAAAAGCCGGTCAGCATGATGCCGACCAGTGCCGCGCAGACTGCCGACAGCACATAGACGAGGATGAGCGTGCGACCGACCGCTATGCCGGAGAGCTGGGCTGCGCGCAGGCTGTTGCCGATGCCGTAGACGCGGCGGCCGAAAGCGGTGCGGCCGAGCAGCAGCACGGCAAAGACGACGAAGGCGATCATGAACAGCACCACCGGCGTGATGGCGAATACCTTGCCTGTCATGAACCAGCGCAGCATCGGCGAGGAGAAGCCGGCCGGCGTGCCTTGCGAGTAGAGCAAAGCGAAACCTTGCAGAATGCCGTTGGTGCCCAGCGTCATAACAATTGGCGAGATGCCGAGAAAAACGATACCGATGCCGTTGGCGAGACCGATCAGGCAAGCGACAGCGAGCACCGCCGGCAGCGCATAGGCAAGTGCAGCGTCGGATCCGTTGACCATACCGGCAAGCAGGATTCCCGACAGGCCGATCGTCCACGGCACTGACAAGTCAAGTCCGCCGGTAAGAATCACGCTGCCTTGCCCAAGCGCCAGGATGGCAAGGAAGCTCGACAGCACGAACAGCGAATTCCAGTAGCCAAAATTGACGATGGCGCGTCCGAGCCAGATCTGGGTGACGATCACGACAATGGCAAGACAGACATAGGCCGGCAGCGCATAGCGCAGCGTCTCTGCGTTACGGACATGGAAGGCCGGCTGCGGCGCCTGCTGCCCGCCGGCGCTGCCCCGCGCAATTCGCAGTCGCCGGTCGGTGCGATCGATCTGTGAGGGCAGCATTCCGGCCCGCCACGCGGCGAGCCGCGCCCGCAGCGCACGCAGTTGACGGGCAAGCATGGAGCCATGCGACAGCGAGCCGGCAAGCACGGCAAGGATCAGGATCGTGCCTTCGGCAATCGTCGAATAGTAGGCCGAGACGTTGAGCACGAGCAGGATATTGACGACCATCATCAGGATGTAGGCCCCGAAGACAGTGCCGACGGGCCCACCTTGACCGCCGCCCAGCCTTGTACCGCCGACGACGACCGCCGCGAACATCGACAGCAACAACGGGTTGCCGACCAGCGGATCGCCGCTGCCCGTCTGGGCGCTGATGAAAACGCCGGCAAGCCCATAGCAGCCGCCGGCAATGACATAGACCAGGAAGCGTACGAGAACGACCCGCACGCCGACCGACGCGGCTGCGTCCGGATCGCTGCCGACGGCATAAAGCGCCGTCCCGAAGCGTGTGCCTTCGAGCCAGAACCAGCCGAGCAGGACCACGCCGATGACCACCAGCGGCATCGGTAGCCAGCCGGCGATAGCATCACCGAGATAGAAGGCGCCAAGATCGGGCGAGACGAAGCCGCCGGGCTTGTCCATGACCAGCAGCGTTACCCCCTGCAGGATGAACATGGTCGACAGCGTGACGACGATAGGCTGCATGCGCAGGACGGCAATGAAGAAGCCGTTGAAGGCGCCGACCAGCATGCCGACCCCAATTCCGGCCAAAGTCCACAGCGCGACACTCGTGCCGGTCGCCATCGGATCCATGCCGTTTGCCAGGACGACATTGACCAGCGAGATCACCGCGCCGGCGGACAGGTCGAAACCGCCGGACAGGATGACGAGGGTCTGGCCGATCGCCGCCAATGCGGAAGTGGCGCCGCCGCTCGACAGGAACGAAATGTCGAAATAGGTGAGCCGCCCGGCACTGACCAGATCGACGATCAGCAGGAGCAGGGCAAAGACGATCGCCGCGATGATGGCGCCGTGATGCCGCGCGAGGAGCCGCGCCAATGTCGCGGTCGGTGCCGCGGCGGCCGAGCTCGTCACACTCATTCCGCCGCCTCCCGAACCACGTCCCGCTGGCCAAGCGCCGGCCGCATGATCGCGCCTTCGGTGATCTCGTCGCCGGCAAGCTCAGCCACCAGATGGCCGTCATAGAGGACGAGCACCCGGTCGCATTGATGGACCAGCTCGGGAATTTCGGTTGAATGCAGAAGGATCGAGCCGCCGGCCGCCACATAGTCGCGCATCATCACGTAGAGCTCGTGCTTGGTCCCCACGTCAATGCCCCGGGTCGGATCGAAAAGCAGCAGGATCCGGCTTTCGGCGACGAGCCATTTGGCAATGGCTATCTTTTGCTGGTTGCCGCCCGAGAAGGCCCCTGCCCTTGTCCACAAGGCACTGCGGTCGACCTCCACGGTCGAGAAGGCGGACTGTACGGCCCTTGCCTCCTCGTCTGTTCTGATCAGGCCATAACGGGTGAAGCGCGCGACGACCGGCAGCGATGCATTCTGCCGGCCCGAGAGTTTCAGGAACAGGCCTTCGGTTTTGCGGTCCTCCGGCACCAGCCCGATTGCCATATTGGGCTTGAGCGCATCCGCGGGCGAGCCGAGCCACACTTGGCGCCCGTCGACCAGGATGTGGCCGCGCTCGATCTCGGCCATGCCGAAACAGGCGAGGAACAGGTCGAGCTGACCCATGCCCTGCAATCCGGCAACGCCGAGGATCTCGCCCTTGCGCAGGTCGAAATCGATGCCGTCGAGCTTCCTCCCGGCTTTGAGATCGCGCACGCCGAGCACCGGCGGACCAAAGGCGGCCTCGCTTTCTGGTTTCGGCGGGAAGGTCTGGGCGATGCTGCGGCCGATGATTTTTTCAATCACCTCACCATCCGAAACGTCGGCAACCGGCGCGGTGACGATGTGGTGGCCGTTCCTGAGAATGGTCAGCGTGTCGCAGAAAGCCCGCACCTCGCGCATGCGATGGGTGATGAACACGACCGTGGTACCGGCCGCTTTCAACCGCGCGATGATCGCGGCAAGCCACTCGACATCGCCACCCGACAGCGTCGAGGTCGGCTCGTCGAGCAGTAGGATGCGCGGCTTGCGATAGAGCGCGCGCGCGATTTCGATCTTCTGGCGGATGGCGAGATCGAGAGTCGCTACTTCGGCATCGAGATCGACCGTAAACCCCAGATCGGAGATGTGCTTGCGCACTGCCCTACGCGCGCTCAACCGCCTTATCAGGCCGACTGGGCCAACGGGCGCGTAAGGCAGCAACATGTTATCGAGAACGCTGAGATCGCGTACCAAGGTCATTTCCTGGAAGGCTGTCTGGACGCCTTTGGCATGCGCGGCCCGCGGCGAACCCAGTGGCGCCGGTTCGCCTGACAGGGTGATTTGCCCGTCGTCGGGCCGCACTAGCCCCGACAGCAGCTTGACGAGCGTGGACTTGCCCGCACCGTTCTCGCCAAGCAAGGCATGCACGCTGCCGGAAGCGATCTCGAAGGAAACGCCATCAAGGGCGACTGTTGCGCCAAACGCCTTGCGGACGCCCTCTATGCCGACAGCTGTCGAATGCGCTGACATCATGATCCCAGTCCCGGCCTGCATGAAAGGTGCGTGGAGCGCCTCGAAAGCACCCCACCCCCACTTTCGGAGTGCCTACTCCTCAGGCTGGCCTACAAGGGCTGCTGCGAGACCGATTTCAGGTGTCTGATCGGAGAAGATCGAGGCGAACCAGCCTGGGTTCGAGACCAGCGACGGTTTGAACGCGTTGCAACCCGCCTTCATCTCCGCCCAGGTGCCCTCGTCGCAAAGCTTTATCGTCTCGTTGGTGACGACCGGCAGCGGCAGGATCGTCTTCTTGGCAACGTCCTTGCCTTCAAGTGCTTCGACGGCAAGCTTGAGAGCGAGCGCCCCGGAATATGGCGGCGAGGCGTAGGAGATGCGCGACGCGCCGAGCGGCGCATAGGGAGAGGTCGCGCCCTCGACCTCCGTGCCCTCCGGCAGCATCTGGATACGCCCGCCATTCGAACCCTCGCCTGCGCAAGGCAGGAGTTCGCTGCTCTTCTTGCCGGCCTCGAGCTGCATGGAATTGGCGGTGAAGCAGCCGACCTGCATCCATAACCCGTTGATGTCGTCCCAGCTGCGCGTCGCCAATATCTTGGAAAGTTCGGTACGCGCCACCGCCTGGCTCCACATGCCGACAGCCTCGCCGACGATCTTGATGTCGGGGTGCTTGGCAAACACCTCCTTCGCGGCCTTGGTGCGCAGATCATCGACCGAGGTGCCAGGAACGCCGGTTACCGCGATGATGTTGCCCTTGCCATTGAGCTTCTTGACCAGCCACTCCGCCGTTACGCGGCCAGCCTCCTCCTGGTCGATATGGACATTGTAGGCGCAAGGCTCCGTGATCTCGGCATCATAGGCAAACACCTTCACGCCCTTATCGCAGGCGTTCTTCACCACCTGGTTGAGGGCTGTCGGCGAAATCGGGAAGATCACGATGGCTTCGGCGCCGGCCTGGACCATGGCATTGATCTGCTGGATCTGGCGCTGTGCGTTCGGCCCCGCCACCTGGACCTGAAGGTCTACCTTGTCGACCATGCTCTTGTGCGAGGCCATTGCCTTGACCATGTTGGCGGCCTCGGCCTGCCAATCATTGCCGATGAAGCTCATGCTGAGAAATATCTTGTGCTTTCCGGCCGCTTCTGCGCCGGACATCCCAAAAGCGCAAACAGCCATGCCGGCAAGCAGCGCAAGCCGCCGGGCTTTCCATCCGATACCCATTCGAAACTCCTCCCAGTTCAGACGACCGAATGCCTCCCAAGGGCACGAGACGTACGCCTTGTCATTCGATGCGGCTGACCGTATCATTATTTGATCAAAGATCAATGATGAAATGCCTGAGAGGCAAAGCTGGACACGCGGGCGCTTGACGCGGCAATTCGAACCTTGCATTCCGGGCACAGGCGCCGGGTATGACAAGAGCGTCGCCCGAATGGGGGAAGGTTAACAGAAATGGCTGGGGCGGCATTCAGGAAGCCGGGCGTCGAAATCACGCCACTTTCCAGGGAAACCCTGCAGGACAGGGTCTACCGGCACGTTACCGAGTTGATCCTCGATGGCAGTATCGTTCCAGGTGAAATGGTGACGGTGCAGAGCCTTGCCGACGCTTTTGGCGTCAGCCCGATGCCGGTTCGGGAGGCACTGCGGCGTCTGAGCGCCGCCAACGCCCTGATGGTGGTTTCGGGCCGTTCGATCGGTATCCCGGCATTAAGTCGTGCGCGACTCATCGATCTCAGAAACGTCAGGTTTGAAATCGAGGCGATCGCCGCCGCATGGGCCGCAGAACGCATTGACGATCACGGCGTGATGCTGCTGGGCCAGCATCTGGAGGCACTCGAGCAGGCCAATGCCGCCGGAGACGTAAAATCCTATCTCAGGGCCAATTACGCTTTTCACTTTTCCATCTACCGGGCCGCGGGCTCGGAAAACATGCTCAGCATCATCGAGAACCTGTGGCTGCAGATCAGCCCCTATTTCAACATGCTGCACGATTCTGGAAACTATTCGACCGCCAACCAGCACCATCAGCAGATGTTTGCAGCTCTGCGAGACCGCAATGCGGAAGCGGTTCGGGCGGCGGTTCGCGCCGACATTGACGCGGCTTTCGCAGTGCTGATCAAACTGCTGAAGTAACATTCCTCGAAGTCGCGCCGGTTGCGGCGGCGAGCCGCCGCTAGGCACGAATATGTCCATCTGCATGTAGCGTCCGCCCGTCTGCTTCCCTGAGATCAGGAAGATGAAGACTCCGGCTCCATTTCAGAGGCTTCGAGCGCGGCGACCTCGTCCGCGCCGAGCTCTGCTGTCAGCTCGACCCGCCGGTCGCGCTTCAACAGCCGGACAAAATCCTCGTAGGCCAGCAGCACCGTGTGCGGGCGACCGTTCTTGGTGACCGGGTCGTGCACCGCGGCATCCTGATAGGCGCCGAAATTTTTCAAGACGGCGGCGGTGGTGACGGTGGTGGTCATCCGCGAGACTCCTTTGTTCCGGAATATACGGGCTTTCCGCTAGTGTCGGGCGCCCGCCAGAGGGAAACGAGGCAGTAACAGGGCAACCTCCAAAAACCCCAGAATGCTAAATCGTCGCTACACAGGCCGAACCCTCGACGCGCGCGATTCCGTGCTGCCCTTCGACCGCCGCCATTTTCTGGCCCTCGGACAGGGTGACGATCGTCACCCCTGCGAAACTCAGGCGCCGGAAGACACCTGCCACGTCCTGATCGCGACTGATGCGATCCAGCGCCTCCGACAGAACCAGGTCGAAACGGCCCGCCTGAGCATCGGCAAGAACCGACTGAATACCGGAGCGGATAAGGATGTTCCCGAGATGGCCCGGTCGGATTAGGGCTTGTTGAGATTCATTTGGAGTTGATGACGGCAGCAGCGAGATGAATGATGGCATTGAAGCTCTGGTCGGTTTTGTCGGCGCGCGCATGGCGATGCGTTTGAACTCTTTGAGTTTGCAGAAGAAATTCTCGATCAGATGACGCCATTTGTACATCTCGGCATCGAGCGGGATCGGCTTTGTTCGGCGCGGATGCTGGGAAATGACGATCTTGGCGCCACGCTCGTTCAGATCGGCAATGATGGTGTTGCTGTCGAAGGCCTTGTCGGCGATCAGAGCGCCGAAGGAGAGGCCTTGGATGAGCGGTTCGACACCGACCGTATCGAAGCGCTGGCCCGGCA
>NZ_JAMYLM010000030.1:0-51246 GCF_040317995.1 Mesorhizobium sp. M1334
AAGGCAGGAAATGGCAGTCGCTCCTTCGCTCAACTGCCTCTCCAAAGAATCCTTTCTCAGCCTAAACTCAACCCCAAAATCGCCATATGCGATTCCCCTGACCACGAGGGGGGAGATCGGCAGCTTCAGCGACGGCGCCTTCTCCAGGCTCACCACGACAGGCTGAACGCAAGCTTGCCGAAATGCCGGCCGCCAGCTGCCATATGGGCGTAGGCCTCGGTCGCCTGGTGCTGGCTGTAGACAGTGTCGATGACCGGATCGATATGGGCGGCGCCGATGGCGCGCGCCGCGTCGCGCAGGTCGGATACCGAACCGGTGTTGTTGCCCACCACCTTAAGTGCCTTGATGATGATAGGCAGCAGGTTCGTGGTGGCCTCGGCGCCGGTGACGAAGCCGATGGCGAACACCGTGCCGCCAGGCGCCGCGGCATTGATGGAGCGGGCGAAGGTGGCCGAGCCGCCGGTTTCGACGATCAGATCGGCACCGAGGTCGTCGGTCAACTCGAGCACCTTGGTGTCCCAGTCCGGCGTCTGACGATAATTGATGAGGTGATCAGCACCCAAAGCCTTGGCGCGGGCCAGCTTTTCGTCCGACGACGAGGTGATGATGACCGTCGCGCCGGCTGCCTTGGCCAACTGCAGGGTCAGGATCGAGACACCGCCGGTACCGAGCAGGACGACGACCGACCCCGGCCCGGCATCGGCGGCGCGAAGCGCATTCCACGCGGTGGTGCCGGCGATCGGCAGCGTCGCTGCCGCTTCGAAGGAAAGATGCGCCGGCATCGGCACGACGGCATTGGCCGGCAGCGCGACATACTCGGCGAGCGAGCCGGGCAGCGTCAGGCCGCGCATCTCTCTGGTCTCGTAAGGCCGGGGACGGCCGCCGATCCAGCGCGGTTTTGCGTGGGCGATGACGCGGTCGTTGATGGCGACCCTCGACACGCCCTCGCCGATGCCGACGATCTCGCCGGCGCCGTCGACGACGGGAATGAGCGGAAAGCTCGGACCTGGATAGTTGCCGCTCGCTATCGCGACATCGACAAAATTGAGGCTTGCGGCGCGCAGGCGGATCAGCACTTCGCCGCGCTGCGGTTCAGGCGTGGGAACGGTGGCCGCGCGAAACGCGTCCAGTCTCGGGGCAGTCAGTTCGATCGCTTTCATGTCTCACTCCGGTTGATGGCCGATTGACTGGCCGGGATTGAGTGAAACTAGCTGCTGCGCTATTGGTATATAATCCTTGGCTTTTACATTTGAGCTCTGCGCGTGATGCAGCAATCGCAAGAACCGGCAGCATTGGCCGAAATGGCCGCCTTCGCGGCAATCGCCGAAGCACGCTCCTTCACCAAGGCGGCGGCTCGCATCGGCCGCGACGCGACGATCCTGTCGCGGCGCCTTGCCTCGCTGGAAGAGCGGTTAGGCGTGCGCCTGCTGCACCGGACGACGCGAAGCGTGTCGCTGACCGAGGCGGGTTCGGAATTTCTCGTCCGTGTCCGCGCCATCCTGGCCGCGGTCGACGAAGCCGAGGCTGCCGCGTCGGCGCATGCCGGCGGCGGGCCGCGCGGCGTGCTGCGGCTGGCTCTGCCCGGCTCGTTCGGGCGCATGTGGATCGCCCCGCTGCTGCCGCAGTTTCTCGCCGAATTTCCCGACGTTCGTATCGAGGCCGAGTTCTCCAACCGCTTCGTCGATCTCGTCGCCGAGAATTTCGATGTCGCCGTGCGTCTCGGCGCACTGGAGGATTCGCGGCTGGTGGCGCGCAAGGTCGCGACACGGCGGCGGCTGCTGTGCGCCGCACCGTCCTACCTCGTCCGCCGGGGCACGCCGACCGAACCTGAAGCGCTGCTGGAACACAGCTGTCTCGGCTTCTCAGGCTTCCAGACCTTTCCGGCCTGGGAGATGACCGACAGTTCGGGCCGGCGCGTCAGTATCGAGGTTTCCGGGCCGCTGGTCACCGATGATGCCGAGGTGCTGGTCGAAGCCGCCGTGCAAGGCGTCGGGCTGATGATGAGCACGGATTGGCTGGTCGGACGCGAGCTCGCCGACGGCCGGCTGGTGCCAGTGCTGGAGGACTGGACGCTTGCCGATGAGGGCGCCGTCTATGTCGTCATGCCTTCGGCCAAGGGGCAAGCCGCCAAGACACGTGCCTTCGCCGACTGGATCGGCAAACGCTTTGCGCCGGTCCCGCCGTGGCGGAGGTGAGGGTGCTGATCTCCCTCCTCGAGGCGGGAGATTACGCGCTCAGCCGCCTCCGCCTCCACCCTGCTTGATGAAATGACCGAGCAGATCCATCGGCACCGGAAACACGACCGTCGACGAGCGCTCACCGGCGATGTCATGGAGAGCCTCGAAATAGCGCAGCTGCATGGCCTGCGGTGTCTCGGCCAGCATCTTGCCGGCCTCGACGAGTTTTGCCGCCGCCTGCTGTTCGCCGTCGGCATTGATCACTTTGGCACGCCGCAGCCGTTCGGCCTCGGCCTGCTTGGCGATGGCGCGGACCATATTCTCGTTGAGGTCGACATGCTTGATCTCGACATCGGAGACCTTGATGCCCCAGGCATCGGTTCGCTGATCGAGGATCTCCTGGATGTCGCTGTTGAGCTTGTCACGTTCGGCCAGCATTTCATCAAGCTCATGCTTGCCGAGCACCGAGCGCAACGTCGTCTGTGCCAGCTGGTTGGTGGCGGTCATGAAGTCTTCGACCTGGATCACCGCCCGCTCAGCGTCGACGATACGAAAATACAGCACCGCGTTCACCTTCACCGAGACGTTGTCGCGCGAGATCACGTCCTGCGGCGGCACATCCTGGACCACCACTCGCAGGTCGACCTTCACCATCTGCTGCACGAAGGGGATGAGGATGATAAGGCCGGGGCCCTTGACCCCGGTGAAGCGGCCGAGCGTGAAGACCACGCCGCGCTCATATTCCCGCAGGATGCGAATGGCCGCGGATAGGAACATGACCACGACGAGTGCTGCTGCCAGATAGGCCACATAACCGATGATCATTGCCTTGCTCCATCGCTTCTCACATTGCGGCGCCGTATCGTCAGCACAAGATCTCTGACATCGGCCACCTCGACGCTGTCGCCCACTGCAAGCGGTTCGTCGGCTTTTGCCCGCCAGCGCTCGCCCCGGGCGAGCACGTGGCCCTCGCTGCCCTGCCAGTCGAGGACCTCCGCCGGCAGACCCTGCATGGCCTGTGCCCCAACACGCGGAACGTTCTTGCGGACCGCCCACAGATAGCTGCCGGTCAACAGTGCCAGGCCGAGCGTCAGGACGGCGGCGGTGCCAATAACGGCCCACGACATCTCGAAGCCGGGCCCCTCGATCCTGAGCAGCATGGCTGCGCCCAGCAGAAACGCAGCCACGCCTCCCAGCCCAAGGACCACAGTCGGGTTCAAGGCTTCGACGACCAGGAAGATGATGCCAAGCAGCATCAAGGCCAGGCCGGCATAGCTGATCGGCAGGAGATTGAGCGCATAGAGCCCGAGCAGCAGGCAAATCGTGCCGATCACGCCGGGCGCGACCGCGCCCGGGCTCGTGAACTCGAAGACGAGGCCATAGACGCCGACCAGCATCAGGATGACGGCGATGTTGGGGTCCGTGATGACGGCGAGAAGCCGGATGAGCCAGCCTGGCTCAAGCGTTTCAACCGGCAGCCCTTTGGTCGCCAATGCCTCTTTTTTGCCGGCGACCTCGACGGTCCGGCCGTCGGCCAGTTGAAGCAGCTCGGTGGTGTCGCGGGCGACGAAGTCGATGACATGCTGCTGCAGCGCCGCGCCGGCCGACAGGCTGGCCGCCTCGCGCACGGCCTTTTCTCCCCATTCGGCATTGCGCCCGCGCAATTCAGCCAGGCTGCGGATCAGGGCAACGGCATCGTTCGTCGCCTTGGCGATCATCGCATCGCCCGCGGGGGCGTTCTTCTTGTCCTTGTCCCCCTCGGGGCCATCGTTCTTGCCACCGGGAAACGATGGCAGCGGCCCGCCCATCTCGATCGGCGTTGCCGCGCCCAGATTGGTGCCGGGCGCCATCGCCGCCAGATGGGTGGCGTAGAGGATATAGGTTCCGGCGCTCGCCGCATGCCCGCCGGCGGGCGCCACATAGCCAATGACTGGAACCGGCGAGGCGAGAATGCCGGCGATCATCTCGCGCATGCTGGTGACCAGCCCGCCGGGCGTGTCCATCTGCAGGATGAGAGCCTCGACGTTTCGGTCCGCGGCCACCGCCAGCGCTTCCTCGAGCTGCCTGGCACTCGCCGGACCGATGGCGCCGTCGATCTCGACGCGCAACGCAATTTTCTCCCGGCCATTCGCCTCTCCGGTTGCGGAAGAGGGACAAACGGCCGCAACAGCCACGAAAGCCGCGGCAAGCAGGACCGCACGCGCGAGTTTCACGCTCAAAGCTCCACACCTAGGATATGGGCTGGATTTTGCCGAAATCCATGACGCTTCGCGGCGGGTGACGTCCCGCGGCTGTGCAGACCCGACGGCATGTTGCACCATATAGACGAGGTCGGCGCCGCACCCGACGGCGGCGGGGCCGCCGCTAAGTCCAGTCGATTTCCCCGCGATCGGTCCTTGTCGTTATCGCTCCGGCCGGCAGCCGATCACAAAACGCGACGACGTTCAGGCAGTCATATCGCGCGCTGGGTACGATCAGACCGTCATAATCGAGGAAATATGCGGCCTCGCCGATGTCTTGCGACCTCGGATATTCGGCGTGCTTTTCCTGATACGAAAGCTGGCCGTAGCGCGAGGTGTCGAGGCCAAGGGTCTGCAAGGCGGCCATGTCGAGCAAGCTGAGCGTCCGGTCCAAAGAAAGATCGATCTCGAAGAGATTGTATCTGACACGTGAAGGGACCACTGGCTGCCCCCGCGTCAGGTGGAATCTCATCTCGCTCAAGGCACCTTCGCGCTCTTGCGAGGTGTAGAGCACGTCGAATGTTCCATCGTCCCAACGGCCACCGGAGCTCGAGCATTGGATCGGGCTGCGGCCCTGGCGCACGACACGCCAAACCGTTCCGGAGTATTCGACCGGAACTATTGCCTCGACAGCGTCGATGAGCCGGCTATCGCGTCGTTTCCGCCCGGCGATCGCCAACTAGAGAAAGACCTCGTTCTCAAGCCGATCGATGACTTTGAGCACGTCGAGAGCACGGTCGTCGTGAATGAGATCTATCGCCCTTTCACCGTTCAATTGCGGGTGGCGAGCGTAAAGCCAGGTGCGGATATCGCTTGGCTCGTAGAATTCCTGCAGTCGGCCGACGATGTAGTGCAGGTCCGATAGAATGAGCTCGCTGCGCGGCTGGGGCTTGATGTCGCCGGCTTTCCACCTCGAAACCGTGGCCTTGGACACATCGGTGATGTTTGCAATATCGGTTCCCTTGAGACCGCCAAACGTGCCCAATTCGTCCAGGAATCTGGGAACCGCCCGCAACGCCGTAGCCATGTTTTCTCTCCGGCCTCCAAGCCAGCTTCGCCCATGCGTGTCAGCTGACACTGGGCTGCATCGGCGCATTTCAGTTTCACAAATGGAAAATATGAAACAGACATGCAAATGTCAATTGCCGCTTCGGTTCGGGGGGTCTCCAGTGCCTGGTCGCTCAGGCCCGAAGCAGCGCCAGCTCTTCGGCAGTCAGATGGCGTACCTTGCCCTTGGCAAGGTCGCCGAGTTGCAGATATCCGATCGCGATCCGTACCAGGCGCAGTACCTCGACGTTGTGGGCGGCGAGCAGCCGGCGGATATGGCGGTTGCGGCCCTCGTCGAGCACGATTTCCAGCCAGGCGGTGCTGGTGCCGCCGCGCAGCAGCTCGATCGAGCGGGCCGTCAGCAATTCGCCGTCGACTGTCGCGCCGGCGCGCAACCGCGCCAGGATGGCCTCGTCGGGCAGGGCGCCGATCTGCACGTGATAGGTCTTGGCGACATGCGAGGCGGGGTCGAGCAGGCGCTGCGCGAGGCGCGTGTCGTTGGTCATCAACAGCAGGCCTTCGCTGGCCTTGTCGAGGCGGCCGACGGGCGAGACGAAAGGCAGGTCGAGCCCGGCCAGGCAATCATAGACGGTGCCGCGGTCCTGCGGGTCGACACGGGTGGTGACCAGCCCACGCGGCTTGTTGAGCATCAGATAGACCTTGCGCTCGGCGGCGACGCGGCGGCCGTCGACCTCGATGCGGTCGCGGCCTGGATCGACGCGCATCGAGCCGTTGCGCACGATCTTGCCGGCGACCCGCACGCGGCCCTCGGCAACCAGAAGCTCGGCCTGCTTGCGCGAGCACAGGCCAAGCTTCGACAACGCGCGACAGAGGCTGACGCCGGGAGGTTGGGTCCCGGGGGCAGGGCGCTGCCGGGCAATGATCGGTCGCGGCGACATGGCGTTGGTTCTCGTTACGCGTTTCCAGTATAACCGGCTGCCGACTGTGTCCACGCAAGAACTGGAATGTCGCCTCGGATGCATGCGGCCCTGTTAGATGAGCCTTGCCAGCCTTGCGGCGTCGCGTATGGCCAGCACGGCATCCGGATTGGTCACGGGATAGGCAGTGATGAAGCGTTCGACCGAAAATTCGGGGAATTCGGCTTTCAAACGGGCGGCAAACCTGGCCGCTTCGCCGGCCTCACCCGTGGCCGCATGCGCGAGCGCCAGAAACATCAGCACGTCCGGCGACTCCGGCGAACTCCGGCGGAGCGCTGCAATGGCTTGCCGGTGTCTGCCGGCGGCGAACAGAATGCGGCCCTGCATGCCGAAATACCAGGGCGGGGCCAGTGGGTTAAGCCGCATCGCACGCTCGATGAGCGGAATTGCCTCGGCCGGGTCGCCAACGACAAGCGCCTTGCTGCCGGCAAGTAGCGGCAATATGCCGGCATGATTGAAGCCGTATTCGAGAGCGCGCCGGTGGGCGCGCTCCGCTCCTTCGAGATCGCCAAGGCATGCTCTGAGGTTGCCAAGGCACGCGTGGGCGCAACTGTCCGTCGGGTCGAGGCGCAGTGCGTTTTCGGCCGCCGTCCGCCAGTTCTCGATCGAGGTCAGCACGTCGTCGCCAAAGCCGTTGCAGGCCTCGATCGAATAGGCATAGGCGAGTTCGGCCCAGCAGTTGGCGAAAGTGGGGTCAAGCTCCAGCGCTCGTAAAAACAGACGGATCGCCGCCGCATTGCCGGCGCGGCTGAACGTCGTGTGCTGTTCTACACCGAGCAAATAGCAATCATAGGCGCGCAGGCTGGCCGGCGGCTTGCGGCGAACCGCATTGCGGCCGACGGTGGCGAGGGTTCCGTAACTGCCGGCCAACATATTGATGATGCTTTCGGTCAGGCTGTCCTGCAGCTCGAAAATGTCCTCGACAGGCCGGTCGTAGCGCTCCCTCCACAGGCTGACGCCGTTACGAGCATCGGCAAGCTCTATCGTCAAGCGAACCCTCTGGTCGTCGGCGCGCAACCGGCCCGAAACTATATAGGTGACGCCGAGCGTCTTACCGTCCGCGGCAAAATCGGCCGGCTTGCTGCCCAGTGATTTCATCGTGTGAAAGGCTATGACAGGCAGGCCTGCGTAGCGCGCCAGGTCGATGGTGATGTCCGACGACAGGCCATCGGCAAAGCGACGCCATCGCTCTTCGGAATTGAGGCATTCAATCGGGAATATGGCAAGCGCTGGCGGGGCTTCGGACAAAGGCAAAAGCGCTTCCTGCGACGCGCGCGGGATACCGCTAAAGTAGGTCGCAAGCCCGATCTTCGTCCGTACGCCGAGCTTTTCGTAGATGCTCGCAAGGTGAGTGCGAACTGTGGTCGGGGCAATGAAAAGCGCCTTGCCGATTTCACGGTAAGTCATACCGGACGCGAATTTTTCCGCAACCGCGCGCTCGCGACCCGACAAGGCGTCGAGCGCCTGCACTTTCGAAGCGTCGTTGAGCATCATGCTGGAACCCGTCCCCAGCGGAAGAATACTACAAATGCAGGGGGTCGAATACTGCATCTGCCCGATGCCGCCGCTGACGCACAAACTGCAAGGTCGCCCGCAGCAACAGCTGTAGTCAGGGGAGGGCTTCCATGCGTACCGTTTCGGTCGTTATTGCATGCACGATTTTGAGTTTTTCGGCGGCCCCGTCGCCGTCGTTCGCAAAAGGATGCAGGCAGGTGCTGGAATCGGATGTGAAAATCACGAGCATGCGACTCTACGCCGACATCCTGGCCAATGCCGCCCGCAACGGCTGGGACTACACGCCTGAATCGATCGTCAGCGGCTCAAGGCGGCATTTCGAGGAGATGAAGCTCCAGTTGAACAACGCCGGCTATGAGATCGTGCCCGTCGGCGTCCGCCTGTATTGCAAACGGTCCGACAAGCTCGCCGCCCGCTAGCAACCAGCGATCCGCCCCTTTGCGGCGCAAGCTTTCGGCAATGTTGAGCAGAAGACCGCGCCGGATCCATCTTGATCCGCTCAGCGCCGTGCGCTTTCAACGCGCCCAGGAACCTTCCCGATGCTGCCGCCCGACACCGGGCGACACCTCAGGTAAACGTGCCGGGTACACACCCGGGCAGCAAACCATCCCAGTGCCCACGGGACGTCCTAACTCATGCGGGGGATTTGATGGGGATCGAAGACGACCACGCGCCACTCCGCCTGGACCACGCGCTGTACCACTTGGACGGCACGCCAGCCGGCCGTTAGCCCTCCACGCCTGAGCATCTCGATGATGGTTGAATCCAAAATCACCACAGTTCGGTGCTCGTCGAGCGAGCTTTCAGCAGCCTGGTTCCGCAGCCTAAGTATGTGCAACTTCGGAAGCTGCCGACATCAATTCCTCTGGATTCGGCGCTCTGAAGGTGTTGAGGCCATCCTCCAGAACTTCAGTGAAGTTCCAGCGTACGATGCCCGCCCGGTCGATTAGGAACTGACCGACAAGCTGCGCCTGGCTGGAAGCCATCGCCTGCTGATCGACTTCCGTAATCTCATAACCTTCCTTCTTGTTAAGAAATTCATTCATTGCCATGACGTCCATAGGCTCGGGCAACTCGCCCGGGAGATGGAACGGTATCGCCATGACCGTTTCCATCCCGACCTCGCGCAAGCCGAAGGCACGGTGCGAGGCCCGCTCCGGGTCGGATGCAGCGAGAAGATCGGGTGCCGGGTGGTAACGGAAATAGAGCCGCGCCCGCTCGACTGGCGTATTGACCACCGCCAGGCATTCGACGCCTTGCTCACGCAGGGCCGGCTTAAGTTGCGCCATCGCCGCGACATGGCGCCGGCAGAACGGACAGTGCAGGCCTCGGAACAAACCGATCAACAACGGGCTACGGCCTCGAAAATCATCGAGCGCGATCTTGCCTTCGCGTGAGATCGCATTGAGCACAACATTCGGTGCCTGGTCGCCCGGCTGCAGCGGGCGGTCGATACTACTGCTCGTAGACACGAACAACCTCCTCGCCCGGGTCAGTCAGGGAAAGCAGCACACCCAGCGTTTCGGAGGCGATCAAGTGCTGAGGCGAAAGCTTCCTGTGCCGAGGCAATAACTTTCGACCTCTGCCATATTGCCGAGGTCGAGATTTCGCGCGTTGCAAGCGCATTATAACACGAAAAATTCATCTGCGGGTCGCCCGTTTCGCGAGCCGTCTCGAGCGCCGCGGAACAGTGGGTCCCCTCATCCGTGGGGGGGCGACCCAGCGGCGAAGTCGATTTATCCTCCAGATGGGCGTCCTTGGTCGACTTGAGCCCTTACGCTTTTAGAAGCGCAACGAATGGCACGACCGCGCGCATTGCGTGATCCACTTCATCGGACGCGGCGCAAGTCGGTATCAGATGCGGAACGCGATCTTGCGCTGTTCGATCTTGCGATCGACAGCAAGCTGCGGGGTTGCGACCTGGTCACGATCACCGTCGGAGACGTCGCCCTTTCCGGCAGCGTGGGTGATTAGGCCGTGATCGTGCAGAAGACAGGGAGCGGCGCTTTCACAAAGCGTCGCTCCGTGACCCGATTACAGACAACGAGACGGGGATCCTGGACATCCGCTCTTGCCCACATAACCGACAGATCATGCGGCAGGCACAGTCGTTCGGTCTGGTGCGCCTTCGCGGTATTCGCTCCAGGCCTGCCGCAGGATTTGCACCGATGAGGTTAGAAAGATACCGGCCATAAGTGCGGCGACGGCCAGATCCGGCCATGCGCTTGACGTACTCCAAACGCCGAGAGCTGCGGCCATCACCACCATATTGCCGATCGCGTCGTTGCGCGAGCACAGCCAAACCGAGCGGACATTCGCGTCACCATCCTTGTAGGGCATCAGAAAACCAACGGAAGCAAGATTGGCGGCAAGGGCCAGAAAGCCGATGATGCCCATGACTTCCGCGCTGGGTACGCCGAGGATCAGCGTCTGATAGACGGTCGAGCCGGAAACCCAAAGCGCCATCAGGCTGAGCGACAGACCCTTGAGCAGCGCAGCCGTTGCGCGCGTCCTCGAGCTCGCGCCGATGACCGCGAGGCTCAGCCCATAGGTGAGGGTGTCGGCGAGGAAATCCAGCGCGTCGGCCTTCAGCGCCTGAGAACCGGCAAGTGAGCCGGCAGTCATTTCGGTCAGGAACATGGCCGCATTAATAGCGATGACCTTCCACAGCACACGCTTGTAGCGCGGGTTCATGCCGTCAAAGACCAGCACGCCGTCCGAACAGCATGAGGCTTCCGCTGCACGATCATGCGAATGACCGTGCAGCTTCGCCGGCAGAACCAGCGGCGGCGGTCCCGCACAGCTTTTGGTTTTATGATCGCAGCAAGCTTCAGACATGGGGTGACTCCTCAGTGAAGACACTGTAGGATCTCTAGTGGCTAGAGGTTCAAGAGGCTTTTTATGGATTTGTCGATCGGTGAATTGTCTCGTCGCGCGGAGGTGAAAATACCGACGATCCGCTACTACGAGCAAATTGGCCTGTTGCCCGAAACGGGTCGAACCGAAGGAAAGCAGCGACGCTATGGAAGGAGGGCAGTAGCGCGGCTTGCCTTCATCCGGCACGCGCGAGAACTCGGCTTCGAGGTTGATGCGATCCGTACGCTGCTTTCGTTGCAGGACGATCCGGATCAATCATGCGCCCGCGCCGACGAGATCGCGAAGGCGCGGCTGGTCGAGGTGGAGAAGCGCATCGCCAGTCTCACCGCTCTGCGCAGGGAACTGCGGAAGATGGTCGAGGAATGCGCCTGCGGGCGGGTCGGCGAGTGTCGCGTGATCGAAACGCTCGCCGACCGAACGCATGCGCATGGGAAGTTGGCGGCAAGTTGATCGGAGAGGTGATGGCAGCGTTCGCGGGCGGCGGCAACCGGCGCACCTTCACAGAATGTCAACCCCGACTCGAAGCATTCAGGTGTCAGTAGAAGCGATAACGCACTCCGACTTGCGCGAGCACAGGCCAAGCTTGGACAGCGCGCGGCACAGGCTGACGCCGGGAGGCTGGGTCCGGGGGGCAGGGCGTTGCCGGGCGATGTTCGGTCGCGGCTACATGGCATTGCCTGTGGATTCTTGTATACGAGCATCCCAGCATAGCCGGCTGCCGGCTGTGTCCACGGAAGGGAACTGCTCGCCACTTGCATCGATCACGGCGGCTGCGAGGACTTGCATGAAAACAGCCGTTCGCCTTTGCCTGCTGCTCGCCTGTCTGCCGACATCGCTGGCGCATGCCGGCTGGCAGGCGGTCGAGAAGGTCGAGACCTACGCCATCTCGGGGCAGTCCGGCCCGGAGCTCTACGCCTCGATCGGCGGGCGCGGGCCGCTGCTCGGCGAGCGCCGCGTTATCGCGCATACCAATTTCAAGCTGACCTGGGTGAGGGACTACCAGCCGCAAGGCGACGCCTGCGTACTGGTGTCGGCGCGACCGAAGCTGATCATCACCTACACCTTGCCGAAGCCGGCCGCGCGGCTGCCGGGCGCAATCCAGAAGAACTGGGAGATCTTCTCAGCCGGCCTTGCCGCCCACGAGAAGGTGCATGGCGCCAGCATCATCGACATGGTGCATAAGATCGAGGCGGCCACCATCGGCCTGACCGTCGCCGATGACCGCGGCTGCAGCAAGATCAGGACCGAAGTGACGAGACGTCTCGCCGGAATTTCGCAGGCACAGCGGCAGGCGAGCCGCGATTTCGACCGGGTCGAATTCGGCCCGGGCGGCAAGCTGCGGCAGCTTGTGTTCGCGCTGATGACCGGCGGATGATGCTGCGGGGCTGCGGGGGCGGCAGGGTACCACCTTTGCGGGCCTCACGCCTGCTCGGTCGGATAGAGGGTCAGGATGTTGACGTTGACCCGTGGCGGCTGGGTCACCGCGTACAAGATGGCGGCGGCGATGTCCTCGCTTTCCAGCTGCTCCATGTCGCCCAGCCTTTGCTCGACCGCTTGGCGCACATCGGCGCGCATATTCTGGGTGAACTCGGTCTTGACGGCGCCGGGCTCGAGTACAGGTGACACGGATACCGTCCTTGCCGATCTCGCGGCGCAGCGATTCCGCCATCGCGCTCACCGCGTGCTTGGTGCCGGAATAGACCACCGAAGGGTGGATATAACGGCCGGTGCCGGACGAGACGACGACGATGTGGCCGGCGCCTTGCCGCTGCATCGAGGGCAGTGCCGCATGGATCGGATAAAGCAGCCCGAGAATGTTGACGTCGACCATCCGGCGGTACTCTTCCGGCTTCGTGTTGCGGAACGGCGCGGCGACGCCGACGCCTGCAACCGCAAGCAGAATGTCGAGCCGGCCGTACTCCTGCAGGACGCGTTCGACCATCGCTGTGGCTTGCGTTTCGTCGGTGACGTCGACGACAATCGGCAGCGCCGCACTGCCGGTCTCACGGATCCGCCTCGCCAGACTGTCCAGGCGCTCGGTGCGCCGCGCAGCAATCACCGGCGTGGCGCCCTCGGCCGCCAGCGCCAAGGCGGTGGCCTCGCCGATGCCTGAGGAGGCACCAGTCACCAAGGCGATCTTGCCGCTCAGTTTTCCTGTCTGCATCTTTTTCTCCCGAGGTTTCGGATACGCCCTGAAGCTAGGTGCGGATGCTCTGAAAGCAATGCTTATGGGCGACTGAAGGACCGGACGGCTTCCGGGACAGAAGGGCCGGGACAGCGCCCTCCGGCAAGCCCATGTCTGCGCAATTTTCTTTGAGCGAACGAGCGGGCCTTGACGTGACTGGAGCTGTTGCGTCTTGATACGGGCTGCGGGGCTTCGCATGAAAACAGCTGATCGACTATGTCTGCGGGTGGCTTGTTTTGCATGCGACGCGCCTGCAGGCACCACCGCGATCCTCTCGTGACCGACCGGGCTGAGCGCAAGATGAAGGTCCTCGTCGTCTATTGCCATCCCTGCACGGACAGCTTCAATGGCGCCGTCCGCGATATGGTGCTGGAGACGCTTGCCGAAAGCGGCCATCAGGTCCACCTGCTCGACCTCTATGCGACCGGCTTCGATCCAGTCATGCGCACGCAGGAGTGGCGCGGCTACCACGACAAGGCGGCGAACCTGCAACCCGTGCACGAACATGCGCAGGAGCTGCTCTGGGCGGAGGCGGTCGTCTTCATTTACCCGACCTGGTGGTATGGCGTGCCGGCGATGCTGAAAGGCTGGCTGGAGCGCGTGCTGGTGCCGGGCTTCGCTTTCGAGATGCCGACCGCACGACGCGGTCCGCGGCCCAAATTGCGGCACATACGCCGGGTGATGGCGATGACCACATGCGGTGCCACGCCGCTGATGTCGTGGATCATGGGGCAGCCCGGCCGGCGAACCCTGCTGCGCGGCTTCCGCTCCGTCTGCCATCCGCTGTGCCGGACCAAATTCCTGGCGCTCTACCGGATGGACAGCGTCTCGGCCGCCGGACGCCAGGCGCATCTGCAGCGGGTCAGAAAAACGGTCGCAAGCCTTGGTCGCGCTGATGCGGTCGCCGCCACAGTGCCTGGCTGATAAGCTAGGCGAGCCGTCACCGGCAGAGGCGCGTTGACTCTATTCTTCATTTCTGGAAATCTGGAAATATGGACAAGACGCTCGCCCTTTCGGCACTTGCCGCGCTCGGCCAGGAGACCCGGCTGGACGTTTTTCGCCTTTTGGTGCGGGCCGGCGCCGAGGGCGTAGCTGCGGGCGAGATCGCCTCACGGCTCGCCGCGTTGCCGAATACGATGTCGGCCCATCTCAAGATCCTGTCGCATGCCGGCCTGGTGCGGACCGAACGAGAGGGCCGCAGCGTGCGCTACTTCGCCGATATGACCGGCTTTCGCGATCTGCTGGCCTACCTCATGGAGGATTGCTGCAATGGCGCGCCGGAACTTTGCCAGCCGGTCATCCAGGCCGTGACCTGCAACTGCTAGAAGGGAGGGTACGCCATGAGCGAGCCGTACAATGTTCTTTTTCTCTGCACCGGCAATTCGGCAAGATCGATCCTCGCCCAGGCGATCCTGAACCGCGTCGGCGCCGGCAAGTTCAAGGCCTATTCGGCTGGATCGCATCCGAAGGGAGAGGTTCATCCCTATGCCCTCCAGCTTTTAAAAAGCCTCAACTAGGATACGTCCTTTGCCCGTTCGAAGGACTGGCAAGAGTTTGCCGTGCCCGGAGCCCCGGAGATGAACTTCGTCGTCACGGTCTGCGACAATGCCGCCAACGAATCCTGCCCTGTCTGGCCAGGGCAACCGATGACGGCGCATTGGGGCGTACCTGATCCTGCAGCCGTCGAAGGCACCGAGGCGGAAAGGCATCTCGCCTTCGCCGAAGCGTACCGCATGCTCAACAACCGGATTTCGATCTTTGTCAGCCTGCCGATCAATGCGGTCGACAGACTTGCGCTGCAGAAGCGCCTCGATGAAATCGGCCGCAATCTGCCGAAGGCCGGCTGAGCATCATGGCCAATCTTTCCCGCCGCCTTGCCGCCGAAGCCCTCGGCACAGCTCTGCTGGTCGCCACCGTGGTCGGTTCCGGCATCATGGCTGACAGGCTGAGCAATGATGTCGCCGTCTCCCTGCTCGGCAACACCTTGCCGACCGGGGCGATCCTGGTCGTGCTCATCACCATATTCGGGCCGATATCCGGAGCGCACTTCAACCCGGCCGTGACGCTGGTATTTGCGCTTCGACGCGAAATCGAAACGAACGCAGCGCTTGCTTATGTCGCCGCCCAGATTGCCGGCGGCATCGCCGGAACGTTGCTCGCGCACGCGATGTTCGAACTGCCGATCCTGCAAGTGTCGGCGACGGTGCGGACAGGAAGCGGGCAGTGGATTGCGGAGCTGGTTGCCGCCTTCGGGCTGGTCTTCACCATCCTCGCCGGCCTGCGCTCACATCCGGATTCGATCCCCTGGCTGGTCGGGCTCTATATCACCGCCGCCTATTGGTTCACCGCGTCGACATCCTTCGCCAATCCGGCCGTCGCCATCGCCCGTGCGTTCTCCAACACGTTTGCCGGGATCCGCCCCGCCGATCTGGCGGGCTTCATCGCCGCCGAGCTTTTGGGCGCGTTGCTGGCCATGGCATTGGCAGGGTGGCTGCTCGCCCAACCGAAACCAGTCGGACAGATGAAAGCTGCGCAATGACCATCACCATCTACCACAACCCCGATTGCGGCACCTCGCGCAACACGCTGGCCATGATCAGGCAGTCCGGCGAGGAGCCGGAGGTGATCGAATATCTGAAGAACCCGCCATCGCGGCAAAAACTCGTCGAGCTGATCGCGGCGATGGGCATGACGCCGCGCCAATTGCTACGAGAGAAGGGCACGCCCTATGGCGAACTCGGCCTGGGCGACCCCAAGTGGAGCGACGACGAGATCCTCGATTTCATGCTGGCGCATCCGATCCTGATCAACCGGCCTATCGTGGTGACGCCGCTCGGCACCATGCTCGCCCGACCCTCCGAAGCGGTGCTCGATATCCTGCCCAATCCGGATATCGGCCCGTTCACCAAGGAGGACGGCGAGGCCGTCATCGACGCCAGCGGTAAGCGCGTCGGCTAGATATCGTCTTATTTCGATCTTTGTCGAAGTTCTCTTGACGTGCAGCGATTCTGGAAATAGCTTATTTCCATGAAGCTCGAAAAAGCAGCCGCGCAACTTGAAGCCCTCGGCAGCCCGACGCGGTTGCAGCTCTATCGGACGCTGGTGCGAGCCGGCGATGAGGGGCTGCCGGTTGGGCGCATCCAGGACAGGCTCGGCATCGCCGCCTCGACGCTGTCGCATCACCTCAAGCGGCTGGTCGACACCGGCCTGGTAACGCAGGAGCGCCAGGCGACCACGCTGATCTGCCGGGCCAACTATCCCGCCATGAACGGGCTCATCGGATACCTCGCGGACGAATGCTGCGCCGACGGCACCTGTGCGCCGGCATCGGCGGAAGCGGTCGCCAAAACGGCGGCATGATTTTTTTGGCATTATAATTCGAAATTACCGGAAGGACGGAAGATATGGATACGATCGAAAAACTCCCTGTGGCGGTGATCGGCGCCGGGCCGGTCGGTCTGGCGGCAGCGGTCCACCTCATCGCGCAGGGCATTCCTGTCAAAGTCTATGAAGCCGGCAATGCGGTTGCATCCAATCTCAGGGATTGGGGCCATGTCCGGGTGTTCACGCCCTGGCGCTATTGCGTCGATCAGGCGGCCAGAGACCTGCTCGAGGCGCATGGCTGGCGGATGTCCGAGCCCGAGGCATTCCCGACCGCGGACGACCTCGTCGCGGACTATCTCGAGCCGCTTGCAAAGCTTCCGCAATTGTCGCCGTCGATCGAAACCGGCGCCCGCGTCGTCGGCATTTCGCGCTGGGGCGCCGACAAGGTGCTGAGCAAGGAACGCGAAAACCGGCCATTCATGCTGGTAGTCGAAACCTCCACCGGCACCAGGCGCGACAGCGCCCGCGCCGTCATCGATGCGTCGGGAACCTGGCAGATGCCGAACCCGCTCGGCGCCGGCGGAATTCCTGCAGAAGGCGAAGCCGAATTTGCCGACCGCATCGCCTACGGCATACCCGATATTCTCGGCCGCGACCGCAGCCTTTATGCGGGGAAGACGACGCTGGTCGCCGGCTCCGGCCATTCCGCCGCCAATGCGGTGCTGGATCTCGCCAGCCTGGCAAATGTGGAGGCCGGCACGGCTTTCATCTGGACAACGCGCGGCACCGATCTGGTGCGCATCTATGGCGGCGGCGATGCCGACCAATTGCCGGCACGCGGCGAACTCGGCGCCGAAGTGCGCGAACTCGCCGAGAGCGGCGGCGTCAGGCTGGTGACGGGCTTTGCGGCTGTTTCGATCCGCGATGCCGACGGACGGCTGGTCGTCGAAGGCCAGACCAGGGACGGTTTGCAGGCGCTTGGCCCGGTCGACCGCATCATCGCCGCGACCGGACAACGCCCGGATCTGTCGCTGACGCGCGAGCTTCGGCTCGAGCTCGATCCGTGGCTGGAAAGCGTCAAGGCACTGGGGCCGCTGATCGATCCCAACGAGCACTCCTGCGGCGACGTGCCGCCGCACGGCCACCGCGAGCTCAGCCATCCAGAGCAAGGGTTCTATACGGTCGGCATCAAGAGCTATGGCCGCGCGCCGACCTTCCTGCTGCTGACCGGCTATGAGCAGGTCCGCTCGGTCGCGGCGGCGATCGCCGGAGACATGGTGGCGGCCGACAATGTCCAGCTCGTGCTGCCGGAGACCGGCGTCTGCACCGTGCCGACGATCGGTACTGCCGATAAGGGGTGCTGCGGCGGTCCGGCGCCCGCCGCTTCGGATGCCTGCTGTGTCGCCGATGTCGACGCAAAGGCGATCGGCAAAAGCGGTTGCGGCTGCAGCGTCGCCGCATGAGCCTTTCGCCGCCTTCGACGGCCATCCTGCGCAGCCGCGGCGCGATCATAACCACGCTTGGCCTGACGCAGATCATGGCGTGGGGATCGTCCTACTATCTTCCCGCGGTCATTGCACCGGCGGTCTCCTCCGATACCGGCTGGCCGCTGGCATGGGTTGTCGGCGGGCTGTCTCTCGGCTTGCTCATGGCGGGATTGATCTCTCCGCGCGTCGGTTCATCGATCGAGCGGCATGGCGGCCGCAACGTCCTGGCATTCAGCGCCGGATGCATCGGGGTCGGCCAGATCGGGCTAGCCCTTGCTCCCAACCTTGCGGCCTATATCGCTGCCTGGCTGATCATCGGACTGGGCATGGGTGCGGGGCTCTACGATGCCGCTTTCGCCACGCTTGGCCGCCACTACGGCCACGGCGCGCGCTCCGCAATCACCGCGCTGACGCTGTTCGGCGGTCTTGCGAGCACGATCTGCTGGCCGATCTCAGCCTTGCTGCTGGGGGAGGTCGGCTGGCGCGGCACCTGCCTGGTTTACGCCGCCTTTCAGCTGGCAATTGCGCTTCCGCTCTATCTGGTGATCCTGCCCCGCGCGGCGCCGCAACCGGCAGTCAAACCAGAATTGAAGGAGGCGGCACCGGTCCTGGAAAACAATATGGATCCGTCGATCATGATCGTTCTGGCCGCGACCCTCACGCTTGCGGCGGTAATCTCCTCGACGCTGTCGGTGCATCTGCTCACCATCCTGCAGGGCAGCGGCATGGCGCTGGCCGCAGCCGTCGGGCTCGGCGCTCTGGTCGGCCCGTCCCAGGTGGCGGCGCGCGCGATCGAGATGATGATTGCGCGCTACCACCATCCGATCCTGACCAAGTTCGCCTCAGTTGCCTTTGAGGCGATCGGCGTTTCGGCGCTCTGGGCCGGCATGCCAATCATCCCGGTGGCGCTCGGTTTCTATGGCGCGGGCATCGGCCTCGAATCCATCGCACGGGGAACGCTGCCGCTCGCGCTGTTCGGCTCGAACGGCTATGCGAGACTAATGGGTCGCCTCGCCATGCCGAGCCTGATCGCCCAGGCGGCGGCACCCTCGGCCGGCGCATTGCTGCTGGAGCGCTTCGGCCCGCATGGGACGTTGGCCGCGCTTTCCGGTCTGGCGCTGGCCAACGTCCTCCTGGCATGCGGCTTGGGCTGGCGGATGCTCCGCCGGCGGGAATCGCAGGTTCAATCCCGATAGGATTTGACCAGCGTTCACCCCCTTCACCTGGGTAGCGGGAGATCTTCTAAGGGGTCGGCAAGGAAGGATGCGGCGATCAGATCGTCGGCATCCAGCCGCAGGGAGCCTTCGGCGCCTCCCATGATGGCGGCAACTTTCTGAAACGTCTTCATCTCGTGCTCGGTGATCTGGGCGCTTCGCATTCTGGCTTTGAGGTCAGCAACGCGCAGCCCCAAACTGTGGGACATTCCGATTTTACGGTTCGACATGGTAAGATGCTCCTCCCCGGCCCATGTTTGTTTTGCCACCCGCCCTTATTCGCATTTCCTCCGCCTGCCTAAATATGAGGCATCGCGAATACAGCGCCCGAACGCCCGATGCAAGGGAAGGTTCCGGCGCGCAGAGGTCACGAAATAATAATGCGAAGGAAGCACGGCCGATGGTCCGGCCGGAGGTAGGACTTAGGTACGACGCCCCGCCAGACAGAGGGTTCCGGAGGCTTATCGGCTGGCGAGGACCATGCGGTTGCCTTCGCTGTCGCGAAACTCCGCCACCGTGCGGCCCGGCTGCCACGGCGCCTCATGAGGTTCGGTGACGATCTCGACGCCGCCCGCTTTCAACGCCGCGGTCATTGCTCCGACATTTTCGTCGACCAGCACCAATACCGGCTCCGCGGCGGGGGTGTCGTCGGCGCGCCTGATGAAATGCAGGTTCGTCACGGCATGCGGAAACGCCAGCTCGATCCAGCGCCAGCCGCCATCGCCCATCTTCTGGTCGGCCAGCACCTGACAGGCGAGATGCCTGGTGTAGAACGCCTTGGCACGGTCCTGGTCGAACACTGGAAGCTCGGCAAACTGGATATGCATGATCGTCTCTCCTGCTTGATGGCTGCCGCGCAGCCGCCCACGCGGAAAAGACCATGCGGGCAACCGAAAAGATTCTTCGGTAGTGAGAATCTTTTCGGCGCGGCCGGTCGTCCTTCGTTCATACCAACCAGTCAGGAGACGACGATGAACTATGCGCTCATTCGATATGGTGTGAACCAAGCCGACCTGGACAATAACCGCGCGCTGGTCGAAAAAGTGTTCGAAGCGCTGGGCGAGGCGGCACCGCCGACGGTGCGCTATCTCGTGCTCGAGCTGGACGATGGTTCGTTCGTCCACATCGTCGGTCAGGACGGCGATTCGTCGACGCTGACCGGGCTTGCGGCCTTCAAGGCGTTTACGGAAAACCACGCCCAGCGCCGCTCCACCCCGGCAATGCGATCGCCTGTCAAAGTCATCGGCAACTACCGTATGCTGGCGGATCAAAAAGCCGGGTAGCGCCTGCCATGCCGCTCGCGCAGAAATGGGACGCTACGCCGAAAATGAACAGGGCGACTTTGGAGGCGATGCTCGTCGGGTTGCGGCCAAGGCTGCATCGTTACTGCGCGCGCATGGCCGGCTCGGTGATCGACGGCGAGGATATCGTCCAGGAGGTGCTGATCAAGGCGCTACAGGCGATCGACGGCGGCGCGATGGTCGAACGGCCGGAGCAATGGCTGTTTCGCATCGCCCACAATGCCGCGCAGGATCATCTGCGGCGGCGCAATCGGGAAAGGTCGCGCATGACCGAGGCCGACATGAGCGTCATCGAGGACCCCTCCGGTAGCGCCGACAGCCGGCTCGCCGCCCAGACCGGCCTGCGCTCCTTCATGCAGCTTTCGGTGCCGCAGCGCAGCGCCGTGATCCTGGTCGACGTGCTCGGCCTCAGCCTGCACGAGACCTGCGAAGTCACCGGCGCGACGCTCGCCGCCACCAAGGCCGCGCTGCATCGCGGGCGGGCGCAACTCAAGCTGCTGGCGCTGCAGCCCGAGCAGGCGCTCGCGCCGAGGCTCGACGCCGATGACGAGCGCCGGCTGCGGCGCTATGTCGACCTGTTCAACGCGCGCGACTTCGACGCGGTCAGGGCTCTGATCGCCGAGGACGTCCGGCTCGATGTCGTCAACCGCGTCCGCCTGCGCGGCAAGGCCGAAGTGTCGACTTATTTCGGCAATTACGACCGCGCGACCGATTGGGCGCTGTCGCTGGGCTTTGTCGACGGCCGGCCGGCGATTCTCATCCGCAACCCTGGGGACCCGGACGGCGCCGTGCGCGGCTTCATGCTGGTCGAATGGCGAGACGAGCAGGTCGTCCAGATCCGCGATTTCCGCTACGCACCCTGGTGCTTGCCCGATGCGGAGATCAGTACGATAGAGCGGTGAGGGGCTTGCCGAGATGGCGCGCGGAGGCGACGTGGCCAAGGTTGCGCCACCGAACAAGTCTGCCATCGCCTCGGCCACCAAGCTGAAGGGGTCCGCTTCCGATTTCGGGGAGCGGTATCGTCGCGAAGAGGATCTACGGCCCACAGCCGTCATGCTCGATATAGAGCGGCGCCAGCTTTCGGATCAGGCAGCCTCTTCCTGGTTGACCCAAACGCAATTGCCACATGGCAGCAAGTTCTTAGAGCGGTTCCGGCTCCCCTGGAACCGGTAACTCGCTCTAACTATCTGTTTTGCCGCATTTATGCGGACGCCAAATGATTCCATTTGGCTGCAAAATGCTCTAGCCGATACGCACGCGGCGCGTCACCTGGCCATTGCTCTCCCAGTATGTGTGTTTCTTGGCAATCAAGGGATCGTCCATCGCCGGTTGAATTTGTCCCGTGGTGCTGACCGCGCGCGAGGTCACCGTGTGTTCTCCAGGAGAGGGATTTGCCCAAGCCAGGGACCAAATTTTCCAGGCGTGTTCTGCCTCCTCACTGTGGTCAATGGTCGCTGGTGCCCAAGGCCCCTGGTCGATTTGCACTTCGACCCGGTCGATCGGCGCCCCCCAGGCTGCTCCAACGATGCGGTAATCCGACTCTTTCCGGGTAACCTTCGCAGGCGCGGACTTTATCAGCGCTCGCCCGACTGACGTCTCGGCCCATACGGTCTCGCCGTTGTGGTCCTCCTCCCGGATGGTGACATAGTCACGGGCCATCAGAAGGCTCATGAACCGCGTATCGCGAACCTCGATGCGCTTCAGCCACTTGACGTTGGCGATCCCGTACCAGCCTGGCGCAATGAGCCGTACCGGGAAGCCATTGGGCGCCGGCAAGACGGCTCCATTCATTTCATAGCAGAGGAGATTATCGGGGTTCATCGCGTCGGCGAGCGACATGCTGCGGGCGAAGTTCTGCTGCATCTTGACGTCGCGTATTGCGACCTCGCCTATGTCAGTACCGAAAAAGACGACCTCGATGCCCTTCTCCAGAACGCCGGCTTCCTCGAGGATCGGGGCGAGCGGCGTCCCAGCCCAGCGGGCATTGCCGATGCCGCCGGTGAAAAAGGGAAACCCGTGGTTGCCCGAGCATTCCACTGTGAAAACGACCTCCTGCCGCGGTCGTGCCCTGATGTCGGCGAGCGTCAATTTTAAGGGCTTCTTGACCAAGCCTCCGATCTCCATCGACCATGTCTTCTCGTCGATCGTTGGTCGGTTGAAATGCGAGATGCTGAAGAACTTGTCGTTTGGCGTTATCCAGCTATCCAAATCCTCCCAGACAAGCTGCTTCCGGATACCTACCGGATCGGGATTTTCGGTCGGCTGATCCAGCCATGGAATAACTTCCTCGCTCGGCCGTGTTGGAAAAGCGTAAGCGCTACGCGAGGTATAGAGAGCAGCAATTGCGGCAAGAGCCGCGCTTCCTTGAACAAGAAGTTCTCTGCGCTGAAAATCAGGCATGTTGTTTACCTCCCAATTGATCCGGAACGGGCTGCAACGTGCCTTCGGCCGTAGCCTGATCACGGATAGGCGACACAATGTGAGGTCTGCCCATTCGGAAGTATCCGGAGGGCTCAGACAATCACCGACGCAAGTCAGGCATGTGAAGCGTTGGACGAAACTCTGGCTCGCGTTTCGCATGCCAAGAGTGCGCCTTTGAGAAGGAAGTGTCCACAACTTGGACGGGACATGATGATGATTGCAGCATTCTATGCCGATTTCCGGTCCTGCCAAATCGTTGCTGCTCGGATCGCTGCCGAACGCCCGCTTCTGCGTCATTTCGGGACCTTCGTGGGTTCTCGTCGAACCAGTGTTTCCTGCCGGCCGGTGGGTTGGCCGTGCGGCCGGCACCACCCTGATCGCTTGGGGCGGTGCAACGCTTTTGGTCTGACGACCAGAGCCGCCTCGTATCTCGCATTTGCAGGAACGATACCTCCTGACGCAAAGTGCATCGCACCGCCCCAGCCAGGCCGGCTCACAACGCGTCGGGGCGGACCGGCGGTGACGTCAAGCTTACGCAGGCATTCAGGCGTCGAGGAACTTTGAACCCTCGCGTCCGTTTACCGGCTATCACGTCTGGAAGTTCCGCCATGAATGTCAGCGATGAAAGGACTGTATCGCTTTGGGCGGCAACCGAAGTTGCGCCTGAGGCGGTTCCGCTCGAGCGGAGTGAACAGGTCGATGTCGTGGTCGTCGGGTCTGGCATTGCCGGACTGTCGGTCGCCCACGAACTGGCGATCGCCGGGCAAAAGGTGGCGGTGCTCGATCGCGGCCGGATCGGAAGCGGCATGACGGCACGCACCACCGCGCATCTGTCGTCGATCTGCGACGACTATTTTTCGGAACTGATCAAATTGCGCGGCGAGGAACTGGCGCGGATTTACTACCGAAGCCAGTCGGCCGCTATCGACCGTATCCAATCGATCCAGGAAGCAGAGGGTATCGCGTGTGATTTCCGCCGCCTCGACGGCTTTCTGTTTCCGGCGTCAGGCAGAAGGGAATCCGTCATCGAGCGCGAACTGGGCGCCGCTCTGAAGATTGGTGTCGACGTCGAGAAAACCGCAGGCGTGCCGTTTGCAGGCTTTTCGGATACGCCCGTCCTTCGCTACGCCAATCAGGCGACATTTCACCCCCTCGAATATCTCCGCGGGCTGGCTGCGGGCATTCGCGCGCGCGGCGGCATGCTTTATGCGGAGACCATCGTCGACAAGGTCGCGGAGACCGACGGCGGCGTCCGCGTAAGCACGGTCTCGGGCTTTACCGTGTCTGCCAGATCGGCCGTTGTCGCCACTAATTCGCCGATCAACGATCGGGTCGCGCTCCACACCAAGCAAGCGCCGTATCGGACCTACGCGATGGCGTTCGAGATCGCGCGCGACGTTTTGCCGGATGCACTCTATTGGGACACGCTGGATCCCTATCACTACGTTCGCCTGCAGCCTGGTGAAGGCAAAACCGACTTTCTGATCGTCGGTGGTGAGGACCACAAGACAGGGCAGGCCGACGATGCCGACAACCGCTTCGCGGCCCTGGCGGACTGGATCAAAAAATTGGTGCCCGATATCGGCGCGGAAACCAATCGATGGTCCGGGCAGGTGATGGAGACCGTCGACCATGCCGGGTTCATCGGCCGCAATCCCGGCAACCGGCATGTCTTCGTGGTCACCGGCGATTCCGGTCAGGGCATCACCCATGGGGTTGTTGCCGGCCAACTGATTTCCGACCTGATCCTGAAGGGGGAAAGCCCTTGGCGGGAACTTTACGAACCCTCCCGCAAGACGGCACGCGCGATCGGCGACTATTTGGTGGAGAATGCGACAGCGATCAGGAGTTTTGCCGAGTATGTCGCGCCTGGCGAAATCGATTCCGCCGATAAGCTGCGGCCGGGAGAGGGCGCTATCGTGCGCGAAGGGCTTACCAAAGTCGCGGCTTTTCGCGATGAGGACGGCACGCTCCACAAGCGCTCGGCCGCATGCACCCATGTCGGCTGCCACGTTCATTGGAACTCATTGGAACGCTGCTGGGACTGCCCCTGCCACGGCTCGCATTTTGCCGTCGACGGCACGGCTTTGAACGGGCCGGCCGTATCGCCCCTGGCTCCTGTCAGATAATTCTTTTTCGCCCCCGCCGCGCAACTCACAATTCCTTCTCGGCCAACTCCCGAAATGCGTCGGGAACCGACCGCTGTAGTCCGAGCGCGACCGAGGCGTAGCCGACCGCCTCCCAGCCGAAGCGGTCGCGGATCTTGTCGATGGCGCGATCCGCGATCCAGCGCGCCGCGCCCTTCCGGGTGCCGGGGCGGCGGCGGTCGTCGTCGAGCCCGAGCGGCAGCTCCAGTTGCAGCCCGGCATGCTGCTCCAGATGCGATACGGCGATCGCCAGCAGCGAGATGGTCTTTTCGTGCGGATGGTCGATGAGCACCTTGCGCACCAGCGCCTCGGCGATTTCGGCCAGCATGGCGGTTGCCGAAATCGGCTGGTCGAGCGTGACCGAGCGCGTCACCGAGCGCAAATCGGCAAAGCGGACACGAACCGTCACCGTGCGGCCGGGCCGGGATTTCGCACGCAACCTGGTGGCGACCCTGTCGGCCAGATGCAGCAAAGCGGGGACGAAGACCTGCTCGTCGGCCGGTTTGCGGCCGAGCGCCGATTGCGCGCCGGCCGAGCGCGCCCGGCGCTGCGTCTCAAGCTTGCGCGGATCGCGGTTCCACGCCAGCGCGTTCAGTTTCTCTCCCGCCGCCGGCCCGAGCAGGCGCTCCAGCGCGCCACTGTTGGTCTTCGCCAACTCGCCGATGGTGTTGACGCCGATACCGGCCAGCCGCTCCCTGGTGACCGGGCCGACACCCCACATCAGCTCGACCGGCAGGTGGTGCAGGAACTCCAGCTCGTGGCGCGGATCGACCACCACCAGCCCGTCCGGCTTTGCGACCTGTGAGGCGATCTTGGCCAGATGCTTGGTGCGGGCCACGCCGACCGAGATCGGCAAGCCGAGCTCGGCCCGCACGCGGCGGCGTATCTTGCCGGCGATCTCGGCCGGCGAGCCGAAGAGGTGGGTGCAGCCGGCGACGTCGGCAAAGGCCTCGTCGATCGAAATCCGCTCGACCACCGGCGTGAAGTCGCCGAGCACTTTGATTGCCGCATCGCCCAACCGCTGATAGTCCTTGAAATGGCCGCCGACGAAAATGAGTTGCGGGCAGAGTTCCCGCGCCCGCCGTCCCGGCATGCCGCCGCGCACGCCGAACGCCTTGGCCTCATAGGATGCGGCAAGCACTACCCCGCCGCCGACGGCAATCGGCTTGCCGCGCAAGGCCGGGTCGAGCAATTGTTCGACCGAGGCATAGAAGGCATCCAGATCCGCGTGGAGGATGTTGGCTTCCATCCGACCCGTTCGCCCGCGGCCGCTCGAACGCCGCATTGTCTCGAGTTGTGATAGGAACATAAAGAGAACATTGCCGGCGGATTGTCAAGCAGCGGAAGCTGCCGCTGATGACGAGCGGGTGCCAATGTTCAGCCGCGCAGCCGGTCCCGGGCCTGCATCAGCGCGAATCCCAACAGGTTCTCGCCGCGCCACAGCAGCGGGTTCACTGCCCTCTCGTCATCCGCCGCAAGACCAATGCCCCACACCCGGTCGACAGGGCTGGCCTCGGCCAGCACCTTGTCATGCGTCGACAGCAGATAATCGCGCAGCGCCGCATTCTGTCGGAGCTTCTGAAAGCTCCCTTCGCAGACGATGCGATATTTGTCGGCATCCCATTTGGTGCCATCGAAGCCGCTCACCTGACGGCCAAGCTGCTTTGCCTGCTTGGGGCTCGTCGCCCTGAGGATTTGCGTTGCCGTCTGAGCATCACCGAACAGGCGAGCCTTCTCGGCCATCATCCAGTGTTCGGCAGTCGGATAGCTTAGGCCATTGATGGTAAAGGGCGCATGCCACCACTGGCTGAAGCACGACGCGGTTATGCGGCCGTCCTTGGACGGCTGATGGCCCCAGAAGAACAGAAACTTCCGCCGGGGCTTTGCGCGAAAGGCTTCTTCAAGCCAGGGTAGGTCGTAAATCATGGGCGGATTAAGCAAGGCGAAAGGCCGGCTTGTTGTCAATCCATCCAGAGGGATAGCGAAGATGAGCGGTCGGCGCTGAATGCGATGAAATGCTGATCTACAGCGCCATCTTGTAGCCTAGATGACTGGCGGTGAACCCGAGGCGTTGGTAGAAAGCGTGCGCCTCCCGTCGTCCTTTATCCGTGGTGAGTTGGACGAAGCTGCAATTGCGCGAACGGCACACTTCAATCGCCCATTCGATCATCAGCTTGCCGACGCCGCGCGAGCGCCATTGCCGGGCGACGCGAACGCCTTCGATCTGGCCGCGCCATGCGCCTTTCCTCGAAATGCCTGGAAGGAAGCTGAGCTGCAGCGTTCCGACCACTTGCCCGGCCTCGACGGCCACGGCCAGCAACTGGTTGGGATCGGCATCGATTGCGCTGAAGGCATCGAGATAGGATGGCGCAAGCGGCGTGGATGGGTCTTCCCGGTCTGCGCCGAGCACATCGTCGGCAAGCATTGCAACGATCGCCGGCAGGTCGGGCGCTTGCGCGCGACGGAATTCGATCTCGCTCATCGCGCGAAGACATACGGTGCGACGTCGGCGATCGCAATATCCGTTTTGACTTGCAAGGGAGGCCCGCGCGCCTTCAGGTGCTCTCGAGCCCCCAGAGGCGGTGGCCGTAGCGGCGGAAGAAGCGGGCGAAGAGGCGCTGCTGTCTGGCACGGGCGAGGTCGGCGGCGCGCCTTTCCTGCCGCCAGCGCGGCATGTTGCGGAACATCGACAGGAAGCAGGCGGCGTCCTCGAGTGCCTCCTCGGCTGTCTGCGCCGGGCGGATCGCCGCCAGGAACAGAACGCGGCTCGGCTTCATCTGGTCAATCGCCACCTTGCGCTGGCGATGGCCCTGGCGCGCCTTGCGGATGCCGTCCTGGCGGATGGCCGCGAAAGCGGCAAGCATGGCCGGGCTGTCGCCGCTATAGCCGCAGGCATGGGCGAACTGGGCTGGGTTCATCGTCGTTCCCTTGCTGCCGGCCAGCCGCGGTTCTGGGGCTCGTGCCGGTTCCAGCCCGCATGAGATATAAGCATAACTCAAATAATAGAACAAGTGAAACTTTAACGTTGATGTAAGCGGAACCGACTCGACTCCGCCTCTAAAACCGATAATGATGTGGAACAAAGCAGGAACAATGATGGGGATGGCTATGGCATTGGCGGGCAAGGAAGCGACGATCGCCGATGTCGTCTCGATTGCCGTCGAGTGCATCGATTGCGGCCGTAACAGGTGGTGGAAGCCGGCCGAGCTCAAGCGGCATGGGGTGAGGCCGGAGACGCCGCTATCAGCGCTTTCGGGGCGCCTCATCTGCAAGGCTTGCCGTGCCGATGGCCTGCCGGGCGCCGCCGTTTCGATCCAGGCCGCCTTCATCGACGACCGGCAACGGGTGCGCGCCGAGGCGCGCCTGCTCAACGGTCGAGAGCCGGAGCAGTCCAAGCGGGCTTGAGGGGCGGAACTTCCTTCTCCCACAAGGGGAGAAGGGAAAACCCTCCTCAATACCCCAGCAGTTCCTTGAGCGGGATGACGCGGAAGACGTTCTTGATGGCATAGCGGTTGAAGGTCAGCGTCTTGGGCGGATTGTACTGTTCGACGATCAGTTCGGCGGCGGTGCGCTTGACCAGCTTCTTGATGAAGGCCTTGCCGTTTTGCTCGTTCTCTTCGGGCAGCGTCTCGATCACCACATGGTCGCCGGGCACGGCGTCGCGGCCGCCGCAATAGATCATCTCGCCGGGCTCGTAGCGCGGCACCATCGAATCGCTCAGCACGTGCAGCGCAAACACATTGCGCAGATGCCGGATCCCCGGCGGCCGCTGGACATAGCCGGCCGGTTGGCCGTTGAAGGTGAAGTCGCCATCGTCGCCGCCGACGGCGGTGCCGAGAAGCTGGATGTCCATCGGTCCGGCGGGCAGGGGGCCGGGATCGGTGACGATCTCGGCATCGGCGACCGGTCCGGCATCTTCGAGGAAGACGACCTCGCCCTTGCCGAGCGCCACCGGATCGACGCGCAGGAAAGCGGCGGTCTTCAAAAGGTTCTCGGTCTTGGGCAGGTTGCGCCCGGTTTCCCAATTGCCGACGGCAGCGACGTCGGTGTCGTTGTGCTCGGCAATGTGACGCATCACCAGGCCGCGCTGCTTGCGCGCCCGGCGGATCGCCGCTCCGACCTTGATCGACAGTGCAGTTTTCGCCATGGCTCCCATCTGAGACATAAGATTCGGTTTCGTCTATGCAAGAATCGCTTGCATTATGATTTGAGTTATGCTTTTATGTGGGCATGCACAAGTCGCTTCACCAGCTTTCGGTCCTTAAATCCGCCGTTCAGCGCGCCGGCGGCGCTGGCCTGGAGGCGGTACCGCAAAC
The DNA here is from genome assembly GCF_040317995.1 of Mesorhizobium sp. M1334. Taxonomy (NCBI): domain Bacteria; kingdom Pseudomonadati; phylum Pseudomonadota; class Alphaproteobacteria; order Hyphomicrobiales; family Phyllobacteriaceae; genus Mesorhizobium; species Mesorhizobium sp. M1334. The sequence goes on from NZ_JAMYLM010000030.1 coordinate 29,190, forward strand.
GATCGCCAAGGCCATGCATGTGCCAACCCTTTCCCCTTCGTCGCGGCTGTCCTCCTCCCCGGCCGGGACGATGCCCGAGGCTCGCGCCTCGGTTCCGGCAGCGCAAGCGGCCGGAACGGCTGGAGCCGTTCCCCTCACGGCTCCGGCCACGAATTACCCGTCGACCGGCAACGCGGATGCCGCGGTTTCCTGGATCCGTACCGAAGACGGCACGGTCATCGCCTTCGACAAGCGGACGGGCAAGGCAGTCTCCGGCGCAACCAGGCAGGCGGCCGAGATGAAGCTCGATCGTAGCAGGCCACGCGAAGGCTGATCGGCTTTCCAGCCTGAGAGCCGGCGAAGCCGGCGCACACACAACCACCCTTGCAGGGAACAAAACATCATGGCCGCCCGCTATTCCGCCTCTGAATTGGAACAAATCGAGAACTTGTTGATGAGCGGGCTGTCGGCCGCGAAGATCGCCACCCGGCTCGGTACGCAGCGTGGTAGTCCGGTCTCACGCGCGGCCATCATCGGCATCGTCCACCGCACGGCCCCTTTGCGCGCCATCGGCCTTGCCAGGTCCAAGGGCTGGTGTGGCGGCCGGCATGGAAAATCGGCGCCAGAGCCGTCGAACCCCGCCAGCCAAGCACGGGCGGTACCGGCCGAGCATCACTGCCGCCCTGCAAGGCTGTCGGCCAGGCTGGCGCCGCCGGCCTGGCAGCCGGGTCCGGCTCGGATCACCGGGTCCGATGGCGAGCCGCTCGAAATGCCGGCGCCGCGCCCGATCGCCGCCGGCGGCCGCCAGCCACATTTCGCCGCGATGCGCTTCATCGATTGCCTTTTCGACCGTTGCCGCGCGCCGCTCGACACGACGCTGCAGGAGGATGCCGAAAACGATGCCACCGGCAGTCGCCCCGGTTTGGACATGCTGTGCTGCGGGCTGCGCACAAAGCCTTCGAAAAGTTACTGCGCCTATCACGCCGCGCGCTTCCTGCGCACGCTGCCGGCCGAAACGATTTGAGCCCAGTGGATGACGGAAATTCGCCAGAGCCCGACGACAAAAAACCAGGAGGACCGAGCCGATGAGCAGCAAAATCGCCCAGAAGACCAAAGCCAGGCCGCCGCGATTGCCGAAGGGCGAGGCCGAGCAGGTGCGCATCCGCAAGGAGATCGGCCATGATTTCGCGCTGAAGGACGACAGGTTCGGCCGCAAGCGGCTGGCCAAAGGAACGCAGGAGGCGGCGCGCCTCTATGAGGTCTCCAATGACGGCCACACCGCGACCGGCGGCATCGTGCGGGTGCGCAATGTCGACCCGCTGAGCGGCCTCACCTCGCTGTCGCGCCAGCAGCGCGAGGCGGGGATGCGCTACCGCCAGGATTTCCGCAGTTCGTCGGAGGCAACCGCCAAGCCGATGGCTTGGGCCGAGCGTGTCGACGGCGGCCGCACCGGCAGCGGCGTCGCAGAACACATCCTGTCCGCCGGCCGCGACCATGCCGAGGCCACCAGGGCGCTTGTCCATTGGGAGATCGCCGGCATCGTGCAAAAGGTCTGCTGTGCCGACGCAACGGTCAAGAGCCTGGCCGAACAGGCGGGCGAACCGCGCGACGTGGTGGTGAAATTACTCAAGATCGGGCTCGACATATTGGCCGTGCATTACGGCATGATGCTGATGCGCAAGCCGAGATGAGGAGCCCCGCCGATCCGGCCGGCACTACCGGCCGGATCGATCCGTCAACGACGGCAGACACGGATTCTTTCGATAATCCGGTGGTGATGACGCCAGTGCCTGATGACTTCGGTATGGCAGCGCCGGTGGTACCGGTACCGGTAGCGCGGCGCGTAGTCCTCGTTATAGACATCATAGCGGTAACGGGGGACGTACTCATCGTCGTAATCGGAATACCGATGATGGCGATAATAATAGTCGTCGTCATAGCCGTTGCCGATGCCGATCGTGACGCTGCCGCCGGCATTGGCCGGGCCAATCACGGAAGCCGCCGAGGCGATGGCGATCACCGAGGCAAGCAGGAGCTTCTTCATAGCTACCTCCTTCATTAACGTCCCTCTAATAGAAAAACCCGCGAGGGGCAGGCTCGTTCCACAAATTAGCAAGATGCCCCGAACCGAGAGCCCACAATTAGCGCCGCGTGGGCGAAAACGCCTCTGGCTGTGCGGCAGGGTGGCCGTCGACGCAAGCCTCGAGCTGTTGTGGTCCGCGCCGTATGTATCCCGGTGTCCCGTCAAACAGCGACAATCAGGCGGTGCCGGTCCCTTCACCTTGCCGATCTATAGGACATGCCCCAGTTCCAGCAAAACGAAAGCGGTCGCACCCAGCACAGCAAGGGCGTAGGCCGCATAAAGAACAAGCAGCATGACCTCAAAGTCCCGGACGAAACTAGCGGCAATCCTGGTCTCCTGAGGCTCCGCTTTCTCGATGCGGTCGGCTTCCAGCTGCTCCGTTGCCACGACGAGGCAGACTATCCTGTCGTTGTCGGCCGCCTGTAATATCCGTTCGGTCAAATCGACTGCAATCACTGGATCATCGGCCAACTGATCCCGCGATAGCCGGCTCTCAGTGACGGTCTGGATTTCACGCTTTCTCACGCACGCATAATTGCGCCGACTAAATTAGGTTCCACTGAAATACATAGTAAAATACATAGATTGCGCCCACCCGATCGCGATGGGCAAGACGTGGAGCCCAACTGCGCGGAACCCCCGCCCGAGGTCGGCATTTGTCGACCGTCGAGGCGAATCTCGATCCGCATCCTCCGATCAAAGGGCGCGGGCTTCTTCATAAGCTGCTACGGTGCGCCATTGCTGGTAGGTCGCAATGCTAAAGCCGCCAAACCTTCATATCGCGAACGCAGCGCCGACGTCTTCGGTTCTGACCGGTTATGACGAAGATCGCATGCTTACTTATATCCGGCTGCTCGATGCTTCGGCGGAAGGAACCGATTGGCGCGAGGTCGCCCGTATCGTTCTGCACATTGATCCGGAGCGGGAACCGGAGAGGGCTTTCCGGGCGTGGGCGACACATTTGGCGCGTGCACGGTGGATGACCAGGAAGCGGAACGAACTGCGCCAATTGCGTGATGAGTGGTGGGGATGAGCACCATCTAGGAACTGCCGTCCCGGTTTGGCCGTTGAGGGAGGAGGCCAACATGGAAAAGCGACCAATGACTTCTTGGCGAGCCAATACTTTCGAGCTGTGCTGCCTTCTTGCAGTTCCGCTGTCGCTTATCCTTACCGTTTTACTGGCTGGTCTCATCCTTAGCTGACCTGGCGTGGGTTGCTCGCCAAGGGCTGGTCGGTCGTGATCCGACAAGATCCCGCACTGTTACTTCACAGCCGCCGCCATCACATCCGAAAACAGCGCCCGTTCCACCGCCGGCTCCAGCGTTTCGGCGAAGGGCGTTGCCAGGTGGTGGCGGTCGCGGAAGGCTAGTTTGCCGTCGATGAAGACGTGGCAGGTGGTCTGGTCGCAAAACCGGTCGGTCATGTCGACGTAAGTGGCGTTCGGCGTCGAGCGCACGATGTCGCGCTCGGCGGTGGCGATGTCGTCGTTTGCCGCCATGATCCTCGGCGTGTCGCATGTCGCGGGCGTCTGGCCCCGCCACAGCGCCCGTGCCACGCATTTGTCGGCATAGCTTGCATTGTAGGGCACGTCCCTGATGACCGCGACCTTGATGCCGGCCTGACTGAAGGCCTGAAGCGTCCAGGCGAGACCCGTCCGCCACTGCGCTTGCCAATCGGCGTGCTTCAACTCCTCGGGCGATTCCTTCATCACATTGCCGATCGAGAATTCCGAAATCACCACCAGTTGCGGGTGCAGCGCGATGATGTCCTGGACCGACTGCTCGCGCCACTGGTCGCATTCGGTGTAGTCGCGCTTCAGCCGCCAGTTCCAGGTCGTCACCCGCGAAGCCCGGCAGGAGGATTTGAGAAAGGTGACGACGCGAAAATTGTTCTTCTCGGCCGCCTTGATCAGCGGCGTCGACCAATGGTCGGCATGCGAGTCGCCGAACAGCACGACCGAGCGCTGGGCATCCTTGCGGCCGAACATGCAGGGCTTCGGCTTGACGGTCTCGAAATCGAGCACGCAGCCGCCATTGGTCGCGCGCACGGTGGAGAGCTGGGCGGCGCTGTCGGCGATGACGTGCTGTTCGGGGCTGAGATTGTGCTCGGCAAAGCGCGCATTGCCATAGGCCGCGACCACGCCGGCGCCGGTCAGCGCGGCGGCGGGCACCAGCGCCCGCGCTGCTCCGGCCATCAGCCAGCCGTTGCGGCGGATCGGGTTCTCGATGAAATGATAGGTGAACATCGACAGAACCAGCGTCAGCGCCGCGCAGGCAAAGCGGTCCAGGATGGACAGGTTGGGAACCACCATTGCCGCGTAGACTATAACCGGCCAGTGCCAGAGATAGAGTGAATACGACAGCCGGCCCAGCCATTGCAGGGGCGCCAGCGCCAGCACGGCGCTCGGCAGATTGCGGCCGCCGCTGCCGCTGAGCAGCAGCAGCACGGTGCCGGCGACAGGCGCCAGCGCATTCACCCCGGGAAACGGCGAGTCTTCGTCCAGCATCAGATAGGCCCAGGCGATCAGCACCAGACCGAGGCATGCCTGGAGCGTGGCCAGCAGCGGCCGGTCGCGCCAGATCTTTGCCGGCGCCATGGTCGCGAGGCCGCCGGCGGCGAATTCCCAGGCCCTGAGAGGCGAGAAGTAGAAGGCCCAGGGCTGCGACACTTCCGTCAGCCAGGCGCAGGCGGCGAAGGAGGCTAGGCCGGCGAGGCCAATGACGATTATAGCGGTGCGCTTGCCTGGGCGCAGCCATGCGGCCATCAAAAGCAGCGCCGGCCATGCCAAATAGAATTGTTCTTCGACCGAGAGCGACCAGAAGTGGATGAAGGGGTTGTTGGTGGCGTCGGCGGCGAAATAGTCGAACGACCAGCGGATCAGCCAGAGGTTGATCATGTAGGCGGAGGCGAACATAGCGCCTTTCGAATAGAGCGCCTGTTCCTCCGGCGACAGGATGAAGTAACCAGCAAACAGCGTGGCGAGAATGACGAACAGTGCCGCCGGCAGCAGGCGCCGGGCGCGCCGGGCGTAGAAGCGCCAGAGGTTCAGCCGCCCGGTTTCGGTTATTTCCGTAACCAGGTGTTTTGTAATCAGGTAGCCGGAGATGACGAAGAAGATGTCGACGCCAGCAAAGCCGCCGGGCAGGCCGGAGAGACCAAAATGGAAGGCGATGACACCCGCCACCGCCAGTGCGCGCAGCCCTTCGATGTCAGGCCGAAATGATGCCGACACAATCACCTCGTGCAAGGAATGCCCACCTCGCAGAGGCTCGACCCGATGCGCCGATATTGCAATGCAACAAATCTAACGCAGTGCAACATAGGGCGAGGGGACAGGCTCCTCCCACTCGTCGCATGGGCGATTCGCTCACATTGGCGGTTCAGTCATGAGGCGATTGATATGGAAGCGAAGGGTGCCGAGGCGATCAGGCCTTTTTCAAAAACTCGGTCTTCAGCACCAGGCCCTTCACCTGCCTGGTGCTGCATTCGATCTCGCCTGGATTGCCGGTGCCGGCAATGCCATGCGGAGGCTAACCGGCGGGCTGCGAGCAGACGGGACCGCTCGGGGTGGCATTGCCACTCCGCGACATGCGTTCCGACCAGGCCATGCCGATGGCGCCACGGCAATCGAACAAAAGCCGTGGCCTTCATTGCGCGGACATTCCGGCGTAGCGACATCAAATGGCTGAACGCCCGCCGGTGCAGACTGGAAGGTCGCACAATGGCGGACCTGCCCGCCTTTCGCTTGGTCCGTTATTGCAATCGGCAAGAAGCCGGCGGTCACTTGTTACCGAGCTGGTTGGCCATCTTGCAGAAGTCGGCATGCGTCTTGGCAATGCCGGCGTCGCTGCATTCCTTCAACACCATGGCCCGGTCGCTCGTGGACATGGCCATCCATGCGGTCTTGAATTCGGCTTCCGACTTCATGCTCTTCATGCCGGCGTCGGTGAAGAAGGGTGACATTTTCTGCGGATCGTCGAGCGCCGAAGTGCCAGTGGCACCGGCGGCGAGCGCTGCGCCGGTCATCATCGAAAGCGCCATCGCGCCCATGCAAAGCATCTTGATGTTCATGATCATTCCTCCTGAGCTGCTGCTTTGAGGTTGTCCATCAGCGATCTACGAAGGAACGGTGTTTTGACCCAAAAGTTCCGCGTTCTGGCGCAGACATGGAACAGGATTGCCCGTGACGCCATTTATGCAAAAAATTCTACCGTGACTGAATAGCCGCGCTGCCGATCTGAAGCCCGACAAAGCCAACGAAGGTCCAGGCAATCGGTGTCCAGTTGGGGGAGGCGCTGCGACGTTGCACGCCGGCTCAATATGCCCGATCATGACGACGGCGGGGCGGAGGTATAAAGTGGCGGCAAATCGTCGAAACGGCGCGCACCTGGCGGAGCCCCGGCGGGCGGGTATTGTTGCCGCTGCCAGGGCGCTTCCGCGCACATCGTTGCCCAGCGTAGCGTCGGTCGTGACGGCCGTCGCGGCGCTCTATTTCGGGCGCGAGGTCTTTCTGCCGATCGCAATCGCCCTGCTGCTTACCTTTGCGCTTGTACCGATGGTGTCGGCACTCAAGCGCGCCGGCATACCGCGTCTTCCTGCCGTGATTGCGAGCGTGCTCGGCGCATTCACGGTGCTGGCGCTGTTCTCCTTCATCGTCGCCACGCAGGTTAGTGAACTGGCGCAGAACATCCCGCTTTACCAGGCTAATATCCTGACCAAGGTCCGGTCCCTCAAGGACACCGGCGTCGGCGGCGGTATCGTTTCCAGATTGAGCCGGGTGATCGAACGCGTCGGCCAGGAACTCGACAGACCCGGACCTGTGCAACCCGCCGCCGATCAGCCTCCGCGGGAGCCGATCCCGGTCGAAATCGTCGCGCGCGAACGACCGCTCGAGGTTCTCCAGAATCTGATCGGCCCGCTGCTGAGCCCGCTGGCATCGGCCGGGCTGATCGTCGTGGTCGTCATATTCATGCTGCTCGAGCGGGAAGACCTGCGCGATCGTTTCATACGTCTCGTCGGCTACGGCGATCTGCATCGAACCACCGAGGCGCTGCAGGATGCCGGCAAGCGGGTCGGCCGATATCTGCTCATGCAATTGGTCGTGAACATCGTCTATGCCGTACCGATTACGTTCGGGCTTTGGGTTCTGGGCATACCCAATCCATTGTTGTGGGGCTTGCTGGCGCTGGCGCTGCGCTTCGTTCCCTATATCGGCCCGGTCATCGCGACGCTGCTGCCTCTGTTCCTGGCGCTGGCCGTGGCGCCCGGCTGGTCGCTCGTGCTATGGACCGCCGGGCTTTTCGTGGTCGTGGAACTGATCACCGGCAACGTGATCGAACCCTGGCTCTACGGCTCCCGCACCGGGCTGTCGCCATTGGCCATCATCGTTGCGGCGATCTTCTGGACCTGGCTCTGGGGGCCATTGGGCCTGGTTCTGTCGACGCCGCTCACGGTCTGCCTCGTCGTGCTCGGCCGCCATGTGCCGCAGTTCGAATTCCTCGACGTTCTGTTCGGCAACGAACCCGTGCTCGAACCGCACGCCCGGCTTTACCAGCGGCTGCTGGCCGGCGATCCCGAGGAAGCGACAGACCATGCCGAGGAGATGCTGGAGGAAAGCTATCTGGTCGAGTTCTACGACAAGGTCGCGATTCCCGCACTTCTGCTCGGCGAGCAGGACCGTGTGCGTGGTGTGTTGAGCGATGAGCAAAGACAGCAGGTCGCCGGCAGCGCGCTGACGATGGTGGCGAACCTCGACGACAGCGCGCAGGAGGAGGCGGAAGCGGACGATACGGCCGCGGCCGAGGACAACGGCGTACGCGAGGACAAGCAGATTCAGGGGGAGGACGAGGACGACACCGAACTGCCGGATGGCACGGGCATGTCGGTGCTGTGCGCCGGAGGGCGCGGCGAACTCGACGATGCCGCTGCCGGCATGCTGGCGCAGGTGCTCGAAGTCCAGGGAGCTACGGTGTTGAGGGCGAGCTTCGCCGATCTGGAAGCGGGAAGCATTCGCCGCCTTGAACTCGACGCCGTCGATACCGTCGTCGTCGGATTTTTGAACCGCGATTCCGTCAAGCACGGCCGGTTCCTGGTCCGTCGGCTGAAACGCGCCAAACCAAGATTGCGGGTGGGCATCGTGTTGTGGTCGGAGCCCGACAGCGACAACCAGGAGGCAGACGCCAGATTGGCCAATGAGATCAACGCCGATTTCGTCGCACACGGCATGGTCGGCGCGGTGATCGGCGCGTTGTCCAGCGCTCCGCCGGTGGCGCTGAAGGCTACCGCCAAACGCCGCATGCGCCGCCTGACGCCGGCGCGCAAGAAAGAGCCGCTCGGAGCGGCAAGCTGAGACCGCAGCTCGCTCTCACGTCCAGAAATACCGCACGGTATGAAAAAAACACCGGGGCGGCGAAGAGCTTGATGGCGGAGGCGACCAGCCCGCCCCGAAAGTTGCCCCTCCTCGGTGGCCTGACCTTATTCAGCCACCTTCGCCACGATGCAATCTAGCGAAGGAAGTGGCGTCAAACCGTCCCTAGTTCTTTCTCTTGGCTCGGCGGTTCCGTCCCCTTCAGCAGCACATTCATAGGTCGCTTGAATCACCAAGCCCCGGATTGTCGCGTCGGGAAGCGTCAAGTAGTCGAAGTATCCATCCCTCGTTGGAAATCCTTGCAAGTAATCAAGTGCGGCATGGACGCACCCGTCAAGCGCTCCCGTGTCCTTGTCGCGAAAGTTGAGCTCGTTTACCAAAATGACACCTACGGACGCCCAAGTGTCTCTGCTTGTAAACTTATAAGCCGTACATCCGTTTAAACTGACCTCCGCCTTTGCAACGAAATCTTTGTATGATGGCAGCAGGCGGGAACTGGTTAAGGCCGACGCTATATCCTTTTGCCAGTTCGCGCCGTCGGCAGCGATTACGGAAATTTGGGCCGTGGCAAAGGCCGGGAAAAGACCATTCAGATCGCCTCTGAGAACTTTATATCGCTTGATCGAGCTGCTTACGTTCAGACGATCAGCTACAACTTCGTAGGGCCGACGCCATATTGGCCAAACATAGATTTTCCTATCATACGGCAGCGATCGCAAATAGTTAACGGCTGCGTCTTTAGTGGCCTGCGCATGAACAACTTCTTTTTCAGTCGGCCAAGCTCGACTGCTCAATAGCATCACTGACAGCGACAGCATCACTGACAGCGACGCGTATAACTGGAGCGCCCTATAGGTCATCATCCCACCGCCAAAGAACGTGCCAGAACTCTCTGGCTGGAGGAGGCTTAACAGACCTTAGAACGAAACGGCCAGTCAGATTGCTGCATTAGCTCGATGCTTAATGACCGAGGGGGCCTTTAAGTGCCGAATGCGATCAGCCGTGTCGGGCACCCCGCTTGCAGCTGAATCGCCCCTCACGTCCAGAAATAGCGCACCGTATGGAAGAAGACCGGGGCGGCGAAGACCAGGCTGTCAGCACGGTCCATCATGCCGCCATGGCCTTCGATCAGATGGCCCCAGTCCTTGACGCCCTGATCGCGCTTGATGGCGGAGGCGACCAGCCCGCCGAGGAAGCCCATCAGGCAGGCGATGAAGGCGACGCCGGCTGCCTGCAGCGGCGAAAACGGCGTCAGAAACGACAGCAGCACGCCGAGCAGGCTCGATGCCGCCAGCCCGCCGACCAGCCCCTCCCAAGTCTTCGACGGCGAGACCGTCGGCGCCAGGAGATGCCGGCCGAACAGCTTGCCGAAGATATATTGCAGCACGTCGCTGCCTTGCACGGTGATGATCAGGAAAGCGATCAGCAACAGGTTGCGGCCTTCGAAGCCAGGCACATCGAGCGTCAGCAGCGCCGGCACGTGGCTGACGCAGTAGACCGAAATCATGACCGCCCATTGCTGCGCCGAGACGCGCTCGAGAAAGCGCTCGGTGTCGCCGTGCAGCGCGGTGATCGCCGGCATCAGCAGGAAGCAGTAGACCGGGATGAAGATGGTGAACAGGCCATACCAGGCGGTCCACACCAGCCAGTACTGGAACGGGATGACGATGCCGAACATGCCGAGCAGCACCCAGTGGTCGCTGCGGCGGCTGTGCGTCAGCGTCACGAATTCGCGCAACGCGGCGAACGAAATCAGCGCGAACAGGATGGTCATGCCGGGGCGGCCGAAGAAGAAGGCAACGGTGATCGCCACCACCATCACCCACCAGGCATTGATGCGCTGGGTGAGGTTGACCAGCGTCGGCGACAACGGCTTCGGCGCGCGCCACGACAAAACGCCGGCGACGACGCTGGCGCTGATCAGCACCGCCAGCAGGCCGACAATCAGAATGAGGGTTTCGTGCATCATCGGCAGCATTTTGCCTTGATCCTCAATCGTCTCGCTCCGGCCGGGGGTTCAGCGCCAGCAGCGTTTCGCGGGCGCGGTCGAGAAAGGCGCGGCGTTCCTCACCAGGTTGAATGGCGATCGGCGCGCCGAAGACGACGCGGCAGAGCAGCGGCACCGGCACGAATTGCCCCTTGGGCAGCACCCGCGACATGTTCTCGATCCAGCACGGGATGAGCTCGACATCGGGTCGCGCCATCGACAGATTGTAGAGGCCGGAGCGAAACGGCAGGAGCGGTTCGTCGGTCATGTTGCGCGTGCCTTCGGGAAACAGGATCAGCGAATGGCCCTGGTCGAGCACCGACAGCATGATCGAGATCGGGTGCTGCGTTTCATCCGTCCACTGCCGGTGGATCAGCACGGAAGACAGCATGTCCTCGGCAATGAACCGGCGCAGCCGCGTCTTGCCCCAATAATCGGCGGCCGCCACCGCATGGGTACGGGCGCGTTCCTTCTCGCTGAGACAGGCCGACAGCAGGATGAAATCGCCGTGGCTGGCATGGTTGGCGAAGTAGATGCGCTGCCGGTCCGATGGCTGGCTGCCGTTCCAGATCGGCCGCACGCCGGTGACCGCCCAGGCCAGCGCCGACAGGCCGACCGAGGTCACCGTCTGCAGCAGGGTATAGGTGCTGACGCGAAGCTTTGTCATGGACGGGCTCAAAAGAATGCCGCGACGACCGAGGCCGCCGCGAACAGGCCGAACGCGATACGCTGCTTGGCGAGCAGGCGGCGCGTGCCGGCCATTCGCTGCCCGAGCGAGCGGCCGCCGGCAGCCTTGGACTTCAGCCGCATGCGCGCCAGCACGTCGTCGATCGCCGCGCCGCCGCCTGCCTCGCTGGCGTGGCTGGCCATCAGCCGAAACAGCAGCGCATCGAACAAAAGCAGGGCCGAGAGAATGATTGTGGCTATGGCACTTGCGGCGGCGATCAGCCAGGCTACCGCGGACAGCGACGATGTTTGCGGCGCAGCCGCCAGGCCGATGACCGGCGCCGCCAGGAGGGCAGCAGCAATCAGCAGCAGCGGCCATGCCACCTGCACCATCAGCCCGGCAGCGAACGCTTCGGCCCTGTCACGATAGGCGGTCATGCCGGTGCGTCCGTGCAAAGATGCACCGGCCGGCCCGCGGCGGCGAGCTTGCCTCGCGCCTGATCGGGCGTGGCGGCCCGGCCGCTGGCGACCAGCCATTCGGCGACCACGGCGGCGCTGCGTTGGAAGCCGAGCGCACAGCAGACCAGCACCGCGCCCTGCTTCTGCGCCGCCTCGATCGCCGCCACCGCTTGCGCACGCGCCTCGCGAGACGGCGGCAAAAGGTCGACCATGGGCAGGCTCACCCAGCGGATCGAGGCGCCACGCGGCCTTTCCAGTTCGCCGGCAAGGTCGATCACCGTGCCGAAAGGTTCGGCTTCGGCGGCGGTCGGAAAACGGCCAAGGGAAACACCGTCGGCAACGACGATCTGCGCCGGAAGCTGTCGCGTCCATGCCCACACATTGGCCTTGGCGCCAAGGCGGTAGGGCCAAAGCAGTAGACGGCTGGCCAGCGACACGCGGCCATCGGCTGTTTTCTGGAACACTTTGGCGCCGGCGCCGGCATAGGCGAAAGCGACTATGGCCAGCGCCAGTGCCGGCCACAACAGGATGAGCCACAGCGCCGAGACCAACGCGCCGGCAGCGGCGCCGGCCAGGGCAAGGCTTGCGCCGAGCGCATAGAACAGCGCCAACCGCCGCGCCTTCGGGTCAGCGCTCAGGCGGAAGCCGGTGAACGGCAGCTCGCTGTCGCGCGGAAACAGCCAGAGGGCGAAAAGGCCGAGCAGCGCGCCGGTCGGAATGTCGATGAAATGGTGCTGCCACGTCGTCAGCACCGAGGCGCCGATCAGGAAACACCAGACATGCCAGGCGAAGCCGGCGATGCCGGTCAATCTGTAACGCCAATGGTCCCAGATGATGACCAGCAGCGCGATATGCAGCGACGGCGCCTGGTTGAAGGGTTTGTCGAAGCCGCCGAGCACGGCGAACATGAAGCCGGGAAGGCCGCTCGTCTGCGGGCGCACGAAGGTCGCAGTCAGCGGGAACAGGATGAAGCAGGCGACGGCGACGAGCTGCGCCGTCAGATAGCGGCCGGCAAGGCGGTCGACGCCGCTCTTCGAATTGTTCAACAGCAACGACAAGCCATAGAACAGGTTGATCGACCAGTAGGGCACGATCGTCCAGGCAAGGAACGGGATGCCATGCTCCCAGCCGAAGACGATGCTGCCGACATCGTCGCGCCGCGACGCCAGCCAATTGGCGAAGCCGTAGGTGGCGTAGAAGAACGGCGCCAGAAATGCCAGCCACAATGCGGCGCGCAGGACGATCCCGGGATACCGCTCACGCGGCAAGGCCGGAAGGGCAGGGGCATCGCGAGGTAAGGCAGAGGCAGGCAAGTCCATGTTCAGACGCGCCGCGCGACCGAAACGGTGAAGATGCCCCACTGGTCGATGCGCTGGTCGAGCTTCTCAAAGCCGGCGGCCGCCACCAGCTGGTCCATCTCGGCCTGCGTGCGGCGGCGCATCACCCAGGCCTGGCCGCCGCGATGCGAGGTCAGGCTGCGCGCGATCATCTCGAGCTGCGGATGCCAGGGCTGATTGGTATAGACGAGCAGGCTTCCCGGCTGCATGGCGCTGGCCAGTCCACCGAGCGAGCGGGCGATCACGGCATTGTCGGAAAACAACTCGTAGAGCCCCGAGACGATGGCGAGATCCGGCGCCGGGTCGAGCCCGGCCAGCATCGTGGCGTCGAAGGCGTCACCTTGATGGAAAGTGACGGTCGCCGGCAGCTGGCGCTCGGCGATCAGCTTGCGGCCGAGCGAGACGTTGAGCTCGGAGAAATCCTGCAGCCGTACGCTTGCCGGCGGCTCGGCGCATTTCTGTACGGCATCGAGCACGTAGCGGCCATGGCCGGCGGCGATATCGACGATATGGACCGGCCGGCCGGCGGCCTTGAGCGAGGCGGCGGCGCTGCCGATCAGTTCTTCCAGATGCAGCTTGCGCTGGCGGATGCCGCGCCAGCCGATGGCATCGAGAAAGGTGCGGTCGATCATGCGGCCGATGGGGCTGATGCCCCGCGCCTCGTTCTCGTAGACATAGTCGAGCGTCGAGCCCGAATCGAAGCCGGTGGCAATCCCCGTCTTCATACCGGACGACAGCCAGGCGCCCATGCGGATCGATGCGCGGCTCATTGCCCAGTAGAGGCCCCTTAGCGACAGCAGCGGCAGCGGCGAGGCCAGCCGGTCGGCCTCGTCGCGCGTGTAGCTGGCGCGGTCGGCCTCGGTCAGGTCGATTGGCTTTTCCGACGCCGCGAATTGCTTTTCAAGGAAAGGCCTGATCAGGTCGAGTGCCTTGTGGCGGTCGCGCTCGCCCAGCGTGTCGTGGAAGAAGCCGGGCAGCACATGCCGCTCCTTGGCCGGGCTCGCCAGATTGACGAAAAACTCGTGCTGCGGTTCATGCCGCACCACCCAGTCACTGCCGGAGATCAGAAGCTGTGTCGGCACGGTGATGGCGCGGGCGTCGGCGACGATGCGCGCGGCATGGTCGTAGAGCTCGACCAGGATGTTGGAGGCGATCGGCCGGGTGATCAGCGGGTCGGCGTCGAAGGAGGCGATACGCTCGGGGTCATGCGTCAGGAATTTCGCCTTGACGTAGGAATTCACGAAGAAGCGGCCCTTCAGCTTCTGCCACAACGCAATGCCATGCTTGGCGAAGGGCACGTAGAGCTTGACCGAGAAGGCTGGCGAGGCCAGCACAAGGGCGCGAATGTCGGGCGCGTAATCGTGCACCCAGGCGGCGGCAAGTACGGCGCCGAAGGATTGCGCGATCAGCGCGATGTCGCGCCGGGCAAAACCGTCGCTGTCGATCTCGCGCACAAAACAATCGATGTCGCGCACCAGCGCGGCAAACGACGGCGCATAGCCGCGTTCGCCGGCGGAGCGGCCATTGCCGCGCGCGTCCCACGCATAGAAGGCGTGGTCGGGCATCTGGAACTCGTCGACCAGATGCGCCATACGGCCGCCATGCTCGTGGCCGCGGTGGAACAGCAGGATGGCGCCCTTGGGGTTTTCCGACAGCGCCGGCCAATAGCGATAGAAGATCTCTGTGCCATCGTGGCTCTTGAAGCTGCGCTCCTGCGCCACCCGCTCGATATTGACTGAAGCCACGGCGGCAACCGTCTGTTGGTGAAGCATATTGTTCTCCCTGGCGAGACCGGAATTCAGCTACCGCTCCCGTTAAGGCCGCTGCGTATCCGGTTGATGGCGGTCGCCAGCGAGAGTGTAGCCATGGCCGGAAACACAAGCGGCGTGGCCGCCGGGACCCACAGGCCGGACGCGATAAGCACGGCGAGGATGCCAAGCGCCAGCGCCCGGTCGCTTTTGCCGAACGGGCCGGCATAGTTGCGCCCAGCTCCGGCCGCGATGCCGAGCACGCCGGCGAATTCCGCGATCATAGCCGCGATAGCGAATGCAACGACGCCCCAGGCAGGAAAAATGACAGTAAAGGCCAGGATCAAAGCGAGATCGGAGACGACATCACAAAGCTCGTTGAGATACATGCCGAGCGTCGAGGCCTGGCCATGTTCCCTTGCGAGCATGCCGTCAATGGCGTTTAGCGCCATTCGCGTAAACAGCACGAGCGGCATCAGCAGAAAGACCGCGCGGCGGCCTGCAAGGGCTGCCACCGCAAGGCCGGCGGCGAGCGAGAGGGCAGCGGCCAGCAGTGTGATCTGGTTGGCGGTGACGCCGGCCTTGGCCAGGCCGTCGGCAAGCGGCCGCAGCCTGGCCTGGAAGGCCGGTTTCAGCGCATAAAGCGTCGGCATGTGCGAACCCCCCGGCCGCGGTGCAAATGATGTTGGCGAGGATGGTCAATTGGCGCGCAAGACGCAAGGGCGGCGCCCTGCCACTTTTCGGCATCCGGATATGTCGGCGCTAGCTTTTCCTGTCATTGTCGACCGGGAACCGTGCTGGCAAGCTTTCTTCGGCCGTGGCCCAGGCGCGACTATGATAACGCCGCAGGACGAGAATGCATGTCGCGAAGACCGCCAGCCCGCAAATCACGCCGGGCGACATGCCTCCGCCGAAAGCGGACTTAACAACGATGCCGGTGAAGGCGCCGGCGATGGCGCCGTTGATCGTACCCACCATCCCAGCGGTGGTCATGAAATATTGCAGCGGCGAGGGGCGGAGGCCCTTGTCGACCAGCACCGCCGAGAGGTCGTCATGCGTGGAGTTGACAAGGTATCTTTGCAGGACCGGCGCCAGCTCGACGAAATAGTGGCGGATCCTGGCCATGCCGCGGGCATGCACCATGTCCTCGATGGCAACCTGCACAGCGCGCACGAAGGTGACCAGGCCGATGAAGAAAAGGCAAGGTAGCAAGATAAGGCTGAACAACACGAACGGCCTGCCCATCTCCGTGACCTGGGCGACGAAGGACAAGGCAATCGTTGCGCTCGAGACCGAGGTCAGGAACAGCTCGGCTCGCTGGTTCGCTTCCTGAATGGTCGCGGCGCGAGCGTTTTGCAGCACGAAATGCTCGGTCGTCAGGCACTGCAAGACTTGCTGCGCCTGGTCAGGCGGAACCGGAGCGTCGGGAGAACGGGTCATCGACATTGCCCGCTTCTGCCCGCCGGAACCGGCAGGGCAGAAGCGGGCGTCGTCCTGCTGCGAGCCATCAGGACTTGCCGTTGCCGCCGTTGATGGCGATACGCTTGGCCTTGGCCTGAGCGCGCTCTGTCTTCGGCAGCGTCACGCTTAGCACGCCGTTCCGGAACGCGGCGTTGACCTTGTCTTCGTCAACTTCGTAGCCGAGCGGGATACGCCGCTCGAAACGGCCATAGAAGCGTTCGGAGAACTGCCTGTCCTTGTCCTCGGTCTCTTCACGCTTCTCGCCGCGCAGCGTCAGCACACCGTCATCGAGCAGCAGCTCGACGTCTTTCTCGTCCATTCCGGGGATCTCGGCGGTGACGCGGATCTCCTTTTCGCTATCGGAGATTTCGACACTCGGCCAGCTGGCGCGGGCCGCGGTGAAGCCACCGAGCGACGGCAGCCCCGTGTCGAAGCCGCGGAACGCCTCGTCGAACAGGCGGTTCATTTCGCGATGCAGCGTCAGGAAGGGATCGCGATCGCCGCTGCGGAACAGGCTGGGGGCCTGATTGTTCTCCCGGCCCCAAGGAATGAGATCACGAATAGCCATTGCATAGTCTCCTTTCTCGACTGGTTCGTTCAGGCAGCCTGCTTGTTTGCTTCGACCGCGGCCTTCGGCCCGGTCTTCGGCGAGGCGACGTCGGTCGCGATGGCGATGCGCCGAGGCTTCATCTCCTCGGGCACCTCACGTACCAGATCGATGCTGAGCATACCGTTGTCGAGCGAGGCGCCTGCGACCTTGACGTGATCGGCAAGCTCGAAACGGCGGGTAAAGGGCCGTGTGGCGAGGCCATGATGCAGATACTCCGCGTTGTCCGGCTCCTTGTGCTGGCCGGAGACAATCAGGAGGTTGGGTTCATGAATGATTTCGAGGTCGTCCTCGGAAAAGCCAGCGACGGCGATAGTGACGCGGTAGTTGTTCTCGCTGCTGCGCGCGATGTCATAGGGCGGCCAGGCGTCGAAAGCCTGCGGCGCATTTTCCAGCAGGTTGAAGACGCGGTCGAAGCCGATGCTCGACCGATAGAGCGGGGAAAAGTCGAATGCGGTTCTCATAGCTACATCCTCCATCGAGCAACATAGATACGAGGAGCGCCAAAGAGCTGGCGCTCCCTGGTTTCGCCGGCCCCATTTCGGCGACCGGTGCCATCGATTTGGTTATTGTCCGCCGCAAGTCAAGACCCCCATGGCTCTCGCGTTGCCGGTTTTTAGGGCCGGTTTTTGATCAGTTCGGCGAGGCTGCCAATCTACTTGTGGGAGATGTCCGGCAGGAGATTGCCTGTTTGGCTTCAATCGCCAACGCCGAGTTCCCCGGCCGGTTATTGTCTGCCGCAGGTCAAGACCCAGATTCTTGTGTTGCCGGGCCCATTCCCGGCACTCGCAGATGGAGCTGACCATGACACGCGACGAGATCATTTCCGTGCTGGGCCCGGTCGACGACGCCGTGATCGCCGACATTGCGGCGACGGACGGGACGGTCCAGGAATTGCGTGAGGCCCTGGCCTGGATCGCCGCCGACGAGGCGTTGGTGAACGAGGGCCGACCGCTGCCGACGGCAAGAGTAGCGACGCTGATCGAACTGCTGCAAGGGCCGGACGAGGAGGAGTAACCGCTGTTGCCGCGATGCTCTTGAACCGCGCAAAGGGACGAACCATGTCCTTCAGCGGCGCCGGCTGGTCGCCGCTGCCGCCAGCATGACGTTGCTTGCTCAAACAAGAAGACGATCAGAAAACAAGGAGGAAGTGATGGACGACGTCCGCTTCGCCGAGCCGATCACGTTGAAATTCCAATCCAGCGAGCGCAAGGTCGCCAGTAGTTGGGAAGCCATCGAATGCATGCGTCAGCAGTGGCCGGACCGTGCACGCGGCCGGATTTGGCGCGCCGCCTATCGGGCCTGCCGCGACGCGCTCGATGGCTGGCGCAGCGCGCGTGATGCGCGCAAGGCCTTCGTCAGGGCGGCGCGCAACGCGGGATTGCTCGCCTGCGAGCCTGTCGACCACGCCCGGCTAGCCCGGACCCCTCCGATATTGTGAGATCCAAAACAAGTGGGGGGAGAGGCAACTGCCCTTTCCCCCCTCGAGAGACTTTGTCCGCTGTCTAGCGGCAGATCGGCTTGCTCTTCAGTGGACGGTGATAATGCCGTTTACGGCCCGCCATTCGGAGGGCTGGATCAGGTGATGATGGGCGACGCGCACCGAATGCAGCGGGCCTTCGATTTCGCGCTCCCAGAAATCGAGGAAATGCTTCAGCGTCGGGAAATCGGGGGCAATATCGTATTCCTGCCAGATATAGAGTTGCAGCAGGCTCCGATGATCGGGCAGGCGGTAGTGGATCTCCGCCGTGGTAAGACCAAACCCTTGCATCTGGAGCTGAAAGTCCCTGCTGGTCATGCGATCGTCCTTTCCGTTGAAATCTCGGCCCGTTGAAATCTCGGTCTGCAAAACGCCTCGCCTTCCACATAGGTTCCCGCCGCCACGAGCGGCTCCGAACGGGCGGCATTTTGAAATATCGCGCCAAAATTTGAGCCGCACTTTAGCTGAGAGCGGCTAATGTGCGAACGATTACAGTGCATTGGCACTCTCATGCGTCGAGTGCTAAAATTTTTGCGTGACCCTCTTGAAAGCAGAAAAAAGCGCGACTAGTTCGTATGCGCGCGATGCCTGATGAAGGGGTCGCGCACCCCGTGCCGGGCCGATATTGCCGGTTCGGTCAGGAGGATCTTCGAAAATCTGTTTGTCCCGAGAGGAGAACGACATGACGTTCCGTCCATTGCACGACCGTATCCTGGTCCGCCGTATCGAGGTCGACGAGAAGACCGCCGGCGGCATCATCATCCCCGACACCGCCAAGGAGAAGCCGCAGGAGGGCGAGGTCATTGCCGCTGGTCCGGGCGCGCGCGACGACAGCGGCCAATTGCAGCCGCTCGACGTCAAGGTCGGCGACCGCATCCTGTTCGGCAAATGGTCCGGCACCGAGATCAAGCTCAATGGCGAGGATCTGCTCATCATGAAAGAGAGCGACGTGCTGGGCGTTATCGAGGGCGCCGGGGAGATGAAGAAGGCTGCCTGAGTGGGCCTGAACAAGCATTCCAGTCAACGAAGCTGCCTATCGAAGGAGTGATCCAATGGCTGCCAAAGATGTGAAATTTCATACCGAAGCCCGCGAGAAGATGCTGCGCGGCGTCAACATCCTCGCCGACGCAGTGAGGGTGACGCTCGGTCCCAAGGGCCGCAACGTCGTCCTCGACAAGTCGTTCGGCGCCCCGCGCATCACCAAGGACGGCGTCACCGTGGCGAAGGAGATCGAGCTCGAGGACAAGTTCGAGAATATGGGCGCACAGATGGTGCGCGAGGTGGCTTCGAAGACCAGCGACGTCGCCGGCGACGGCACAACGACCGCGACCGTTCTGGCGCAGTCGATCGTCCAGGAAGGCGCCAAGGCGGTTGCCGCCGGCATGAACCCGATGGACCTGAAGCGCGGTATCGACAAGGCGGTCGAAGCCGTGGTCGCCGAACTCAAGGCCAATGCCCGCAAGGTGACCAGGAACGACGAAATCGCCCAGGTCGGCACCATCTCGGCCAATGGCGACGCCGAGATCGGCCGCTTCCTCGCCGAAGCGATGGAAAAGGTCGGCAATGAGGGCGTCATTACCGTCGAAGAAGCCAAGACCGCCGAGACGGAGCTCGAAGTCGTCGAAGGCATGCAGTTCGACCGCGGCTATCTCAGCCCCTATTTCATCACCAACCAGGACAAGATGCGCGTCGAGCTCGACGAGCCCTATGTGCTGATCCACGAGAAGAAGCTGTCCAACCTGCAGGCGCTGCTTCCGGTGCTGGAGGCGGTGGTGCAGTCGTCCAAGCCGCTGCTGATCATCGCCGAGGACGTCGAGGGCGAGGCGCTGGCGACGCTGGTCGTCAACAAGCTGCGCGGCGGCCTGAAGGTCGCGGCCGTCAAGGCACCGGGCTTCGGCGATCGCCGCAAGGCCATGCTGGAGGATATTGCCATCCTGACCGGCGGCACGGCAATCAGCGAGGATCTCGGCATCAAGCTCGAGAACGTCACGCTCAACATGCTCGGCCGCGCCAAGAAGGTGGTGGTCGAGAAGGAAAACACCACGATCGTCGACGGTGCCGGCTCGAAGAGCGAAATCCAGGGCCGGGTCTCCCAGATCAAGGCGCAGATCGAGGAGACCACCTCCGACTATGATCGCGAGAAGCTGCAGGAGCGGCTGGCCAAGCTCGCCGGTGGCGTCGCCGTCATCCGCGTCGGCGGCTCGACCGAGGTAGAGGTCAAGGAGCGCAAGGATCGGGTCGACGACGCCATGCATGCCACCCGTGCCGCGGTCGAGGAGGGCATCCTGCCCGGCGGTGGCGTGGCGCTGCTGCGGGCGGCAAAGGCGCTCGACAATATTCAGGTCGACAACCCCGACCAGAAGACCGGTGTCGAAATCGTGCGTCGCGCGATCGAAGCTCCGGTGCGCCAGATTGCCGAGAATGCCGGCGCCGAAGGCTCGATCATCGTCGGCAAGCTGCGCGAAAAGCAGGAGTTCTCGTTCGGCTGGAACGCGCAGACCGGCGACTATGGCGATCTCTTCGGCCAGGGCGTCATCGATCCGGCCAAGGTCGTACGCACCGCTCTGCAGGATGCCGCTTCCGTCGCCGGCCTGCTGGTGACGACCGAGGCGATGGTGGCCGAGAAGCCGAAGAAGGAAGCTGGCGCGCCGGCAATGCCCGGCGGTGGCGGCATGGACTTCTAAAGCCAGGCTTCCAAAGCGCGACTTCGAAACGGCAGATGGACCGTGTCCGCCAAAAGCGGGCACGGTCTTGCCGGTCCGGGACTAATGCTGAGCAGGTGTTGCCATGGATATGATGGACAGTTTTGGAAAGATCGCGGCGCCGACCCGCCCGAAAAACGATTTCAACTATGAAGCCGACTGCAGGGCGGCGCTGGCGCCTTTGGTCGACGGCTTGCTGGATATGGCCGAGTCGGCCGGGTGGGACCGCCGCAAGGCGGCCTACACGCTGATGTTTCTGTCGGCTCAACGCGTGGGGGCCGGCACGGAGGAGCGCAAATGATAGCGGCGCGGATGCGCGAATGCCTGCGCCTGCTGCGGTGGTCGGAAAACGATTTCGCCGAAGAGGCGGGATACCCGCTCGCCAAGGCAAAGGCGTGGCTCTACGGGCGCGAACATCCGCCGCTGGGCGTGGCGGCCTGGCTCGAGGCGCTGGTCAAGGTGCATCGGCTGCTGCCGCGGCCGGGCATGCCCCCGATCGCGTCCAACTCGCAGATCGGTGCCATCGTTCTGCAGGCGGCCCTAAAGGATCGAAGCGCCCGCGCGGTTGAGTCCCGAAAGGAGCCGATTGAGCCAGGAAAGGAGAGTGTCATGGATCGTGCTTCGTTCGACAAGCCGGTTACTATCCTCACCGGCCTCGGTACGCCGACGAAGATAGAAAGCGCGGCTGAGGCCTATGCACTTTTGGCTGAATGGCCGGCAACGAGCCGGACGGCCGCGCATGACATCGCCGCAAAAGCGTGCCGTGCAGCACTGGAAGGAGAGATCGACGCCGAAACGGCGCGCGCCACCTTCGTTGCCTTCGCCCGCCGCAACGACCTGCTTGCGCCACAGACGACCGGGATGGTTGCCGGCGAAAGCGTTGCTGGCGCGACGGTTGCCGACTGGGCAACGCGGCCACAGCGCGTCAACGCCCCGGCCTGAGCGAGTGCCAATCTCCCCCTTTGAGGGGGAGATGTCACCGAAGGCGACAGAGGGGGTCGGTACGTCCTGGCGCGACGCCATATTGGACGAAAGAGAAAGTTGGCGCCTCACGCGCGGCGCCCCCTCTGTCCTGCCGGACATCTCCCCCTCGAGGGCAGGGCTATCGCATATGAGTGATGGCATTGATGAGATAGTCGTCGTTCCAGGCGCATTTCTTGATGCGATGGCTGATGGGGACT
>NZ_JAMYLM010000031.1:0-45252 GCF_040317995.1 Mesorhizobium sp. M1334
TGGGACGCGGTCGGCGCGGTCGTCGACCTCTTCACCCCAGCCGAATGTGCCAACTACTTCAAAGCCGCAGGATATGAACCGGATTAAACAGGACGTGCTCTAGGATCGTCAACGGCTATCCCAACAGCCGAATCAACGATCTCCTGCCATGGGCCTACGTCACCGCACCCAATCTCAAGGCCGTGATCTGAGTTCGGACGATACGCGGCCTCGCCAACTCATTCGGCTAGTTCAAGACGCCCCTGAACTCGCTCCTCGATCGCCTTCAGGAAATGGTCGGACGTCGATGTCCATCCAAAGAGTATCTGCACGAGCGTGATCGAGGCATCATGATTGCTCCTTGAGGCGTTCCAGGCGATGGGCTCGCTAGTGCAATCGGTCAGCAGTATGCAGTGATAGTCCCTGAAGAAGGCATCCCGAATTGTCGACTCCACACACACGCTGGTCGTGCATCCCGTCACGATGAGGTGTTTGATGCCTGCGGTCTTCAGAACAGAATCGAGTTCGGTCTCGTAGAAACCGCTGAACCGCGTTTTGTAGAGGACGACATCCCCTGCCTCTGGCTTGAGGTCGTCAACGATATCTGTTCCCCAGGTGTCGCGGATCAGAATCCGGCTCTCGCTACCATCCGGGGCTGTCATGCTCTCACCGACCCCAAAGATCTGGAGATGTCGGATACGGTTGGGGGCGTCCGACGTCCCAAGGTCCGAGAGGTCGGAATAATACCCCATCTTCAGATAGACGATGGGCACTCTCAAATTGCGAGCGGCAGCTATTACGCTGGCAGTAGGGTCGACAGCCCGTTGAATGCCGGAGATATCGATTCCGGCTCTGTCGAACATTCCACCTTTGGAGCCGAAGTCATTCTGCATGTCCACGACGAGAACTGCAGCGTTAGCGGGATCAATTGAAATAGGTTGAGGCTTCGCGTCGATGACAAGTGGCTGCATTTTATCCTCCCACCAGCATGAGGTGTCGCTCTTTGCGCCCTTGGTTATCATGATCCGCCACCTACATCGCGTCAACAAAGGGGGGAGCTACATCCCTGCTTGGGCGGCCCAGGAACAGCGGTTACCTTAAGCGCGGCGACCCGGCGGGCCAGCGCGTCGGTCTCGGGATTCTTGATGTGGAACGCCATCACTCCATCACTCGCTACTCGCTCGTATAGCAATCCGGTAAGAGCAATTTGGATACACCGTGTGAGGGCTCCGCCAGCATCGACCGGACACAGCGAATCGGCCACGCCGACGGACTGGATGGGCCGACCGTTGTGTTTACAGACCTCGAGCAGTGTCTGAGGTCGCTTCTATAAGTCACTTGTAACATTCGCAGTTTCGTACGGGTCTGGAACTGCGCAATCATCGTCTAGCCAGATCTAGCAGCCTTGCCGCTGGCGATAAAATGCGGGTTGGCGAAATCCTCGTCGCCACTCTGGTTGCGCTTGCCATAGGCGAGCGGCTGACCATCCAGCGTGCGCGTCATGCCGCCGGAAGCGCGTAGCACCGCGTCCCCCGCGGCAGTGTCCCATTCCATGGTGCGGCCGAAGCGCGGATAGACGTCCGCCTCGGCGCCGGCAACAAGGCAGAATTTCAGCGACGAGCCGACCGAGACGATCTCGGCGGCGCCAAGCGCGCGGATATACGCCTCGGTCTCCGGCGTGTTGTGGGACCGGCTGGCGACGACGGTCAGCGGCACCATACCGGCCCTCGCCGAAATCGGCTGGCGATCGACGATCTCATAGTCGTCATTGATCTCGATCGCTTCCGCTCTGCCCGGCCGGCCGGAAAAGAAGCGGCCGGTGCAAGGCGCGAAGACGACGCCGATCTCCGGCACGCCGCGACGGACCAGCGCGATGTTGACGGTGAAATCGGTCCTGCGGTTGACGAACTCCTTGGTGCCGTCGAGAGGATCGATCAGGAAGAAGGCGTCGCCGAGATCCGGTGCCATGATGCCGGCCGAAGCTTCCTCCTCGGCCACGCACGGAATCTCGGGAAATGCGGCGCGCAGCCCGGCAAGGATGATCTCTTCGCTCTCGCGATCCGCCTCCGTCACTGGCGAACTGTCAGACTTGCTGTCGACCTCACAGCCGGCACGAAAAACGCGCATCACCTCGCGCCCTGCCGCCAAGGCAAGGTGCTCGAAGACGGCGAGCATCGCTTCGTCGTCAGATACCGCCGCCGCTGTCATATTGGTCTTCGGCAATGTCCCGCTCGTTCAGCCAGTGTTCCAGGGCGTCCACCATCTCCTCGGCCGATCTGCCGAGTGTCTTGAGATGAATTTCGGGTTTTTCCGGCACCTCATACGGTGAATCGACGCCGGTGAAATTCTTGATCTCGCCGTTCAACGCCCGCGCATAGAGGCCCTTCGGATCGCGCCGGGCACATTCCTCGAAAGGTGTGTCGACAAACACCTCGACGAATTCGCCATCGGCCATCAATTCGCGCGCCATACGCCGCTCGGCGCTGAACGGCGAAATGAATGACACGATGACGATCAGCCCGGCGTCGGCCATCAGGCGCGCGACTTCGGCAACGCGGCGAATGTTCTCGACACGATCGGCGTCGGTGAAGCCGAGATCGCGGTTGAGTCCGTGACGGACGTTGTCGCCATCCAGAATGTAGGTATGACGGCCGGTGGCGAACAGTTTCTTTTCAAACAGATTGGCGATGGTCGACTTGCCCGAGCCCGAAAGCCCGGTGAACCAGAACACGGCCGGCCGCTGGTTCTTCATATCGGCGCGGGCGCGCTTGCCGACATCGAGCGACTGCCAGTGGATGTTTTCGGCGCGACGCAGCGAATGCAGGATCATGCCGGCACCGACCGTGGCATTGGTGATGCGGTCGATCAGGATGAAGGCGCCAGTGGTGCGGTTCTCGGCAAACGGATCGAAGGCGATCGGCGACCGCGTCGAGATGTTGCAGATACCGACTTCGTTCATTTCAAGCGACTTGGCCGCCTCATGGGCAAAGTCGTTGACGTTGACCCGGTACTTCAGGTCGGTGATGGTGGCGCTGGTCTGGTCGGTCTCGGTGCGCAGGATGTAGGAGCGGCCGGGCAGCAGCGCGTGTTCGTCGAACCAGACGATGTTGGCGGCGAACTGGTCGGCGACCTGTGGCCGCGCTGCCGGCGATACCAGCATATTGCCGCGCGAGACCTCGACCTCGTCGTCGAGGACAAGCGTGATGGCCTGGCCGGCGACAGCCCGCTGAAGGTCGCCGCCATGCGAAACGATGCGCCTGACACGCGAGGATTTGCCGGATTTGGCGACGACCACCTCGTCGCCCGGCGCAACCGAGCCGGAGGCGATTGTGCCGGCGAAACCGCGAAAATCGAGATTGGGACGGTTCACATATTGGACGGGAAAGCGGAATGGCAATTCGACCGCGGCCTCGTCGACCGAGACAGTTTCGAGGTGTTCGATCAGCGTCGGCCCGGAATACCAGTCCGTCCTGTCGGAACGGCCGGTAACGTTGTCGCCATAGCGGGCCGACATAGGGATAGGCACGATCGTCTGGAAGCCGAGTTCACGTGAGAACTGCGCGTAATCCGCGACGATCCGTTCAAAAACCGCTTCGTCGAAGCCGACAAGATCGATCTTGTTGACAGCGAGCACGATGTGGCGAATGCCCAGCAGCGAGGCAATGATCGAATGCCGCCTGGTCTGGCGCAGCACGCCCTGGCGGGCATCGATCAGCACGATGGCGAGATCCGCCGTCGATGCACCTGTCGCCATGTTACGCGTGTATTGCTCGTGGCCGGGTGTATCGGCGACGATGAACTTGCGCTTTGGCGTGGCGAAGAAGCGATAGGCGACGTCGATGGTAATACCTTGCTCGCGCTCGGCTTCGAGGCCGTCGACCAGCAGCGCGAAGTCGACGTCATCGCCGGTGGTGCCGTGCTTGCGCGAATCGCGCTCGAGCGTGGCCAGCTGGTCCTCGAAAATCTGCTTGGTGTCGGAAAGCAGGCGCCCGATCAGGGTCGACTTGCCGTCGTCGACCGAGCCGCAGGTCAGGAAGCGCAGCAGCGACTTTCGTTCCTGCGCCGCCAGATAGTCGCGGACGCCGTCGGTTGGGGCGAGGCTCTTGGCCATGATGTGGCGCATGCTCAGAAATACCCCTCGCGCTTCTTCTTTTCCATCGAGCCGGCTTCGTCACGGTCGATCAGGCGACCTTGCCGCTCGGACGTGCGCGCGGTGAGCATTTCGCCGACTATCGCCTCCAGAGTGTCGGCGTCCGAGTCGATCGCGCCGGTCAGCGGATAGCAGCCGAGCGTGCGGAACCGCACCATCCGGTTCTCCACTGTTTCGCCGGGCCGCAGCTGCATGCGCTCGTCATCCCTCAGGATAAGCATGCCGTCGCGTTCGACGATCGGCCGCTCCTTGGCCAGATACAGCGGCACGATCGGGATGTCTTCCTGGAGAATGTACTGCCAGATGTCGAGCTCGGTCCAGTTCGACAACGGGAACACCCTGATCGATTCACCGGCAGCGATGCGGGTGTTGAAAATCTTCCACATCTCCGGCCGCTGGTTCTTCGGATCCCAGGCGTGCTGGGCATTGCGGAACGAGAAGATACGCTCCTTGGCGCGCGACTTCTCCTCATCGCGTCGCGCCCCGCCGAAGGCAGCGTCAAACCCATATTTGTCGAGCGCCTGCCGCAGCGCAACCGTCTTCATCACATGCGTATGGGTGTTGGACCCGTGGTCGAATGGGTTGATGTTGTCGCGCACGCCGTCTTCATTGACATGGACCAGGAGGTCGAAGCCGAGCTTTTGCTGCATCTGGTCGCGAAAGGCGATCATTTCGCGGAATTTCCAGGTCGTGTCGACATGGAGAAAGGGAAAGGGCGGCTTGGCCGGATAAAACGCCTTCATGGCCAGGTGCATGAGCACGGACGAATCCTTGCCGACCGAATAGAGCATAACCGGCTTGGCAAAGGCCGCGGCCACCTCGCGAAAAATATGGATGGATTCAGCCTCAAGCCGCTGAAGGTGCGTAAGCGCGATGTTCATGGACTATAAACTTCTCACATGCCGTCCGCGCAAGAGCTTGCATCATCAACAGGCGCATTTTTCAGCCGCCCGATTCAAACTGCACTTCTGGACAATCTATTCTCGTGCCGGCGTTCTAGCAGATCGTTCCGGTCCAGAACAATGCAAGACAAGCCTGCGGCTGAATGGTTCGGGAATGAATTTTCCATGCGGCCGGGAAAATCGGGAAATTCCTGCTCAGCGACCAGTTGCGCTTGCGAGGGGCAGGAAAATATTGCCTGGGCTGGAGCTGAAAGCCAGGAGCCCGCGGTCTGGGAGCTTGCGCGACAGTCGTCCGCCTCGTTCAGCCGACCGGCAGCCATGGCAACGATGTCGCTAAGACGAAGTGCCGATGGGGACAAGCAACTTGTCACCGTTGTGATCGATCTCCATCATCTCACTCTTACGCTTCGAGCGTTCCGCAAATCCTTTGTGGAAGATGATGGCGTTCATGTAGGCAAAGGTCATCGCCAGCGCACCGGTTCGCAGCGGATAATCGACCAGCGAATGAATGAGAAGAAAAGACACCGAGAGAAATGCCGCCTTCTGGAGAGGATCACGGCGAACCCTCACCAACGCAGCAAAAAGCAGTACGAAATAAACTGCCATCAGCAGGATAGCCGGAACTCCACCTTCAAAAGCTATTTCGAGATATTCATTGTGAGCATGATTGACGTATTGCCTGAAAATCATGCCCTCCCTTTCATATATTTGATAGGCGTTTTGAAAATTCCCAAATCCGACGCCCGCAACCCAATTGTCCTTGATCCCCTCGATCGTCGTTAGGGAGAATTATCCGCGCCCGAACGCCGGATCGATTGCCTCCACGTCGATCTTCGTCCACGCGCCCATCGTGTAGATCGAAAGCCCAACAAAAATCAGCAGAACGCTGAACCCGCTCGCCCTTGAACGAGCTGAGAGAAAGATCACAGACAATACGGTGATCGCCAACCCGATCAGCACACCGGCACGCGACCCAGCTGCCAAAAGCAGCAGCAAAAGTGTGACCAATCCAAGCGAGCCGGACAAAAGTCGCCCACGGAAGAGACCATGATAAACGACGAAGGGGATCGAGACAAAAAGCAAAGCCGCGAAATGATTCCGGTTCGCAAAAAGCCCGGCGTTGATCGTGAAAGGCAACAGTCCCTTAATAGCGACGTCTTCTGAGAGCGAATATTGAATCGCTCCCGCCAATCCATTGCAGATCACGCCTATGAAGAAGAACGGAAGAAGCGCGCTGACCTGTTCGGCACGCAAACGCAATACGGCCAAAAAAAACGCTGCAGTGGCCAGAAGATAAAGCAGGCATTCGACCGTGCGGCCCACCCCAACGCTGACGAAGCGAAATCGGCTTTCTCCAGCCCAGGGATTTCCGAGCAGCAACTCCGGCCGTAATCTGTTGAATATGGCCGCCGGCAATGGAACGATTTGCAAAACGGTCAACGCCACGGCGAAGACCAGCAGCCACAGAACAGGCCGGGGGATTCTCTGGCCGGCGGTTTGCGAAAAGACGGCCGCCGCCGAAACAATTGCTGCGACCTCGATCAGAGTGTCTGTGTAAAGGCCGCTCGCAGTGCCCCCGCCGATCAGCAGCGATACAAAAAAGACCGTGCCGAGGAGATATTTATCCCATTCCGACGGCCGGTCGTTCAAGATGGAAGTCTCTCAACGGTCAATTTGTGCATTACCAAGGTGCCGACATATCGAAATCGCCAGCTCTCGGCAATGGCGGCGGTCTCCAGCCTCAACACTTGCATTCGACATGTGTCCGGACCAACCGAAAAATCTTGGCTCATGGTCTGGCGATTGAATGTGCCCTCGGGAATATTGAAGCGCGCGATTTCACCGCCGGGACATCTAATTGACCAGAATAATTCCTTCGGAAGCTTGAGATTTCTCGCTGATGCAACCAGGGAAATCCTATAGGATCCAGGAGGTAGCTCGATATACTGCTGCAGAGCGGAATTCTTCACCGGCGTGTTCAAGAACCGGACTGTCGCCCCGCCCTCACCCTCCACCGCATCCTGGGATGTCGCAAACGTCACCTCCAGGCCGGACTGATCATGAACCTGCCAATCAAACGGCCTGCCGCTGGGGATCGGTTCGAATGTGCTGTTGAAGACGTAGCCGGCTAACTTACGCTCCTGGTCAGACAAGGTGAAAAGAAACAGCCGATACGCTTGTTCAAATTCCCTTTGACGGATGTAACCGTTGATCACAATGGCTAACTCACCCAATTTCGGTCGCGTGTTCGATCCAGTCAGATCGAGCAGCAGTCGGTTTGCGTAGTCGAGTCCCTTGGGATTATTGGCCAGTGCAACGAAGAGGCTGGGTCTCCAGGGCGTCTCCGCCGTAATAGCCGTCAGCATGGCCTGATATCCGTCGGGATTCGAAAGGATCGCCGGCAGGCCATCGGCGATCGCCGGAAATTGGTCTGGCCACCGCCGCAGCAATATGTCGATTTCACCGACGGCCTTCGACAAATCGCTCGTCTCCGTCGAATGGCCAATAGACCTCTGGAGCGCATGGATTTCTGTTTTGGATAACTTACGAGCCTGGTAGAACAACTCATAGGCTTCGTCTTTCTCGCCTTGTCGATATTTGATCTCGCCGATCAGGCTGTAGAGACGTGCGTCGGCCAAGTTGAAACGAAGCGCGTCCTTGGCCTTAGCAAGCAAGGCCTCGAGATCCGGAGTGCTATTCGTATCGCTCAGATCATTGGTAATCTCGCTTATCAGCGCATCGACGTTCAGCGGATCCAGCGCTAGAGAAACGGCTGGTGTTTCCGTTTCAAGTAACCGACTTAGCCCGATCGACGAAGCCGCTAACACTAGAACGGATGCGACGAACCAAACGCTTGAACGCCGGAGATTTTGCATAAGCGGGCTGGTCTGCTCCATCATCCACTTTGCCCTCAATCTTCGCTGTATCCGCCCCGTAGTCGTAATACTGGTAGTTCATGTACTTGTAGGCGTAGTTGTAGTCGAACTTGTTTACCGCGAATTTTGACATCGCGGCTCCAACAACGTTGGCACCAGCGGCTCGCATACGCTTCAACGCCGCCTTCGCAGACTTGCGTGTCACCTGATTGGTGGAAATGACCATCAATGTACCCTCGGCAAGCCGGCTGAGGATGGGCGCGTCCGAGAGGCCGACGATCGGCGGCGCGTCGATGATTACAACATCGAACCGCTTCCCGAGATTGGTAATGATCAGAGCCATCTTCGGTGACGAAAGCAGATCCGCGGGATTTGGGGGAATCGTCCCAGAAGTCAAAACGGTGACGTTTGGATACTTCGTTGCCCTGAAAATGCTCGCCAGATCCTCTTTGCGGACAGTGTTCGTTAGCAAATTGCTCAGGCCGATTGTGTTGTCGAGACCAAACAGGCGATGAAGATTCGGTTTCCGAAGGTCCCCATCGACAATGAGAACCCTTGCACCGAGTGCTGCAAAGTCCTGCCCGAGCTTGAACGATGTCGTCGACTTGCCCTCCGCGGGCTCGGAACTTGTCACCAGCAATGAACGCGGTGCTCCTTCGGCGCCGGAGAATTGCAACGACGTTCGAAGCGAGCGGTAGGCCTCAGAGAGCCCGGATTTCTGATCGGTGATGCTGGCTAGGAGTTCGCGGTCGTCGACGAGCGGCAATATGCCGAGCATCGGCAGCCCGAGTTCCTTTTCAATCTGCTCGGGGTTGGTGAAGGTGTTGTTCAACAACTCCATGATGTAAATTATCGTCGCGGTCAGGACAAGGAAAAGAAACAGCGCGATAGCAAGATTGATGCTGAGACGTGGAGAGTATGGGCGATCCGGGAGCGCAGCAAAATCAACGATGGCTGCACTCTGCGTCTTCAATTCCGAGCTGACGCCGACTTCGTTGAGCTTGGAAATAAGACTGTCGTATTGCGACCGGTTTGAATCAACCTCACGCTTCAAGATCGTGTATTTGATGTTCTTATCGTTGAACACGACCTGCTGCTTTTCCATTTCAGCAAGCTTGCTCTTGAGGTCAGCTTCCTTGTTCTGCGCCTCCTGATATTTCAAGCGTAGCGAATCCGTAATGGCCAGAACGCCATTGCTGTAGAGCCGCTGCAACTCTTTGATCTGTGCCTGAAGTTGCTGCATTTCAGGAAAGCCGGGCTTCAAAATACCCAGCTTCTGTTGGTACTGGCTCGTCAAGTCCGCAAGCTTGTCGCTTAGCTTCTGCAGGCCTTCGCTTTCCAAGACCGGCCCGAGGCTCGAGCCGCGGCCTTTATCGATCTGGTCCACCGCCCGTCCTGCATCGAGACGGTCCTGGATTGCTTTCGCAAGTGCCTCGTTCAGGGCCTCGATATTCGAACCTATCAAGGATTTGTCGTCGCCGGTTACCGTGATGCCGGCATCCTTGGCGTAGGCTACCAGTTCCTCTTCCGATTTCTGAAGCTTTTGCTTCACCTGCAAGACTTGCTCCTGGATGAACTGGCGCGCCAGGTCGGACGTTTCGCTGGTCTGGTCGAGGCGCTGGTCTATAAAGCTTTGCGCGACCTGGTTGGCGACATCGCTTGCGTATTTCGGGTTCTGATCGGCGAAAGTGATCGACAGCAGACTCGTGTTGGTGACCAGATTGACCGTGAGCTCATTCAGAATGCGCTTGATCGCGATCTCTTCACGTTCTTCCGGCGTCTTCTGTTCGATGGAAGGTGACTTGGAGATTCCGAAGGCGCGATAGAAGATATTGGAGAGCGAGAAGTTCGGCGTAGGGAAAAGGAAGTCCGGTTTTTCGCTCAGGCCCAATTGGAACACAACGCGCTGGGCCAATGCGCGGCTTTTGAGCTTCTCACGTGCGGTGAGAAAGGCCCGTACATCCGCATTTTCAGAAACGACCTCGATGTCCTGGAAAACCTTGGCGGAGGGGACCAGCACTTCCAATTGCGTCGTTGCCTGGTATTTTGGCGTCTGCATCATCGTAACAATGAGGCCTGCGACAAGCCCGGCCGCCACCATCATGACGAACAGCCACCTATACTGGACGACGTAGAAGAGCAGCTTGAGCGGATTGAAACCCTGTTCCT
Source organism: Mesorhizobium sp. M1334 (assembly GCF_040317995.1). Taxonomy (NCBI): domain Bacteria; kingdom Pseudomonadati; phylum Pseudomonadota; class Alphaproteobacteria; order Hyphomicrobiales; family Phyllobacteriaceae; genus Mesorhizobium; species Mesorhizobium sp. M1334. Next base: position 10,077 of record NZ_JAMYLM010000031.1, read on the forward strand.
GCTCCGAATAGTCTCGGCCATAAGGGCTGTAGTTTTGCCCACCGTCGTAATAGAGGTCGGCGGACAAAGCCTGGCCATGTCCTGGACCTGCAATTTGCTGCCTGTTGCGATCGAGCATGGCGCGAGGTGTTCCTAGATTTCGACTATATTCTGCTCGGCTGCGACCTATAACCCCGGGACCACGGCAATTCGGGCTGCACTTGAGGCTATGCCGAGCGCGTCCTTGAGATTGTTCACCGCTATCTTCGAGCTTGATGCGAAGACGACGACCTTGTCGCCACCGTAGATGCGCGGGTTACGGGCCTTGCCGGCACGAATGGCTTCCACATTGTAATTGGCGACCAGCGTGTTCGTGCCGATGTTACGGTAGATGAAGACCTTCTTTGCGTCTCCTATCGGACTGAAATTTCCTGCCAGAGCGATTGCGTCCAGAAGCGAAGAATTGCTCGACACCGGATATATGCCGGCCTTGTTGACCTCTCCGTCAACGGTTATGCGTTGGCCAATAGATTCCTTTACGAAAACCGTCACGTCGGGCGACTGCAGATAATTGGAACCGTAGGCAGTTTCGATTTCCTGCTCTAGTTGGCGGACGGTTTTTCCTGCCGCGGTGACAGTCCCGATAAGCGGAAGCGAAATTTGTCCGCCGGCGTCGACTTGAACGGTTCTGTTTAGATTATCGACCTGGAACACATTCACTTCGAGCACATCGTTCGGAGACAAAGGCTGCTCGCTGCCGTTCTGGGTGTTTTGTGGCGCAGGCAGGTCTTTTACCACCTGCAGAGCGCCACCGCTCCCAAGTGGCGTCGACGATGACGTCAATTGCAGCGCATCGACCGAACTCGACGAAGACGGTGTCGTCGACGAGGTACTCGTGCAGGCCGACATTGCTAAAGAAGCGAGCACGACGAATGTATGGCCCACATGGCTTCTTGCGAAACGAAAAATGCCCATCACGCTGTCCCGCCCTTGAACAAGCGACCAAATCCTCCAAAACGGCCACTGTTGGCGGCTGTTGGCTTTTTCGGACGCGCTTTTCCAACCGGCTCGATGGGCCGGTTCGCCAGTATTTCGCCCGGACGTTTCAACACCATGTTGCGGGCCTCGTCTTCCCCGCACCGCTTGGCAGCAGCAGCAACCGCCTGCGAAAGCCCAGGACGCCGGCGCGTTGCGCTATGAGTATCCGATGCGATGATATCCACCCTGCCTTCGTCAATCAGCTTTTCCGAATAGTAAAGCGCCGTGCGTCCAAAAGCACCAACAATCGAGTCTGCGGTAAGCTGGATAAGGCAGCCGACAGCATTCAACCTCTCGATAACGTCGTAATTCGTTTTGATCCAGGTCAAACGCTCTGGATGAGTGAGAATCGGCACAAAGCCGGCATTTATCAGGCGTAGGGCAAGATCCTCCATTCGTGGAGGTAGAACATGATGCGGCGGTTCGAACAGAAAATAGCGGGACCTGTTTAAGGTCGGCACGCTGCCCGCCGCCAATTGGTCCGGAAGATCCGGCGCTATGTGAACGTCTGCACCGACGTAGAGAGCAAGTGGTATGGCGGCGTCGCGCAGCGCCTGGTGTAACTCTTGAACCGCCCGAACAATGTTCGATGTTCCATTTTCATATACGCCGGGCGTCACGTGCGGTGTGCACGCCATGTGGGTCGTTCCGTCGGCCACCGCCAGTCGAGCCATTTCCACCGATTCGGCAAGATTGGGTGAGCCGTCGTCGAGGCCAGGCAAGATATGGGAATGCAGATCGATCATGGGCGTTTGTGACCACAACGAAGCAACATGGCGGCGTCATCGCAAAAAACCGCTAATGCGTCACCCGCAGGGCTGCGAGCGACGCGCTTGTCAAGCTCATGCAACAGGATGAATGCCAGGTCCCAGCTACTGGCTGACAGAGTCGTCATCATGCAGGCCGATGATCACCGCCGCATCACCGATATCAGCGCCGCCCAACAGAACTGGGGCAAGGCCAAGCCTTACGCCTAATGTATCCAGCGCTCCGCTCATGCCGCCTACAACTGGATCTACTTTGATCGTCGCCACAATGTCGAGCCTGGAGTTCACGCCGACACGCCGCAACACCGAAGACTTCGGCCCGGTCGCGTACAAACGCCCGGATGGACAGGCGCTCCGGCCCTCATCCCGTCATATCCGCCGGCATCAGACATCCGCACGTCGCCTTGGGCCTAAGCCTCTCCGATCGTTACACCAACGTTTAGCCCAAGGCACTCCTGCCAGCAAGAACAGGCGCGCAGCAGAAGCAATCTGCGCCTCCGCTGCCATTATCCCGCTATCTACAGCCAGCTCAGTTGCTAACGCCGTGATCTTTGTCCGCCGTTGCAGCCAGAACACCAGCCCCAAGAGCCATGCCGCCAAAAATAAGGGCCGGCGTGTAGTTGGTGCTGTTGGTATTGCCCGTCTGGGCGGTCTTCTCAGAACCCAAGACATTGAGGCAGATCTTATTCTCGACACGCGAGATATCGAGCGTCGAATTCGCAGGGACGCTCACATTGCAGCCACCAACCTGAACCGAAGCCGAGCCCTTGGAGCCAACCACGACACGGCTGCCGAAATCAAGCGCGCCGCCCGCTTGCGCCGGGCCATAGCCAGCCACCTGCGAGATCATCACGTCGCCATTGACGTTGCCGAGCGATCCAATCGGATTTACGCCGTTATAGGCAGTTGCACAGGTGCACGAGCCATCCTGCGCGAAAGACGACACCGGGGTGAAGCAGGCCAACACAAGAACTCCGGCCAACGCACTTTTCAAAACTAGGTTCATCCGCATCAATCCTTCTGTCCCACGTTACCTGAGGCCCACCCAACCACCAAGGTACTCATCAGCGCGTAACAGCTTTCTGCGCCAATTCCAACCCATTTCGCATATGCGAGATAATTTTTGGTTTCGGTGTGGTTGATAGAACACACTGTTAGAATATCGTAACGAGTCATCTTTACACCCGGCTAATAGCAGGCTACGGGCGGGCCGATCTGCCATTCCTTGTGGCCGCTAACGCTATAGTCGCTCCGACGCGTTACACAAAACCTTGTAATCGACAATGTCCTGACATCTCCCACCCAGCCTTCTTGCGTTCGAGGCAAGAACTACGAGCTTGGCAAGGTTTATAGGTCGAGCCCGCCTGGGCGGGCTGCCCGCACAGGATGACGGCCTCAACGAGCTTCGCAGCCAGATCCGTGCCACCCAAGGTGAGGCATTGCACCACGACGGCATCACGAAATTTTGGCGCGACGTTGCCGTCGCACGGTGTCGCCAAGCCTACGGGTTGCATGTCAAGGCGAGTCCTTGATAGTCCCGGCGCACGGCCTCGGTGACCGTGGCGCGCATTGATTGGGGTTTGGTAAATACGACGCCGGACAGCACGATCTTGCGGCCGGCGACCCGCAGATCGTCGATTGATTGGACGGCAAGCGTGCCATCGAACGATGTGAGGACTTCCATCGGCTTCGGCGCCGGTGCGCGAATATTTGTTCCCTTGTTGATGACGATGAAAAGAAAGCCGCCCGCAAACGCCAGCGCTATGAACGCAAATACGGCCATCTTCCCGATCGACAATTCCCCACTACGATTCAGTTAATCAACGCGCGGCGGTTTTGGTCTTTTCAAACAAGGCAAGCAGTGCTGCCGCATAACCCCGTCGGCGGACCTGTTGCCGGCCTTGCAGCGCGGTGACACTGTCGCGGACAACAGTCGGGTGCTGCCCGATTTCAAGGAGACGCTGTGCCAGGATTTCGGCGTTGTCCGGCGGGAAGAAGAGCGCGTCCGGAGCCTGCTCGCGATGCAGCCGGATATCGGATAGCAACATGGGCGCGCCCAGCGATTTCGCCTCTTCAACGGTGGTCGACCACCCCTCGAAATGGGACGGATTTATCAGACAGTCCGTTGCACCTATCAGGGCGACGACGTCGCTATACGGGATCAATCCGAGGTGTCGAAAATGGCTCTCAACCCTATACGTTTGCGCAAGGCCCATCAGACGCTTGAACAAGGTCGGGTCGCGTGGGTCCGTCGTGCGCCCGGTGAGGACTATCGGCGGCAACGAGCCCAACGCCCCAAGCCGGTCTATATGCCTTAACGCCTCGACGACCAGCCCGTGATTCTTGTGCATCCAAAACTGGTTAGGCAGGAAAAAGAAGCGCTCGGGCAGATCGTGCGCCCGGCGTGCAGCTTCGGTGCGCGCCATGACGGCGCCTGGATCGAGATCGATGGCGAAGCGCACCACGGCGGTCTTGCCGCGCGAGGCTGGATAGAATGTTTCGCAGTCGGCGAGCGCGTCCTCGCTCGAGAGCATTATCGTGCGATTGCCGGACGTCTGCAGACGGAAGCCGAGATCTCTGCGCCACCAGGCGCGACGCGGAAAGAGATGCGGCAGGCGACGGTGCTGAAAGTCAGGTATCCAGGAAATGACGGGCAGCGGAAACCGATTGCCGAACCACTGAGCGACCTCAAAGACAACATCGATGTCTTGTGCAACGACAATATCCGCGAATGCGCGATCACTTCCCCCAGCAAGTGCGATCAGCCCTCGCTTGCCAAGCCCGGCGCCCGTGACCCGGTCGTCGACGATAGCCGGCGCGGCCAACATGTGATCAAAGGATGCGCCTGCGCTCGCGTGCTGCTCGGGCGTCAAAAACAGCTTCGCCTGAACCTTACCGCCCAACTCGGAGGCGATGACGCTCAGCATATTGCGCAGATAGGACTCGCCGCCTGACCAGGATCCGCGGCCGATGAGCGTGAAGCCGACGGTGATCAAGGCGCGAAGCGTCGCAGACGGCCGACCGGTTCGGCGAGAATTTCGGCACGATACCAATCGACATAGCCGGCAATGCCCCTGCTGAGCGGCACCTGCAACTGGAGCCCGTCCGGGACGCCGGAGGGATCGGAGATCAGATTGACAGGGTCGCCGGGTCGGGACTCTCCAGAAAACGAGAGGCGATAGTTCCCTCCCCAGGCCTTCAGAACCATGCTGGAAATCGTTCTGACGGATGCAGCGGCGCCCGCACCGCCATTATAGATGGCGAAGCGCGCCACACTGGCGGGCAAGACGCGATGGATCAATCGCACGACATCCGAGACATGGTGCCAATCGCGCATTTCCGCTCCGGTGCCACCAAGCACAATCTCGGTTTCGCCGGCCGCGAGCCTGCCGCAGAGGTCCCAGAGAAGCTGCTTGCGCAGCCCCTCGCCATAGACGGAGAAAAGCCGGGCTACCGAGACCGGCTGCCCGTATGACGCACAATGTGACCGGCCAAGCTCCTCAACCATGCGTTTGTGGTAGCCGTAGGGGGAGTAGGGGTCGAGCGTGGCGTCGACCCTGATCGAGCCGACATGCCCGCCACCATAGACCGCAGCGGAAGATGCAAGAACGACAGGTGCATCGGATGCGTGACGGCGCAAGAAATCGAGGACACAAGCCGTGGAACCGACGCTTTGTTCAAAGTCTTTCAGCGGCTCGGCGATTGACTGGCCAACCGTTGCACCGCCCGCAAGATGATATACGGCCGCCGGCCGACCGTATGCGGACAGCGCAGCGCCCATCGTTTCCGCGGTCACGCCGCCGGGAAAAAAAGCGCCGCCAGTTGCCATGGCGAACCCAGGCGCTTCGCTTCGGCCGAAGCCGAGGACAAGCTGGCCTTGCTGGGCAAGAAATCGCGACAGATGCAGGCCGATAAAACCGCCGGCGCCAGTCACCCAGACAGGCTTAGACTCTTTTGATTGTGATTGCGTCAAGAAGTCATCCCTTCCCGTGTTTGTGGCAAAGGAAAGAGACCAGGCGCCCAGGCCGACGGTCAAGTGATGCCGCGACACTGGCGACGGCACCAAAAGGCACCGGCGAAAGTGCCAAGCGAACAAGCGGGGAAAACGGGCCAAAGACTTTGGCGAGCCTCTCGCGAATCTCAGATGCTGTCATTGGGTCGTAATTCACAACAGACTGGAACGAGACCAATTCGCGATCGATCATCAGCCCCGCCCCTTCGAGCGCAGCGCGGTAGTCTGCTAGCGTGAAGGCATTCTCCCCGCCGTAGAGATGATGCAGCGGATGAGCGCGCAGAAACGGCTCCAGCTGTTCCGGCCCGGAAATCACATGGTCGCGCAACGACAGGAACGTCGCGCCATCGCGGGAGAGCCGCGCAACTTCGCTGCAGAAAGCCGGCAGGTCATGGGCATGATGAAGCACCTGCCGTGCGACGACCAAATCATAGCCTGCGGCGGACAACGGGATCGCCTCACCGAAGGCCTCGATCACATCGATGTGCGTGCCGGTCTTTTCGGCAAGCGCCCGGATTGCAGCGGCACCTACGAGTGCACTTGGATCGGGCTCGACGGCGGTTACCGACCAGCCTTCGCGCGCCAGGGCATAGGAGAGGATACCGTTGCCAGCGCCGAGGTCGAGGGCACGGCCTGCCTTGCGCGGGATCATGCTGCGGACCTCGTCGAACTCCGCGCTTTCGTGATAGCGCTGCGCGGCCACGACCGGATCGTCGAAATAGGCAGCGCGGGCGAGCTCTTTCATCGAAGGCTCGCTCATGCACCAACGGACGGCGTCTTCCCAAGTCATGGCCGCTTCAGCCATCGAGAGAAACCATATGCTGGATCATCTCCCTGATTTTCCGGCGACATCTGCGTGAGGTGGCGCGTTCTTGATCACAATGATCTCGCTCTCCCGCCAGATCAGATTGCCCACGACGGCCACCGCCAAGGCATAGCTTGACGAGTGAGATAGCGCTTCGGTCATAAGCCCGCATGCTTCGCCCTTCCGCCGTTCCAGGATAGTTTTCAGCGTCGGTGAGAAGCACGGCTCAAGCCTCTGTCACTTTGCAGCAACGCGTCGATCACGCTTTAGTCAGGAGGTTGTTCTCAGCGTTCAGCTACGCTACCGTTTCCGGACTCGTCAAGTTCAGATCACGAGAATTCGAATCGCGTGCATTTCGATCGCAAAACTCGCTGGCGAAACCGGATACCGAGCAGTGGCGGCAATTCGCAGGCCTCCAGCTCGCCGCAATCTCGGGGCCTTCCAGGAAAGGTTCGCCGGCAGGAAGCGCGGGCCTAGCCGTCCCGTCGGATGGACCGGTCGACTCAATCGATCGTCGCCATGAGAGCCCCTCAATTGATAACCATAGATGACGAATGAAAGCGCGATTGAAGAGAGGCGTTGGCGTCGCATGATTCCCAATGAAAAGTTCTCCCTGTCCCGCCGCCGTCTGCTGACAGGAACCTTGGCACTTGGTGCCGCGACTGTCTTTGCTGCCGGATCGACCGCCTCGCCTGTCGGTAATACCGGGTACCCCCGGGCCAGAAACACGAGAGCGACAGGCGGCCTTGTCGTCTTCGGCGACGATGGTACGGACGTCGCCGCTTGCGTTCGCGCTATGGCCCGAATCGGGTCCATGGGAGGTGGGACCCTGATGTTCCGCCGCGGGGTCTACAACTGGTCCTCGACCGACCTAAAGGCCCTGGGCCATCCCGGAATTGCGGTTCCGGCCAACTGCACAATCGACGGCAACGGATCGGTCATCAACATCACCGGCTCGGAACATACCTTCTATGTTTTTAGCGCTGTCGACGTCTCCAAGGTCTCCGTCGCCGATCTGACCGTTATCGGCAATAGCATGTCGAACGGCTACAACAACGGCGCCTTCATGAAGTTCGCCCTTAGCGCGGCCGCAACGGCCAGCATCGATACGTTCACGATGGACACTGTCGAACTTCAGAATTTTAAGGCGCCGTGGTGGGTCTTCGTCTACAATGAAAGTCCTTCCAGTCTCGAGGTGCGGCATATACGCATCAACGGCCTGCGGGGCATTTCGCGGCCGGGCAACTCGCTCGACCCGGCGAACCGTGGCGCCAACTCAGCCGTCGTCAACATCAGCAGCGTGGCATCCGAAGCCGCCGATGCAGCCCGGGCGATCGTTCGTGACGCCATCGTCACCGGCTTCTACGCCGAAGCGACGCACATCAAGCAAGGCATCATCTTCGACAACAATGTCCACGACAGCGAGATCCGCAGCGCCGTCGTCCACAATGCCGGACTGATGGGAGGCCATGACGACACCGGCTGCTACGCGCTGCAGATCTATGGCGCCAACAACCGCAATATACGCGTCACGGATCCCGTTCTGATATCGCCGCGCGACAATGGCATCTACGCGGTCAACGGCTCCGGCCTGGTCATCCAGAACGCGGCGGTGCGCGGACAGACCAGCACCGCCGACTGGACATTGCCCAAGGCCGGGGTCTCAATAAACAGCGTCCGAAACGTCGTGATTTCAGGCGGAACGTTCAACAACAACGTGACGGACCTCTATCTCGGAATCCGCGGCAGTGGGGCCAATGTCCGTGTCGAGGGCGTGCAATGCGCCGGGGCCTCCAAGGCTGGTATCTTGTTGCAAGGCGCTAGCGCCGAGGTCGGCGGAGTGACGATTACCGGGGCGCGGGTCGCCGCTGATGCGACGGCGCATGCACTCCTTTCCCCAAACGACACCATTCACTACGTCAACAACGTGCATATCGCCGATTGTAACTTCGCCACCAAATCCCTCATCGCTGTGGCTGTGTCCGCCTCACCCACGCCGGCTCGAAACTGGAGTTTCAGCAACGTGATTTGCACATCGCGTGGGACACCGTTCCAGGCCACTCAATTTGGCGGGCGGATGACGATCCAGCGTATGCGGCTGGTGCTGTCGGGTGGCGGTACGGAGGGGTACAGTGCTTTCCGCTGCTTCGGCGCTGGCGCTATGATCGTGGACGGCTTGACCATCGCCGGCCAAAAAGTCGGCAGCACGATGGACACGCGGGGTTTTGTTGGATCGTTGACGAACATCCACGCTGAGAATTCCTACACCCACCCCGTCGCAGCCTCGGTGGGGACCGTCCGGCCGACATTCCCGGGCTTTCCAGGCGCCCGCATTCAGAATCTAGCGCCGAGTGCGGGAGGGCACCGAGAATGGCAGTGGCAGCACGGAGGATGGGTAGAGACGGGGTGAACGAACAGGTTCTCCTACGACCTAAAGCAATCCGTCATCAAGCCTCCTTGTCAGTCTGCCATTGTGAGCCCGTACGAGGAGAACGATGGGGTTGCTCGTGCGCCGGCCAGCCGACCAGGGAACGCCAGCCAGGGTCACCAGAAAAACAATCCTCCCTGGACTAAGGGGATAAGAGGAGCCTGGCCTTCATCAGGAAAGTCGGGACGGCATGGCGTGATCCCGATAGGCCACCCCCTGCTTGCGTGACGCCTGAGGCTGCGGCACGCCATAGGCTATCATCATAACCATAATCAGACCGCCGCCGGTAATGAGACTGGTGAAAAGGGACGAGTTCCCCAAGGACATAATAAACGGGATGGAGACGGTCGCCGCAAACGGCAGTCGGTCTGGCGTCACGACCTTGTTCGCAAAGCTGAGAAGGACGCCGAGGACGGCGCCCATCATGACCACACCCGCCATACCATAAGCTGCTACTCCGTCCGTGGCCCAGAAATTGGCGTTGGCATTGAATCCGGTTCCTCCAACAAGGCTGGAGCCAACGACATATCCGAGCGGCGCCTTGTAGGGATAGTCAACGATCATGTTGATGATGTTGACATGCGACCAATACGTCAGCGGATTGCGGGAAAACACATCCGCATACACGCCCGTCATCGCACCTTGAATGCCGAGAGTCCGCATATAGATCAAGGCGACGGCATCCAAGGCCGCCCCCACGGGCTTGTAATCGGTAGCGACAAGAATCGCAAATGCGGACGACGTCAGCGCGGCAAAGCCGAATGCAAGACGAGATGTTGAAATCTCACCTTTTCTGAGCACGAAAAAGTAAAAGCCGAACGTCACGAGCAGGATCACCAGCATCATCTTTCCGGCGAAGGCCATGAAGACTACGATCTGTCCTGCAAGCCCGATCGCTATCGCCCATCGCCGCGTTCGGTCGAACAGCCCGATCGCCAGCAGATAGGGGTTCATCGCATTCGACAACCACCCCGTCAGATAGAGTGCTAGTGTACTAGCCTGCGCGGAGCCAAACTTGGCGCGCTGGTCGTAGATTTCGTCCATGCCGGAGAATGACATCATTCCCCTGTAAGTCGCGATATAGAAAGCTATGGCAGCCAGATAGAACGCGAGGAAGAAAAAGAAGAAAGTGGTTACCGAAACCTGACGAATGAGAGAATACGACTTGAAGTGGATTATCTTCGGGATATAGAGCACCAGAAAAAATGACGCAGCCACTGAAACAATCAACCACGAGGCGTCAAATGACGTATATCCTTGCCTTGCAACTACGAGAATCGAGGGGATAAAAATCGTCAGATACAGCATCCAGCAAAAAAAATCAGAATATCTCTTAATTGAAATCGGAAGAATGAAAGAAAATACAGCTATTATGCAATAAGCAAGAACGGCATCATTTGCGCTGTAGACATAGCTAAATCCGAGATAAAAGAAACTGACAGATGCCCAATCGATATAGACATCCACAAACATGATGACGTAGACAGCCACCCAGAGCGGGACGAACATCCGCGCGTAGCTAATATTCTCCGATCTCAGGTATTCCAATTGCCCCGTCCTTATCGAGCTGATATGCGGCGTAGGTCCCGTGTCGTCCAAGCCTTACCGCCGCCAAAAAGGTGCGTCCATAGCTAATTCGCCCTCCCGCCCCTCCTTCCTGGCGCTCGACCTGCTGCGCGGGGCATCGGCGCTGGTCGTCATGATGGCACATCTGCGGGGCTATTCGCTGCCCGCGTACGGCGCGCTGCCGGCCTCCGACCAGGGTCTGATCACTGCTTTGTTTTACGCCGTCACTCGTCCCGGACATCCGGCGGTGATGGTGTTTTTCGTCCTCAGCGGATTTCTCGTGGGCGGGCAAGTCATCCGCCATGTGCGGCATGGACGCTTCGATCTCCAGCGCTATGCCGTCGATCGGGCGACCAGGATATTCCTTCCGCTAATACCAGCCCTGTTGCTGACGGCCCTTGTCGCAATCAGCGTTGGCTCTGCCTTTCCGATCCAGGACGTTGTCGCACATATCGCCGGCCTCAACGGCATCGTCGTCCCCACCGTCCGGGCTAACGCACCGCTATGGAGCCTTGCCTACGAGATCTGGTTCTATGTGCTGATGGGCTGCGCCGGATACGCGTTTTCGCGACACTCTCTGCCCGTCTGGTCGTTCTTCGGGCTCGGCGCCGCCGCCTTGGTCTTCAGCGTCCTCGAAGCTCAATACTTGCTGTTTTGGCTGCTTGGAGCGCTCGTGGCCGCCTACCCGCCGCGATCATTGTGGGTCGCATATACAGGGGTAGTAGCCTTCGTAGGCGGGATTTTTGTTTCGCAAATGATGTCGGATGGCGGGCCTTGGGCCGGATACGCAACAGGCCCGGCCGATGCGATCATGTGCGCCGGGCTCGCCGCACTCCTTCCGGCCCTCTGTCACGAGCGGGCGAATCGCATCCTCGAGCCCGCGGCGTGGCCGATCCGAAGCTTGAGCGCGATGTCCTACTCGCTCTACATCTTTCACTATCCGGTGCTCGTCCACCTGACCGCCAACTACATGCCCGCGGCACCAGGGTTGGGTGATGGAGCCATCACATCACTGGTCGTCAAGGGTGCCGTCTGCTTCGCAGTGTGTTTGGTTTTCTATCTGCTCTTCGAGCGAAGGACGGTCGCTTTCCGCAACCGGATCAACGGCACGGTTTCGGCCTAGCGTCAAAGCCTGTATCGGGGCTTGTCGACGCCCGAGAGAAACAGATTTTGCATCATTGCCGACCACACTCCACCGACGGCCAAGATCGCAATGGATACGTGTCGGGCGCGCGCCGCCATCTCGTCTTGCTATAGGCCTACAGACGGTTCGGCGATCGAACCATCCGCTACACCAGCTCGAGAAACCGCTCAAATTGGCGTTTCTTGCTGTACTCTTCACGAATTGCGCGGTGCCCGGCCCAGCCGATCGCGTCCCAGCTTCCATCGTTCAACTGCCGTTCGATTCTTTCCGATGCGTCCTGCGGTTGCTCGTAGACGGCCATGGTTTCCCCGTCGCGCATGGGTGCTGGATAACTGCCGGAGTCGGAAACCAACAGAGCTCCGGCCCCCATGGTTTCGAAACAACGCATATTGCCACGGTCCGGGCCTGCCATGTCGATCGAGGCATTGACCACGACCTTGGCTCGTCCAAGCTGTTCGTACATTGCGCGCCCGAACACGGGAGGCGCACTGACGTTGCGGATCGCGGGCGGGCGGCGCACCGCTTTCAGAGGACCGAACCAGCCAAGCGGCGTCTCCGCAAGCGGCGTATACCGTGACAGATCCAAATGGAAAACAACGCGGCGGCGGCCGGCAAGACGTGCAACCGCTTCCAGTATCTGCCTTCTGCGTTGGTGATGGCGGCTGTAGCCGCCGAAGAAAAGAACATCGATGTCCCTGTTCCGATTCTCGGCCACACTGTCGAGTTCCGGATCGTGAGCTGGAATAAAGTGAGCCGTCGTGGCGCCCTGCTCTTCCCAGAGCTGCCGCATCGACGGAAAATTGCAAAGCACGAGATCATAGCCGGAAAAGTCAATCTTGCCTGGCGCGGCGCGCCAGGCAATCTTGCGTTTCACGTGCCCAGGCAAGCGGCTCACAAAAGCGGCATCGTAGCGGAATGGATCGAGATTGTAGAAGACATCCGTCTTGTGATGCTCGATCTGGGCAAGAAGGATGTCGGCCAGCGGCGTATCGTTGCCCAGGCCGTTTTCGCGTGCCCACGCCCGCTGCAGCGATTCGTCGTCGCCATTGGTAAAGAACGCCTCCGGACTGTGCTCGAGAATCGGCAACAGAATATGTGCCGCGCCGTAGCGATCGTTCAGAAACACGCCCCTCTGCTGCTCGAAGCTGCTGATCCCCGCCACGAGGCCGGTAAGGCGGGGCCTATAGCTTGGGGCAATCCCAGAATTCTGAAAAAGTCGCATGATTCCGTTCTTGCTATTGCGTGGGTTTTGTAGCGCTGATGACGAAGCCGGAACAGAAAATGCGCCAGTTCAGCAATGCGCAGAGATTCTCGAACAGAGCGACGGAAAGGTACGCGGGCAAGAAGAAGGCAAAATAGTCGCTCGCACGGTAGAACGAGGTGGCGTCCACCTGCTCGAATCCCTGACTACGAAACAGTTTTGTCATGTCCGAAGGGGAGCAATGGTCGAAAAACGCCGGATAGCCCGTAACGCCGACTGCCGCTGGCCTGAGGTATGGGATCAGCCATCTCTGCATAACGGGTCCGACGATCCGCAATGCCACCGAATAGGGATGCCACTTCGACGGGACATAGTGGTGCATTACGCCACCCGGCCGGAGCGCCAAAAACATCGAGCGCGCCGCCGCCCTGTTGTCGGGCACGTGCTCCATCAAGGTGATCGAAATGAGCATGTCCGCTTCGACATCAACGGGCTGCTCGATCGACTGGACGACAAATTGGTCGTAGATGCGATAGCAGTCCGGTTTTTCCTCGATGTCGAGACCGATATAGGTGAAACTGGTACTTCGCTCCAGAAGCGGCCTGTCGATACCGCCGACCTCGAGGATGGCCGACGGCTTTAGGCGCGTAACATCCTCGGCAATGCGCCGCTCAAGCTCCGCCTTGTAAGACGGCGCGCCGAAAACTCTGGGAAAGCGGCGTTCGAGCCATGCTGCGGCGTCCCTGTTCCAACCAATAAACGACCTGAGAATCACCGCACCCCTTGTCTGCAAACCGGTAAAGACCGGACATCGAAAATCATAGTGCTGTTACGGCTTGCAATGGCTACGTTAGTTCGCCTTGCTTTTCTCGTCGCATGAACTGGTCCTTCACGTGATTCACGAAGGCGTCAGGAAGGGACGCATTATCGCGGAAACTCGTTTCGCGGGTTGGATCGTCATTTACCACGACAATCGCTTGGTTTGGGTAGGTGATCCGCGGAACCTGCCCAAAAAAAGCAGCCCACAGGTTGAAGTTCGAGCCGGCTCCGATGATCGCACTTGCCTGAGCCATTTCCAGCATGTGCGTTACCGACTCCGCGTCATTCGCCCGGAGCACGTCCGGGAGACGAAGGAGTGGCACAAGCTCGGTATCGTCCCCATCGGAAAAGACACGGGCTGGCATGCTCGTGCCCAAGGCCTCACGAAGAGCAACAAGGCTGTCGCAGTACCAGTCGATCGGAAGCCGTTGATTATGGGTCTTGGCCTCCACTCGATTCACGTCGAAACGGGAGAAGTCGCCAAGGCGGACATGGACAGCCACGAAGGGCGCGGCCGGCGCTTCCGGCAGGTACTTATTGCGGGTAATCCTGCGAAAGGCGTCGTAGAGCACGCGCCCATGGCCGCGGACTTCATGGAAATGTTTTTCGAAGTTTGACGCCACGGTATTCTTGAAGACAACGACTGTGTTTCTGCCGTCAAATGCCATTGACGCAGCTGTATCCGAGGGAATCTTGCGTGCCGCTGCGAGAAGCACGGTGCGCCACGGCTCGCCCACATAGCCGTGATTGGTGAAAAGCTTGAAATATTCGCGCCGATCCCGCTCACGGCGCAAATAGGGACCTATGCGCGGGCGGAACCAGCGCGGTCCGAGCATTTGGGCATCATTGTTTCGACACCATATCTCACAACGCGCCCAGGCGAGCATGCTGTGACCAAGACCGAAACGGCCGATATCTGGATAGCCATAGAGATGTGCCATGAGCGTCTGCCCTCTCAGCGCCAAAACTCAGTCGATGTCCGGCAGACAGCGCCGAACCGATGGTTGAATTGCTCAGCGAAGACGGGGCTCACCCTCATTGTATCGTTTTTCCGTTCTCTGTTGCCTGCAAGCTGACCATTCTCGTCGCACGATCAGCCAACACAAGGTGAATGGCATAGGCTATAGCGGTGGCAAGCGCGTACCAGACCATGACAGTGGTTGGATTGTCGACCCCTACCCAGCCGAGTCCGCCGAAGACACACAAGGTGAAAAGAAACCGGCATATTTCCCAAGTGAATTGAAGCGACTGGCGGTCAATAACGACAAGCGTCATCGTCAACGCCGTGGCGACGAAGCGCACATACGCGATTGGAAATCCAATCACGCAGAGTTTGCCGGCCATCATCCAATCCGCCCCGAAGACTAGCGGAACGAGGCTTGGCGAAAGTATCATCCCGAGCACTGTCGGCAACAGACCGATGGCAAGAAGCTGAAAGAGCGAACGTCGAAACGCCCTGTTCAAGCCCTGCTTGTCGGTACGATAGAGTGTTGACAACTCGCCAGTGAAGACCTGAGAAACGGCCACCGCGATGACGCCAACCGGCATCAAGATAAATCGCTCCAGGAGGGCGTACTGCCCCGCGACTTTCAGGTCGAACAGCGCAACAAAGGCGAATGGCGCGACCGCAGCACTAAGAGATGACAAAAGTGTTCCCGGGAAAGTGAGGAGGCCAAATTTCTGGAAACGAATGGCCGTAAACCTCATCTCGGAAAAAGAGATTCGAGAAATCAGAGTTCGCCAGAGTTTGCCGCTCCCAAAGAGGACGGTGATTGCCCCGAAGGCTCTACCGAACACATCGGCAAGAACGAGACCAACTCCAATGAAAGGAAGAAAGGCAAATCCAAGCGCGCCAAATGAGAACCCCACCGATTGCAAGATCTTAGACCGTGCGCTTAGACCATAGTTACGCTCGCGGATTGGCAAGAAGGTGAGCATTTGGTAGATTCCCGCTACGGCCATCGCGACGGGTAAGAAAAAGATAATGCCGTGCAGAGATGGCAGGGCACCCGGGATCAACAAATTGGCAACGCCGGCAAGAAGAAGGGTCGTCATGCTGGTCAAGATGCAGAGCCGAAATGTCAATTTTAACAGATTTTCAAAAACCCTTCCCGGTCGCGCGCTCAAAATTGCAACCTCATAGCGAAATGCGACAAACATAACCGCCACATTCAGTATGGAAATATAGATCTGATATCGGCCGAACGCTTCAGCATCATAGAGCCGCGTCAGGGCAGGAAGAGCAGCAACGGCAATGGCCTGCGCAATCACTGACCCCGACAGCACGGTCAGGATGCTTCGAAACATGCCAAATCGCCAATTGTAAAAATCGAGACAATTTTCCCCTGACGCAAAACATGGCCGGCAAACGGCCGAACGGTCGCGGAGAGCAAATTTCCTAGGCCAGGCCGTTCCGTGACGAGGTTCAGGACATAAACTCCGATCGGCTTATTCTTGAAATTATCCATCGGTGGGGTTCTGCGCCTTGTGGATGTCGTTGGTTGGTTCGCGCGCGGCCACGGTGTATCGCGAAACTCGGTAATCGCAAGTTTCGATGCATATACATCTCGGGGCGCACCCGCTAGGCACCCCGCGCCCATGGTGTTCAATGAGCTACAACGCCTCGACGACTCGCTACCGAGATTGCAGCCATCTAAGCGAGACTATCGTTGCCAGAGTGCGGCTTCGAGAAAAATTGTCCGAGTTTGCGCATTGGCTTGGCAACAAGCGCGTAGTCAAGAGGACCCGATCCGAGCCAGCGGCGGCGTGCCCGCAGCGCTTCCAGATTGTGCCCGATATGCGAGGCAAGGCTTCGCGTGCTGGCCCCGCCTACCATCATATCCACAAGCACGTGGCTAGTCGCAGCGATTCGGAAACCGTGGAGTTCAACGGCTCTCAACATCCAATCATAATCCGATGCCACTTTGAGGCTGAGGTCGAATGCACCTACCGCGTCCGCAACCCGTCGCTTGACGTAGAACGTTGGATGGGCCGGCATCCATCCGGTTCGAAAACCCTTGGTGGGTCGGGCCGCGGCACGCCAACGGCGTACCACGCGCTTGGTCAGATGGTCTTCGACAAAATCCAGGTCGCCATGCACGATGTCGGCCTGTTCGAGCCCTGCCGAGATCCGTCCCAGCGCGGTACGATCGTGGAAGCAATCGTCTGAATTCAGCACTCCAACCGCATCTCCGGTATAGAGGCGCAGCCCCTTGTTGAGCGCATCATACATCCCGCTGTCGGGCTCGCTGACCAGGCGGATCTGGTCCTGTGGGTACGATTGGACGATCCGCAGCGTATCGTCCGATGAATGGCCGTCGATGATCACCAGTTCTTTATCGTAATGATTCTGGATTAGGAAGCTGTCAATCGTATGCCTGATCGTCGCCGCGGAGTTCCAACAGACGGTCAAGACCGAGATTTTCATATCAACCCGGTCCGACGCCACTTACTGTGCCGCAACGCGAATGCGATCCTCATCGAGGCGCCGATGTTCGGATTCCCGTCTTACTGTTTCGAGGTCGGACTGGACCATTTCCTGGACCATTGTCGCCAGCGACGTTGTTGCCTTCCACCCGAGAACGCGCTCCGCTTTCGAGGCGTCGCCGATCAGAAGCTCTACTTCGGTGGGTCTGAAATAGCGCGGGTCCACCTCGACCAGAACGGCGCCGGATTTCGCATCGATGCCTTTTTCATCTATGCCGGAACCAACCCATTGGATCTCGGTCCCAACCTCATTGAATGCAAGCTCGACGAAGCGACGGACCGAGTTCTTCACGCCGGTTGCAAGGACATAGTCGTCGGGTACGTCGTTCTGAAGAATTCTCCACATGCCCTCGACATAGTCGCGGGCATGCCCCCAATCCCGCTCGGCTGACAGATTGCCGAGATAGAGTTTGTCTTGAAGGCCGAGGCTGATCGCGGCAGCCGCGCGCGTGATCTTGCGGGTGACGAAGGTCTCGCCGCGCATCGGGCTCTCGTGGTTGAAAAGGATGCCGTTGGAAGCATGGATGTCGTAGGCTTCGCGGTAATTCACTGTGATCCAGTAGGCATAGATCTTGGCAGCCGCATAGGGCGAGCGGGGATAAAAGGGCGTCGTCTCCCGTTGCGGGATCTCCTGCACCTTGCCGTAGAGCTCGGACGTCGATGCTTGATAGAAACGCGTCTTTTTTGTCAGGCCAAGGAGCCGGATCGCCTCGAGCAGGCGCAACGTGCCGATCGCGTCGGCATTCGCCGTGTATTCCGCAGTCTCGAAGCTCACCTGGACATGCGATTGTGCGGCGAGATTATAAATCTCGTCTGGCTGCACTTCCTGGACGATGCGGATGAGGTTGGTGGCGTCGGTCATATCACCGTAGTGCAGCGACAGCCTTACGTCCTTTTCGTGAGGATCCTGGTAGAGATTGTCGATGCGACCGGTGTTGAACGACGACGACCGCCGCTTGATACCATGGACATTGTAGCCCTTTGCCAAAAGAAGTTCCGCCAGATAGGCGCCATCCTGGCCGGTGATGCCGGTAATGAGTGCGGTTTTCCTAGTCATTGTGCTTCTCCGGGGTCGGTAAGACGATATTCTCAACGCTGATCAGCGTAGCTTTGGACATTACAAAATACCCACTTCAAAAACTGAAGATGTGAGGCTTGCGAGCGGCGGCTTGATTACGTCGACTACTGATCTTTGTCACCTTGTCAACGTGCGCCAAAGCCCGTCAGCATGGTTCGGATGGTACGAAACACGATCAGCACGTCGAGCCAAGGGGAGAAATTCTTGATATAGTAGAAGTCGTAGTGAAGCTTTTCCAAGACATCGTCAACAGCCGCGACGTGGCCTTGGTTGACTTGCGCCCATCCGGTAATGCCGGGCCGCACGATGTGCCGGTATCGATAGAATGGCAGCTCCGCCTCGTACCATTTCGAGAGCACGAGCGCTTCCGGCCGCGGACCGATCCAGCTCATCTCGCCGCGCAAGATGTTGAAGGCCTGCGGCAACTCGTCGATCCTGGATTTTCTCAAGAACTGCCCCAAACGGGTGATGCGTGCGTCGCCGGCCTTCGTAATGGCCGCTTCCTTCTCGTCGACAGCTATGTCGCTGAGCTTCATCGTTCGAAACTTGTAGACCTCATAGGGATGGCCTCTATAGCCCATTCGCTTCTGTCTAAATAGCGCCGGTCCAGGCGAATCGATCTTTACAGCGATCGCCACGAACAACAGCAATGGCGAGAAAACAACAAGTACCAACAATGCAGAGGCCCAGTCTATCGCCTGCTTTATTTTCAGGTAAGCCTGGTTTGGATTCAAGGAGCCTAGAGTATTTTCAGAAAGATGCTCGATCTCTACCCTGCCTGTGAGCGACTCGCTTATTTGCTTGACATGATAGACCGGCGTTCCCGAGAGCGCGCTGTCGGCAATATACCGCTCCCATTCATCTGAAAGGTCGGCTCGAAGATCGGCCACCACGCCGCTTGCGTACTCGACGACCGTGTCAGGTGAATGAATTTTGTGCCAGCTAACGCCCGGTATGCTCTCCAGCCGGTTGACGTCTCCGCCGGGAATTATCGCCAGTCGGTGTGCGTCGAGCCGCCGGGTGGCCAAGCTCAAACCAAAATACCACAATGTCGATTGAATGAAGCTCGCCGCGGCCTGGAACCGGCTGTAATCGAACCTAAAGAAGAAGATCGTCGCGAACACTAGGCCGTAGGTCAGGGCGAAGGTTGGCAGGATATAGCCGGCCGCTGCAACGCCCGGGAAATTGCCGATGCGCTTATAGAAGAAATAACCTGTCGTGTGAGCGACAAGCGCCGCAAAGATCGTGACCTGCAGGTTCGGTGACCGGATCACCTCCTGATCGACCGACAGGCGGATCAGCGCCGGCAGCAGAATCGCGAATGTCAATCCGCCAAGCAGCTGAAAGCGCATCCGGAGCAGCAGATGCCGTTTGTTGGGTAAATGGATGGTGGTGGCGATCAATTTGAATCCCGCGAATCAACCCGGACGTTCACCTGACAACATGCCGCTCTCGACCGATGCTCGAATAGGCCATGCCTTCCCTAACGACGTCCTCGCCGCGGTAGACGTTTCGCAGATCAACCATCACCGGCGTCGCCATGAGTGCACGGAGCCGCTTCAGATCCAATGACCGAAACGCATTCCACTCGGTGACGATGACGATCGCATGCGAGCCCTCAGCTACCGCGTAGGCGCTTTCCCCGAATTCAATGCCCTCTATCATCTTGCGCGCCTGCTCCATGCCGACCGGATCATAGGCCTTGATCGAAGCGCCGGCATCCTTGAGCGCCTGAATGATGGCCAATGAGGGGGCATCGCGCATATCGTCGGTGTTTGGCTTGAACGTAAGGCCGAGAATGCCGATGGTCTTTCCGCGCACCGAGCCGCCGCAGGCCTCGACAACCTTGCGCGCCATCGCCCGCTTGCGCTGGTCATTTATCGAGACCGTCGTTTCAATAAGCCGGACAGGGCTTGCCGCGTCCTGCGCGGTCTTGACCAACGCCAGGGTGTCTTTCGGGAAACAGGAGCCGCCATAACCCGGCCCGGCGTGAAGAAACTTTGCGCCGATGCGGTTGTCCATGCCGATGCCGCGCGCGACATCCTGCACATCGGCTCCCAACCGTTCGCAGAGATCGGCAATTTCGTTGATGAAGGTGATCTTCATGGCCAGAAACGCATTACCGGCATATTTGGTAAGCTCAGCCGTACGCCGGCTCGTATAGAATATCGGCGCGACATTCAGCGAGAGCGGGCGATAGATCTCGCCCATGACGGCTCTGGCCCGTTCGGCATCGGTGCCGACAATGATGCGGTCGGGCCGCTTGAAGTCCTCGATCGCCGATCCTTCGCGAAGAAATTCCGGATTGGAGACCACCGCAAAATCGGCGGTGGGATTTTGCTCGCGGATGATCCGTTCCACCTCATCGCCAGTCCCGACGGGAACGGTCGATTTCGTCACCACGACCGTAAACCCCTTGAGCGCGCGACCAACTTCGGCGGCCGCGTCATAGACGAAGGACAGGTCGGCATGGCCATCGCCGCGCCGTGATGGCGTGCCTACGGCAATGAAGACGACATCCGATTGAGAAACAGCATCCGCCAGATTGTCGTCGAAACGCAAGCGGCCTTGCGCGGTGTTCGTGGTGACGAGGTCGTCGAGCCCTGGCTCATAGATCGGTATCTTGCCGAGTTTGAGCAGGGCAAGCTTTTCCGCATCACGATCGACGCAGCAGACCTGATGGCCAAAGTCGGCGAAGCAGGCGCCCGAGACGAGCCCTACATAGCCGGCACCAATCATTGTTATTCGCATAACGCGTATCCTCAATCAGCGCCGACGAGACGACCTCGCCAGACAGCGCCTGGTCCCACCGAAGAACGGCTACCGCACTCCCGGGTGAAACCCGAGAGCCGATCCGACAACAATTTACTTCACCTCGCCGCACCTTGATGCTGCGATTTATGCGATTGCTACGAGATCCCTGGTATCAAGATCGACAGGTATCTCGCCATTCATGATGGCAACCAGAACCCGAGCCCTTCCGGCTGGATCGAGCCGGTCAAGGCGACCGATCATTTCCGCGAGAGGGCCCGAAAGGATTCGGACCGAGGCACCGGCTGCGAGGCCTCCACTGAAATCAAGCAGCCCATCCTTGCCGGTCAATGCAATGAAGCGCTCTACCAGACCGGAGGGGACAGGCAAAGGCCGGTCCCCTTGCATGACGAGGGAGCGAACACCGAACGTTCCGTTGATCGAGCGCCAACGTTGCAGCGCGACGTCAAGGGCGATGAACATATAACCGGGGAAATAAGCCGCAACTCGTGTTTCGAGCCGCCGGGCATGACGCACGGTTTTCTCGCAGCGAGGTACAAACGGCTGAAATCTCTGAATCCGGAGATGCCGTTCGGCGACATGCTCCTTCCCGGGAAAGACGCTGGCCGCGTACCAGCGGGTTGCCGGCGCGGCGGTCGGCTGTGACGACAGGGAGGTCGCGTTGGTCGTTGTTTTTTCCGCGCTACTCACGTGTCTTCCCTTCGGCGGTCGGCGGCATGATCTCAGGTCAACGGTTACGACAGTGTGTGGATACCAGCAAGCAACCAAGCCACTAGAGTCAAGGCGGTTGGGTTAAGAATTTCCTACGCATTGTCCAGAAATTTAGCTGTGCCTAAATAATCATCGAGCCGCTTTCTTTTTCAGCTGGCTGAGATGCTATGTCGAGCAATTTATTTCCATACGTAGGTGCTTGGTACCGCTGGTCGTGACGAATCGCCCGTTGGTGGTACTTAGTCCGTCGACTTGAAGCTAATGTGACGGGCTCGCTGCATGGCGTCGCGCACAAGCCCGCCGCCAGCGGGAGAGATCCTGCACGGCCACACCAACTATGGCGAAAACCATTCGACAGGTTGTCGCGCAGAACAGCTTACCATCAAGTCATGGGATTCAGGCAATAACATGGTGACGGCGATGCAACGTGCAGTTCCGTTTTTGACTTCAGTTTCGCGTGAGCGGATTCACGAACGCTTCAGCAGCGACCAGACAGCCGGCACCAGGCTCGCGGCCAACGCAACCTTGATCAGATCGCCGACGATAAAGGGCACCACCCCGAACTGCCAGGACTTTTCCGGGCCGATCAACAGCGCCAGCCAGGCAAAGCCCATTGCCATCATGACGATCTCGGCCACCAGCATGGCATTGAAGAGCTTGATAGGATGGCGATCCCAGCCACGGTCGGCAGCCCAGCCGACGATCGCCGCCATGACGACGAAGCCGGCAAGATAACCGCCGGTCGAACCCAGCATGTAAGCGATACCGATGCCCTTTTCGGGCGTGCTCTGGAAGACCGGAAGGCCCAATGCGCCCTCGGCCATATAGAGAAGTAGCGTGGCGACGCCAAGGCGCATGCCGAAGGAGGCAGCGATCAGGAAGACGGCGAGCGTCTGCATCGAGATATCAACCGGACCGAGCATGACCTTGGTCTTGGCCGACAAGATCAGCAGCAGCGTTCCGGCGAACGCCAGCAGAAGCTGTCCCGCCAGGCGGGCCGCGCCCTTTTCGGGCAAAGCGAGAGAAATGAGCGGACGCATCGTCGTTGCAATTGCCATGGTCTTCCCCGTTCCGGATTGCCGCCGAACGCGGCCTTGCGTTTTCCTATATTGGCTTCCGTGCTATGCGGCAATCGGTTTTGCCCTCGCCCCAAAAAAGTCGCGACGTTCGCATGGCGCTGAAATTCGACACACGCTTCGACCCAGCCTACGGCCAGCGCGTAGCCGTTGCGCCTGGTATTCAACGCGTCACCGCCAGGAACCCAAGCCCGTTCACCTTTCACGGAACCAACAGCTATATTGTCGGACGCGAGACGCTGGCGGTGATCGATCCCGGACCGGATGACGAGGCACATCTTAGAACACTGCTTGAAGCGATCGGGACCAGGCCGGTCAGCCATATCTTCGTCAGCCACACGCATCGCGACCATTCGCCGCTGGCGGCGCGGCTGAAGCAGCATACCGGTGCGGCGGTTCTGGCGGAAGGCCGACATCGTCCGGCGCGGCCGTTGCGTACCGGCGAGGTCAGTCCGCTCGATGCCAGTGCCGACACCGACTTTGTTCCTGATATCGCGCTGCCGGACGATATGGTGATCGACGGCGACGGCTGGGCGATCCGGACGGTGCTGACGCCCGGCCATACCGCCAACCACGCAGCCTTCGCACTGGAAGGAACTGGCATCCTTTTCTCGGCCGACCACGTGATGGCGTGGGCAACCACGATCGTCGCGCCGCCGGACGGCGCGATGGCGGACTACATGACATCGCTCGACCGGCTGATCGAACGTGACGACCGGCTGCTGTTGCCCGGCCATGGCGGGCCGGTGCCCGAGCCGCGCAACTTCATGCGCGGATTGAAAACGCATCGCAAAATGCGCGAACGGGCAATTCTGGAGCGGATCAACAGCGGCGATCGGGCAATCAAGGACATGGTGGAGGTGATCTATCGAGACACCGACCCGCGCCTGCATGGCGCGGCCGGCCTGTCGGTGCTTGCCCATCTGGAAGACCTGGTGGCGCGCGGCCTGGTCCACACCGATGGCGCGCCGGCTATCGACGGCATCTATTCGCCGGCAAAGTAGTACCCTCCCGACATCATTCCGCCGGCGCCACGCCCACCTGGCCGGCGACTTCCTGGTCGAGTTCGGCAAGGAAATCGGTGATGCGCGCTGCGTTGTCGCCAAGATCATGGCGGCCGTAACGCGAGGCCGAGCGCATATCGACGATGACCACGTCGCCGTCGTCGGTCACGCGGATGGCGACATCGGCCGGAAGGTCAAGCAGCAAGCTCTTGGCCAGCGCATCGACCGTCACGTCGCTTTGCCCTGCTGCGTCGGGAAACGGCGCCGTGAGCTGCCAGCCGCGCCGATCGAGCACGGTTTTGACCGCCTCCAGAACGCGATCGAATGGCAAGGTGTAGCTGCGTCCGGTAACAAGCGGATAAGCTTCGATTTGCAGGCGCTGCTCGCCGGGCGTCGGCGGCAAAAGCTCGTTCATGTCCTTTGTCCGGGTAGAAATATCGAGCGCCGGCGGGTCGTCCAGATCCGTCGAGATGTCGCGCAGCGGCGGATAGGTCGCCGCCCAATAGGCCGCGACACCGTATGGGACGAGCACCAGAAGCGCCAGGAAGGCGCCGGCGGTCAGGTCTTGGCCACCGCGATCGCCGAAATTCCACAATCGCGCAAACGCAAATCCGGCGAACAGAAGCGCAAATGCTGCCAGCAACGCGACGATGCCAAGCACCCACAGGAAAGCTGGGGTCTCGACGAAGTCATAGCGATGGCCGATGAGAGCGGTCAGCAGCAGGACTGCCGAAAACGCGCCGGCGCGCCGCGACCAACCGGCAGCCCTCGACGTTTGTCGCTCGGGAATTCCCGTCATTGTTTTCCGCGCTGCCCCAACCCGAACAAAGGCATAGTGCCTTTCAGCGGCGGCTTGAAGGCGCAAAGACGCCGCATCTCCGGTCAATTCGTGGGCAGGTGATAATCCCGGAACTGCTGACGCAAGGTAATCTTCTGGATCTTGCCGGCAGCGGTGTGTGGGATTTCGCCGACAAAGGCGACGTCGTCCGGCATCCACCACTTCGCCACCTTGCCGTCCATGAAAGCGAGGATATCCGTCTTGGTCGGCTCCCTGCCCGGCTTACGCACGACCACGAGCAAAGGCCGCTCGCCCCATTTCGAATGCGGAATGCCGATGGCGGCGGCCTCCGCCACATCGGGATGGCCGACCGCAAGGTTCTCGAGCTCAATGGTCGAGATCCATTCGCCGCCCGACTTGATCACGTCCTTGGCGCGATCGGTGATCTGCATATAGCCGCCGAGATCGATGTGCGCGACGTCACCGGTATCGAACCAGCCGTCTTGATCGAACTGTTCGGATCCGATGCCGCCATAATAGGCGCGCGCGACGGCCGGCCCGCGGACCTTGAGCCTGCCGAAGGTCTTGCCGTCCCACGGCAGTTCGTTGCCGGCGTCGTCCGTCACCGTCATTTCGATGCCGAACGGCGTAAAGCCCTGCTTCTGCTGGACGCTTAGGCGGGCCTCGCCCTTCAGCCCGGCATGGTCCGGCTTTAGGGTGCACAGCGTGCCGAGCGGCGACATCTCGGTCATGCCCCAGGCGTGGACGACCTGGACATCGTAATTGTCCTGGAACTTCGTCGTGATCGCGCGTGGACAGGACGCGCCGCCGATGACGACTTTCTGCAGATAGGGAAGTTTCTTGCCGGTCTCTTCGAGATGCTGGAGGAGCATCATCCACACCGTCGGAACGGCGGCGCTGAAGGTCACCTGCTCGGCGTCGAGCAGCTCGTAGAGCGAAGCGCCATCCATCTTGCAGCCGGGCATGACCAGCTTGGCGCCAATCATCGGCGCGCTCTGGGCAAGGCCCCAGGCGTTGGCGTGAAACATCGGCACGACCGGCAATATGGTATCGCGTGACGACAGGCCCATGGCGTCGGGCATCGCGGCGATCATGGCGTGCAGCACGTTCGAACGATGGCTGTAGAGGACGCCCTTCGGGTCGCCCGTCGTGCCCGAGGTGTAGCACATGCCGGCGGCGGTGTTTTCATCGAATGTCTTCCAGGCGAAGTTGCCGTCGGCTTGAGCAAGCCATTCTTCATAGGCAACGACATTGGGCAGCGCTGTCTTCGGCAAATGCACCTTGTCGGTCAGCACAATAACCTGCTTCAGCGACTTGACCGCGCCGGCGATCTTTTCGAGGAGCGGCAGAAAGGTCAGGTCGACGAAGATCGCCTTATCCTCGGCATTGTTCATGATCCAGGTGATCTGCTCGGGAAAGAGCCGCGGGTTGAGCGTGTGATAGATCGCGCCGACACCCATGATGCCGTACCAGGCCTCGATGTGGCGCGCGGTGTTCCAGGCCAGGGTCGCGATGCGGTCGCCAAGCCCGAAACCATCACGCTCGAGCCGCTCGGCGACCTTCAGGGCACGATGGTGAATTTCGGCATATGTGCTACGCACGATAGGCCCTTCGATCGAGCGCGACACGATCTCGCGTCTGCCGTGCTGCCTCTCGGCATTGTCGATCAGCTTGTGGCAAAGCAGCGGCCATTCCTGCATCAGCCCGAGCATCTTGTTCCTCCCAATATTTTTTTCCCCATTGTGGGACGAACTGGCGGATTGTCCAGCGGTGACCGGGCTGGAGCGGTGCATAGGGCGAAATGAGGCGGAATTCGCCACAATCCGGCCATGCTCGGCGTTAACGTTGATTAACGGGCGGGGTGCGATTGGCTAATAAAAGAGGTGTCGCATGGACGCGCAGCTCGACGACGAAGCCCTCGAAAATACGCTTGCCGAAAGTCTGGCCGATCTGGTGGCAGCCGATGTCGCGCAGGCCGATCTGGTGCCCGACGCCAAAACCGTTTCCGAAGATGAATTCGTCGAGGTGGTCGGTGGCGCCCTCGAAGCGGTCGGCGGCACGCTCTTGTTCAAGATGTGCGTCGAGAACGAGGGCGAAAGCCAGCACGTCGCCGCCGCATCGGTCGGCGATGGCGGCAATCGCCAGTTCCTGCTGCTCACCTTGCCGACCAGCGGTGGTGCGCTGAAGGTCGAGACCACCTCGAAAAGCACCAATCCGGTGGCCGGCATTGCCGCCGCCTATGCCGGGCTGATGGACGCATTCCAGGCCGCGGCCTGATTCCAAGCGGATACCAGGGGAAGCGCAAGACTGTAGCCTGCGGGCGACACCGCCTGGTGGCAGGCAGCTCTTGCGCGAGGCTCTTGCCAGACACATCTTGGGTTGAGGCAAGGAGATCCGACATGGACCAGATCGCAAACCCGGCATCAGGCTTTCAGCGCAATCCGGGCAAGGTCATCACCGTCGAGCCTTATAAGGGCACCGTGACGGTGCGCGCCGGCGATACCATCATCGCCTCGTCCAGCAAGGTCAAAGTGCTGACCGAATCGCCCTACCCTCCGGTTTTCTACATTCCGTTCGGCGACATCGACTTTAAACACCTTGGCAAGACGGAATATTCGACCCATTGCCCCTATAAGGGCGATGCCAGCTATTGGAGCGTGCTGCCCGCCGGCGATGCAGGCAAGGATGCGATGTGGGCCTATGAGCGGCCGTTCGACGAGATGGCCGATATCCGCGATCACGGCGCATTCTATCCGAACAAGGTGACCATCGAGGCCACGCCTGACTGATCAGTCGGTGGTGCCTTCATCGCCGACGCCGACGGCATCGTCGAGACGCACGAAGGTGAGGCCCTTGTTCTTCAGCGCCAGGAGGCCTTGCACCACGCCTTCGCCGGCCGCATGGGTTGGCTGGTTGATGTGAGCGATGATGACGTCGCCGTCCTTTGCCGCGGCAATGCGCCGGGCGGTCTCTTTTGCACCGAGCAATGAGCCGCCGTCGCCGTTAATCGAGAATCCGGCGATCTTGAAGCCAAGCTTGCGTATCATCGCGATTGCCGACGGGCTGTATTCGGCGGTTGCGCCGCGAAACCATTTCGGCGCCGGTTCGCCGGTCACGGCAAGAGCGGCAGCACCCGATTCGACCTCGGCCAGCACGGCCTCCGGGCTGCCGGCACTGCGAATGCCGTAGATCCTTTGCGGCGTGTCGACGGCCGGAACATGGCGGCCGCCATGGTTTTCCAATTCAAACAGTTCAGGATGCGCCCGCATGATCTCGACGGCGGCGGCGTTGTGCTTCAGCCAGATGCCGGTGACGAAAATGGTGGCGGGAATCTTGTTTGCCACCAGCGCCGAGAGAATTCTTGTATCGGTCCGCCCGCCGCAGGCATCGAGCGTCAGCGCGACGCGGCCGCTGCCCGCCTCAGCCTTGATGTGCAGTGTCGGTTCGACGAGCAACTGGGCGTTGCCGGGCGAGGCAGCCCACAGCGATATCGCAATGGCGCAAAAATGCTTTTGGAACAGGCGCATTGATTACTTCCAGGTCGGCCGGATCAAAGTTGAAGCGGCGACCCCAAGACCGGCATCAAGGCGGAAATCGGGACGGTGCCCCTGCAAAAGCGTCGGCAGCGGCAATTTGACTGCCGGCCTGACCTTTGGCAAGCACGAGGTCACAATGCGTGCTCGACGTCCTTAACCGTACGTGAAAGGATCGCGCGCACCGCGTCGACAACCGCTTTGACCTCTAGTCGCCAGACGCAGAAAGCCTTGCTCGGATCGGGACGGCGGCACAGGTCCCTGGCTATGCACTCGCAAGGCATGGAGGGCCGCGGCGTAACACTGGCCACGCCGACAGGACCCCAGACGACGGGGTCGGTCAGGCCGAAGAGGCCGACAACAGGCGTTCCCGCGGCGGCGGCCATGTGCATCGGGCCACTCTCGTTCCCCAGAAACAGGCGTGCCTGGCCGAGGACCGCCAGCAGCGTTGCCAGCGACAGCGCCCCGACCACGTCGACGACTGGCGAAGCGGCCGTGGCGAGGATGCGCTCGGCAGATGCCCGTTCACCGGGGCCGCCGACAAGCAGGAAGTCCAACCCGGTCTGTCGCGAGAGCTCGTCGATCGCCAGCGCAAAACGTTCCGGTTGCCATTGCCGCCCCCGGAAGCTCGCTCCCGCATGAACGGCTATGAAGGCGTTACGCCGAAGATGATGCCGGTCGAGAAGCGCCAATGCCTTGGCGGTCTCCAGCGGCAGCGGCTGAATCGTTGGGACCTGCGCACGCAACTCCACGCCAAGCGCCTCAAGCGGCGAAAGATAGCGGTAGAGATAATGCTGGCCACCAAAGCCAAACGGCTTGGCCAGGACGTTGGCGGGCTGGCGTTCCATCCAGCGCAACGGTTTTTCGGGAGGATCATATCCGACGCGGGTCTTGGCGTTGACGAGCCTGACGATAATGCGTGAGGTTTTGGAATCGGCCAGGTCGATGGTCAGGTCAAACCGGAACCGGCGCAGAGCGCGCACCATCGCGTAAAGCTCGCGGCCACGCTCCAGTGGGGTGCCACGCATCCGGGCGCGCCGGAACGCCACCACGTCCGAGGCGATGCCATGAGCCGTCAGGAAACTGGCAAAGCTCGCCTCGCAAAGGAACAC
The DNA here is from genome assembly GCF_040317995.1 of Mesorhizobium sp. M1334. Classification (NCBI taxonomy): domain Bacteria; kingdom Pseudomonadati; phylum Pseudomonadota; class Alphaproteobacteria; order Hyphomicrobiales; family Phyllobacteriaceae; genus Mesorhizobium; species Mesorhizobium sp. M1334. The sequence goes on from NZ_JAMYLM010000031.1 coordinate 39,407, forward strand.
GATCCTGGCCTTTGGATATTCGAGGCGCAGGTTTCTGGCGAGCGCCGAGGCGAGGACAAGATCGCCGATGAATTTCGTCTGGAGGATGAGAATCGAGCGGACGTGCGCGGGCGGGTTCTGCAACATCTGTTTCTGGCACCGGGGCGGGTTCGGGGCCTGAAACTGGGCAGAAACGATGTCGGGATTTGGAGCCGTCACGCGCACGTTCGCGTGAATTTGGTTACAAATCGGTAAGGTCAGATGCCGGTGGACTCCAAGTCTTGTCCGCGGCCGTTCTTTGCAGCCTGTACCGCCGCTTGCGCGGCGCATCTATCAGTTCCAGATCGACCAGATTAAGGTCGAAGGCGACGATCCAAGACCGGCATCACGGAAGCAGGCTACGGTGCGTGCTCCACGGCCTTAGTCGTGCGTGAAGGCGCTCGCGCAAATGCGCGAACAATCGCTTGACCACCAGCTTTGAGACGAAAGCCTCGTTCGCGTTCGACCAGCGGCACGTTTCTCTGGCACGCAATCCCGATGGCTCGAACCCGACTTCAGACGGGGCTATTCCATACTCAATGTTGAGTCGTATGCAGTTCCAGGCACACACTGACCATAGTAAGAGCGAAGTAGATTTCACCGAAGGTTGTGCTGCGGCTTCTGGTGAAGTTCCTGGCTCTTCGACCACCAGACGAAATAAAGCGAACCCATCTTCATCACAGGCACGCGGCGGTCGCGTTCCCGGGCTCGCAACTCACGATAGGTCTTCATCTTCAGAGTGCCGCCAGGCAACCTGGCACGCATTGCCATTGGTCCAACCTCCGTTGTGCAACGCAGCAATAATGTGCAATGCGGTAAGTAGAGATCTTCCGTACAGCAGCATCATCAACTTATGTTGCGAGCTGGCCCTGCGCGGGCTTTCCCAGGCGCATGGCAGCCGAAAAATATGCGTCACCCTGGCGACTGATCGCCAACCAAGCGCTGGCGGTTCGACCACCAGGTGAAATAGATCCGGCCGATCTTGACGACGGGTATGCGGCGGGTGCGCTCGCGATCGCGCAATTCGCGGTACACTTTCACCTTCAGCGTGCCGCCTGGCATTCTGATACGTACTGCCATCGCTCTTCCGCCACCCCATTGTGCAATGCAGCATCAAGACTTTCCGTGGCAGAAGAGTCAATGCCTGCCCGCCGACTATTTCTGGGACTAGTCGAGCGGTCTCGGAAGTTTGGCGCGCACGGCGGTTCCTGATCCAGCACCGAGGCATCAGTGCCGAGAATCGCGTAGACGATCGGTCCGGCGATAAACGCACAATAGAGGCAGAGGATCGCCGCCAGCACCGCGAGCAGCGGCTTGTCGCGGCCGACGGCGCAGAGTTCGGACTTCACCGACCAAGGCGCCGCAGCGGTTGGTTCATCATCTGACATGTGCACCATCCCGCGGCCATTTCACACGGCGGGTCGAAAACATCACCTTGCTTGGTGCGCGGATGGATCCATTAGCCAGTACTGCAAGCAGGCCGTCACGCTCCAAGGATCGCGGCGCGTGCCACGTCGACGTCAGGCGGCAGGGCATTTCCATGGATCGATGGTTCGCCAGCGTGTCTGTCCGAGATCTTCGGTCTGGATCCATTCACGCTCCGACTTTTGCAGCCTGCACTGCCGCCTGCGCGGCGGCCAGCCTGGCAATCGGGACCCGATAGGGCGAGCACGAGACATAGTCGAGGCCGACCGTCTCGCAAAAATGGATTGAGGCCGGGTCGCCGCCATGCTCGCCGCAGATGCCGAGCTTGATCTCCGGCCGCGTTGCCCTGCCTTTTTCGGCCGCCATCCGCACCAGTTCGCCGACGCCCTCGATATCGAGCGACACGAACGGATCCTGCTCGATGATGCCCTTCTGGCGATAGGTCTCCAGAAACGAGGCGGCATCGTCGCGCGAGATGCCGAAGGTGGTCTGGGTCAGATCGTTGGTGCCGAAAGAGAAGAATTCGGCCGCCTCGGCAATGACATGAGCGCGGATCGCGGCGCGCGGCAGTTCGATCATCGTGCCGGTAAGATAGGTGATCTTGACGCCGGTTTCCTCCATCACGCTCTTGGCGACGGCATCGATGCGCGCCTTGACGAATTCGAGCTCCTTCGCCAGCCCGACCAGCGGCACCATGATCTCGGGCACCACCAGCGCGCCGGCCTTCCTGCCGGCCTCGACGGCTGCCTCGAAAATGGCGCGCGCCTGCATCTCGGCGATTTCGGGATAAGAGACCGCGAGCCGGCAGCCGCGATGGCCGAGCATCGGATTAAACTCGTGCAGCGCTTCGGTGCGCCGCCTGAGCTTGTCCGGCGATACGTTCATGGCAGCGGCGACCTCGGCCACCTCCTCCTCGGTCTTCGGCAGGAATTCGTGCAGCGGCGGATCGAGCAGGCGGATCGTCACCGGCAGGCCGGCCATAATCTCGAACAGTTCGAGGAAATCGGAGCGCTGCATCGGCAACAGCTTGGCCAGCGCCGTTCGGCGGTCATTTTCCGTATCGGCCAGGATCATCTCGCGCATGGCAACGATGCGGTCGCCGTCGAAGAACATGTGCTCGGTGCGGCAAAGCCCGATGCCTTCGGCGCCGAAGGAGCGCGCCATGCGCGCATCGAGCGGCGTCTCGGCATTGGTGCGCACCTTCATGCGGCGCGCGCCGTCGGCCCATTCCATGATGGCGGCGAAATCGCCCGAGAGTTCCGGCTGCAGCATCGGCACGGCGCCCTTCAGCACCTGGCCGTTGCCGCCGTCGATGGTGATGATGTCGCCCTTGCGGAAGGTCGCGCCCATCGCCATCAGCGTGCCGGCTTTGTAGTCGACGCGCAGCGAGCCGGCTCCTGATACGCAGGGCTTGCCCATGCCGCGCGCCACCACGGCGGCGTGGCTGGTCATGCCGCCGCGCGTCGTCAGGATGCCTTCGGCCGCATGCATGCCGTGGATGTCTTCGGGGCTGGTCTCGATGCGCACCAGGATCGCCTTGCGGCCCTGCGTCTTGGCCTCCTCGGCATCGTTCGAGGAAAACGCGATCTCACCGGTCGCAGCACCCGGGGAGGCCGGCAGGCCGACGCCGATAATGTCGCGCGCCGCTTTTGGATCGATTGTCGGATGCAGCAACTGGTCGAGCGAGGCCGGATCGATGCGGGCGACGGCCTCCTCCTTCGAAATCAGTCCATCCCTGGCCATGTCGACGGCAATCTTCAGCGCCGCCTTGGCGGTGCGCTTGCCGGACCTGGTCTGCAGCATCCACAATTTGCCGCGCTCGATGGTGAATTCGAGATCCTGCATGTCGCGGTAGTGCTTTTCCAGGCGGTCGGAGATGCTGACGAAAGCCTGGAAGGCGTCCGGCATCAGCTTCTGCAGCGACGGCTTGTCGGAACCGGCGGCAATGCGCGCCGCCTCGGTGATGTTCTGTGGCGTGCGGATGCCGGCAACGACATCCTCGCCTTGGGCATTGACCAGGAACTCGCCATAGAGCTGCTTTTCGCCGGTCGACGGATTGCGGGTGAAGGCGACGCCGGTGGCCGAGGTGTCGCCCATATTGCCGAAGACCATGGCCTGGACGTTGACCGCCGTGCCCCAGCTTTCGGGGATATCGTGCAGGCGCCGGTAGGTGATGGCGCGGTTGTTCATCCAACTGGAAAACACCGCCCCGATGGCGCCCCAGAGCTGCTCGTGCGGATCCTGCGGAAAGGGTCGACCAAGCTCCTCCTCGACCTTGGCCTTGTAGAGCGCGATCACGCCTTGCCATTCGATGGCCGTCAGCTCGGTGTCGAGCTCACGGCCGAGGCCGCCCTTCTGGTCTTCGAGGATTTCCTCGAACACCTCATGGTCGAGGCCCATGACGACATCGGAATACATCTGGATAAAACGGCGGTAGCTGTCATAGGCAAAGCGCGGATCGCCTGAATCGGCGGCCAGTGCTTCAACCGTCTCGTCGTTCAGGCCGAGATTGAGCACGGTGTCCATCATGCCTGGCATCGAGGCGCGCGCACCTGAGCGAACCGATACTAAAAGCAGTTTCGAGGGATCGCCGAAACAGCGCCCGGTCAGCCGGCCTATGTGGTCAAGCGCCACCGCAACGTCCGCTTCCAGCGAAGCCGGGTAGGTGTGGCCGTTGGCATAATAGGCGTTACAGACTTCGGTGGTGATGGTGAAGCCTGGCGGCACTGGCAGGCCCAGGCTGCACATTTCGGCAAGATTGGCGCCCTTGCCGCCGAGCAGATTGCGGTCACCGGCACGGCCTTCCGCGGCGCCGTCGCCAAAGGTGTAAACCCATTTGGTCATGCTTGCTCCCCGGTTCCAGGAGATTGGAAATACAGACAAATCGAGCGATATGATGCTGCAGTGCGAAAGGCAAGGCATCGACCAGGCCGGCCGGCCCCTACAATCGATTAAGAAAAAGCTGCGCCGAAAGGACTGCTTTTAGAAAGCTTTGGTTTCAGAACATAGCGAGAACAATGGCAGAGCGATGAGATTGACTGGAAAGCTGGGTTATCTGGAAATGCCGGCGACCACGAATGCTGAACAGGGTGAGGGCTTCTACGCACCGCCTCTGAGTCTTTCTCTGGTATAGGGCCAACCCATTCACCCTTTGCCTAGACGGCGGTTTTCAGGCCGATGCCGAAGATGCGCCGGCCAAGCCGCTACCCGTGCTCTATCCGAAAGGCTGGAGGAAACATCGAGCGCCGTCGAGAATGCCGGCGGCACCATCGCCAAGCCGATCTTTTCATTCCCCGGCGGCAGGCGGTTCCGTTTCGTCCATCCGGCTGGCAATGAAATGGCGGTGTGGGGTGAATAGATCCGTTCAAAGTAGTGTTGCAAAATTGGTGGATCGGTCGCGCATAGTCGATATGTCGGCATTGAGCTTTCTCCCGGCTCGTCCTATAAGGCCGCGCGCACAGCGGGCACGCTCCGGCTGTTGGGGCGTCGCCAAGTGGTAAGGCATCGGTTTTTGGTACCGACATTCCCAGGTTCGAATCCTGGCGCCCCAGCCAATTCGCAGATTTCTGACGATCTCCCGAGTCGTAATATCAGTTGCAGACACCTTAGTCGCGGACTGGCACCTGCGGTGTCTGTCCACAACAAATTGGTGTCGCCAGCATAGAGCGCGATTCGGCTGGCATCTTAGCTTAATGTCGGCTCAATTGGCTGGTAGGCAAATGCATCTCGTGGAGAAAAGCGGTTTTTTCTGCCGCAGCTTGGCGTCCGATCTTATAGTTTGAGACTTTTATAATCCAAACATTTTATTTCTTGTCGCTCTTCTTCAAATAGTTAGTACCTCCAACACCACTCGCAATGACGCGTTCGTCAACTATTTTTAATAAAAAACTAAATTCTTTTAAACGATAACGATCATGTTCTATCGTATTTTTTCGGCAACAAATATACTATCATAGAAATATCTGCAATATACTCGGAGCGTCGTGAGAATCTCGGCAATTAAATTGTTTTTCCATCCCATAATGTCAACTATCTGTGAGTATATTTTTCGCTGCAATGTGGCAATCCTGCCGCCGATCAACCATTCTATCAACGCCTGCAGGTATGTGATTTGGCGCTAATATACACCTTCTAGTAGGCAATCCCCGGGGCGCTATCGAATCAAAATGAGGGATTATGGATGGCAACTCTGCACTACGCATCGGGTGGTTCCGCCACCGAGATCGCAACCGCCGGCTTCAATCTGGCCGACGTTCAGTATGTTTCGCTGGTCAACGCATTGCCGGATGGCATGAAGGGTCTGGTGTATCTGAATGAGCACGAGGGCGTAACCTCATCCTTCATCGAGAAAATGACCCCCTTCCTCGGCAATCCGAACGTGTTCGGATTCTATCTTGTTGACG
>NZ_JAMYLM010000032.1:0-45235 GCF_040317995.1 Mesorhizobium sp. M1334
CGATCGAGCGCAACCGCATCCGGCGGAGGCGCCCGGGCGCCTTCGCTCACCTGCGCTCGCAACTGCGCCAGCTCCGCGCGGTCGGCGGTCGCCCCCTGCCGCAGCTTTTCGATCTCGGCCGCGAGCTCTGCCCGCTGGCGATCGAGCGCAACCGCATCCGGCGGAGGCGCCCGGGCGCCTTCGCTCACCTGCGCTCGCAACTGCGCCAGCTCCGCGCGGTCGGCGGTCGCCCCCTGCCGCAACTTTTCGATCTCGGCCGCGAGTTCAGTCCGCTGGCGGTCGAGCGTAACCGCATCCGGTGGCGGTGCCCGGGCGGCTTCTCTTACCTGCGTCCGCAGCTGCGCCACTGCCGCGCGGTCGGCGGTCGCGTCCTGCCGCAGCTTTTCGACCAACTGGAGGAGGTTCGTGCTGTCGCCCGCCGCCACCTGCTGCAATTTTTCGATCTGACCCAAAAGTTCGGTCAACTGGCGATCGAGCGTAGCCGAATCCGGTGGCGGCGCCCGGGCGGCTTCGCTCACCTGCGTCCGCAGTTGCGCCACGGTCGCGCGGTCGATCGTCGCGTCCTGCCGCAGCTTTTCGATCTCAGCCGCGAGCTCGGCCAGCTGGCGATCGAGCGGGGCGGCATCCGTCGAAGCCGCCTGGGCGGCTTCGCTCACCAGCTCCGTGTGATCGGCGGTCGCCTGCTGCCGCAGCTTTTCGATCTCAACTGCGGACGCAGTCGAGAGCGTAATTGTCGCGCCGACGATCAACATACTAGCCAAGAGTATTTTTTGCCATTTGACACGAAACCAGCCCCTGGATTTCAGCAACTCGGCGCCGCTTGCAGGTGGAACCGCAGCTTTGAGGCCAATGTCTGTCCGTTTTCCGTTCGTCAAAAAAGCGACCTCGGTCGGGGGCTTGCTATCCCGCGACGCCAATTGGAAGACGTGCACCACGAGCCTACGCATAAATTCGAGCTTTTAGCTTCATCCATTCGAGGGATGCTTCATCCAGTCCGGGGAAGTGTCACGTCCTGATATATGGACGTCGGGCACTATGCGCCGGCGGTCGTGGGACGCTCGCTCGCCGAAATTGACACGACACCCCGTCTCAGCCATCCTTGAGCCGGCCGTCTTGTCTTGCGGCTCTGCGTGTATGAGCAAATTGCATGGCCAGTTCCGCTACCAGCCAAAAATCCAAGCGCGCCGCGGTGCGCAAGGCGCTCGACCGCCACAAGGTGTACATCACTGCGCAGCGTTTTTCGGCCGGCAGCTACAGCGCGCGCGTGCTGGTCGACGGCGAGGCCTATTGGGTCGACGAATTCCGGCTCAGCCAGCTGCAGCAGGGCCTGTCGCCGGCCGAACTCGAATTGACACCGGCCACCGACGATTGAGCGGCGTGACCTCCCATCCTTCGTCATCCCAGGGCGGAGCAGGAGCGAAGCTGCGTCGCGGAGACCCTGGGATCGATGCCGTGACATTGGAGCGCCGCTGCGATGGGATTTTGATGCTGCGCTCGTTGCTTTTGCCCGCCACCTACGTCTAGTCCATGCCAGCTCCTTCGAAGCTCAAGGCCTATCGCGCGAAGCGCGAGTTCACGAGGACGCCGGAACCCGCCGGCGGGCTGGTTGCCGGGGAAGGCAACCGCTTCGTCGTTCACAAGCACCACGCCACCGCCGACCACTACGACCTTCGCCTCCAGGTCGGCGACGTGCTGAAGAGCTGGGCGGTGCCGCGCGGCCCCTCGCTCAATCCGGCCGACAAAAGGCTGGCGGTCGAGACCGAGGACCATCCGCTCGAATATATCGACTTCGAAGGTGTCATTCCCGAGGGCGAATATGGCGGCGGGCCGATGATCGTCTGGGACACCGGCATCTGGGCGCCGATGGACGACGTCGAGAAGAGCCTGCGCACCGGCTCCTTCAAGTTCCGGCTCGCCGGCGAGAAGCTCAATGGCGGCTGGATGCTGGCGCGGCTGAAGCCGAAGCCCGGCGAGGATGAGGGCAAGAAGAACTGGCTGCTGTTCAAGGAGCGTGATCTGGCCGCCGACGCCAAGCTCGACATACTGGAAGCCCGGCCGGAAAGTGTCAAATCCGGGCGCCGCATCGAGGAACTGGCGGCAACGCCGAAGCCGGCCGCCAAGCCTGCCAAGCCGGTGGTGCTGAAGCCAGGTGCATTGCCGGGCGCCGTCAAGGCGCCGCCGCCCACCCGTATCGAGCCGCAACTGGCGACGCAGGTTCCGAAACCGCCGGGCGGCGAAGGTCCCGCGGAAAAAACGCACGAAGCCTGGCTGCACGAGATCAAGTTCGACGGCTACCGCACCATGGCGCATGTTTCCGACGGGAAGGTCAGGCTGATCACCCGCGCCGGTCTCGACTGGACGAAGCGCTATGGCGACCTGCCGCTTGCCTTCGCCAGGCTGCCCTGCCGCGAGGCGATCATCGACGGCGAGGTCGTCGCGCTCGACGCCAAGGGCATCAGCCGCTTTGCCCTTTTGCAGGATGCGCTGGCCGAAGGCGCCGGCAACAAGCTCCACTTCTATGCCTTCGACCTTCTCTATCTCGACGGCTGGGACCTGAGGCAAGTGCCGCTCCGCCGGCGCAAGACGCTGCTTTCGCAGCTGCTGTCCGGTCTTGGCGCCAACTCCGCCATCCAGTACAGCGATCACGCCGAGGGCGACGGCCAGGCGCTTTATGACCAGGCATCGGAAATGGGGCTGGAGGGCGTCGTCTCGAAACGTGCTACGGCGGTCTACCAGAGCGGCCGCACCAAGACCTGGACCAAGACCAAGGCGCTTCAGACCGGCGATTTCGTTATCGCCGGCTACACTGTCTCCGACGCGGCCGAGGGGCTGGCCGCACTCGGTCTCGGCGAATTCGAGGATGGCGAGCTGCACTATCGCGGCAAGGTCGGCACCGGCTTCGACGCCGCCACCGCCGGCGAGTTGCTGGCGCGGCTGGAGCCGTTGCGCGCCGGGGCGTCCGCGCCGGAAGGTGTTCCGCGCGAAATCATGCGCGAGATGAACTGGGTGCGGCCGCTGCTTTCGGCGCATATCCACTACGCCAACCGGACCACCGACAATGCGCTGCGCCATGCCGTGTTCCGCGGCCTGCGCGACGTCGGCCTGTCGACGCCGGTTTCGGCCAAGCGCAAGCGGCTGATCGCCGAGGCCGACCTCGCAACCATCTGGGTGACCAACCCGACGCGGCGGCTATTCGGCAAGACCGGCCCGACCAAGCTCGACATTGCCGTCTATTACGCGCTGGTCGGCGATTTCATGCTGCCGCACATTCTCGGCCGGCCGGTCTCGCTGGTGCGCTGCCCGACCGGCAGACCGCAGGACTGTTTCTTCCAGCGCCATGCCTTCACCGGCATGCCGTCATCCGTGGCGACCTTCGAGGCGACCAACTCCGAGGGCGAGACCAAATCCTATCTCTCGGTGGAAGACGCCAAGGGCTATCTGGCGCTGGCGCAGTTCGGCGTCGTCGAGTTCCACACCTGGGGCACCCATCGCACGCGGCTCGACAAGCCGGATTTGATCGTTTTCGATCTCGACCCGGGCGAGGGGATCGCCTGGCGCGACGTGGTGGAGGCGGCGGTGCATATTCGCAGCGAGCTCGAAGCGCTAGGGCTGGTGCCGTTCGTCAAGACCTCCGGGGGCCACGGCATCCACATCACCGTGCCGGTGACACAAAAGCAGAACTGGAAGAAACTGCACCAGGCGACCGGCGCCATCTCCACGCATCTTGCCGCCACCGCGCCCGACACTTTCACCACCACCATGGGCAAGGAGAACCGCAAGCGGCGCATCTTCATCGATTTTCACCGCAATGCGCGCGGCCACACCTCGGCGGCTCCCTATTCGCTGCGCGCCCGCACCAATTTGCCGGCCTCGACACCGGTGAGCTGGAGCGACCTGGAATCCATCGACGCCCCGCAGGACCTGAATTATTCGTCACTGCCGGGCCTGCTGGCGACGTCAGGCGACCCTTGGGCCGACATGGAAGATTTCGCCCGGGATTTGCCGTTGATAGCCACCGCGAGGTAGTTCTGCGGGCCCCAGACTCCATCGACGCTCCGGAAAATTTGAATTATTCTTCGCCATGGGACCTCTTGCGTGCAGGCGGCTCTCAGCGGAGGAAGATTTCGCTAGGGATTTGCCGGTATTGTAAGGGCCCGGTATTGTAAGGGCAATGTAGGATTTCGGCAGTCCCGTTCGTCCTCCGGGCGAATGAACGCTGCGAACTGTTCGACAGCACAAGGCCGCGTAGGAGTATTTCATGGCGCCCAGGGCAAGTTGGAAAGGTTACCTCAAGCTCAGTCTGGTCAGCTGTCCGGTCCGGCTCTATCCGGCGACGAGCGCCAGCGAACGCATCAGCTTCAATCAGCTGCACAAGAAGACGCACAACCGCATCAACATGAAGCCGGTCGACCCCGAGCTCGGGCTGGTCGAGCGTTCGGACCTGGTCAAGGGCTACGAATACGAGGACAAGCAGTACATCATCATCGAGGACTCCGATCTCGATGCGGTGCGCATCGAATCCAACCATACGATGAACATCGAGGCTTTTGTCGACGAGCATTCGGTCGACGTCATCTATCAGGACGCGCCCTATTACCTGGCGCCGGATGGCGCAATGGCCGAGGAGACCTTTGCCGTGCTGCGCGAAGCGATGCGCAAATCGGGCAAGCTGGCGATCGCCCGCCTTGTGCTGTCCAGCCGCGAGCGCGTCGTGACGATCGGCGCGCGCGAGAACGGCATGTTCGTCTGCACCTTGAGGAATCCGAACGAAGTGCGTGGCACGGCTGAATATTTCGGCAATATCCCGGCCGGAAACCCCGATCCCGAAATGCTGCAATTGGCCGAAGCGCTGATCAAGCAGAAGGAAACCACCTTCGATCCAAAGAATTACGAGGACCGCTACGAGATCGCGCTGATGGCGATGATCCGCGAGAAGCTCAAGGGCCACAAGCCTATCATCGCGGCGGCGCCTGAGCGCGGCAATGTCATCAACCTCATGGATGCGCTGAAGGCGAGCCTGTCGCAATCGGCCAAGCCGCCGGCCAAGTCCAAGAGCAAGGCCGATGAAACGGCCAAGCCCGCGGCGAAATCCGCCAAGGCCGGCGCCGCCGCGGCCAAGGAAAACCCGCTCAAGGCGAACCTTCTCAAAGCCGTCGGCAAGAGCAAGGCGTGACGGCTCTCGCCGGCACGGTCTTCGGTATCGTCGGCGCGCTGGCCGCCTTTCCGCTCAGGCTGGCGGCGCGCGAGGTCGAGCGCCGGCACGGCCAGTTGCGGCGCGGCGTCACTCGGCGCACCACACATGTCGTGTTGGGCCGCATGTTGCTCGCCAGGGCCGGCGATACCGAGATTGAACGCCGCGTCGTCACCGAGCGCGCGGCCGGGCGCAAGCTGGTCAGCGAGAACGGCTTCCTGCGCCTGCTCGGGCTGATGAAAGCGCCGGAGGCTTCGGCGCTGTCGCGGCAGTCGCTGATCGACCAGTCGCGGCTGACCGGCGCGGATCTCGACCTTTTGTCGCTGTTCGATGCCTTCGAGCATGATTGCGAACCGTATTCCTTTCGCGACCTGATCCTCGCCCGCAAATATGCCGGGCTGGTTGCCGGCGGCGCCTCATGGGGGGCGATCGCCCGCTCTGTGCATCGCTCGGGCCCGGTCGCCTCGCTCACCGCCAAGTCGCTCGCCGTCGGCTCGCAGCATGGGCGGGCCGACGCGATCTATCTCGAGGGAGGCCAGAGCGAACTCGACGGCCAGCTGCTGTTCGATCTGGGAACGCGGGATGACGACACGCTGGAAGAGCTGTTCGCCGATGCCGAGGCGGCGGAAGAGGCTGAAGACCACGAGCAGGCGGCGGCACTCTACCAGCGCTGTCTGGCCATCGACCCGAGCGATGCGATCGCCGCCTTCAACCGCGCCAACTGCCTGCGCGCCGCCGGCCAAGCGGCCGAGGCGGCGCACGACTATGCCCGCGCCATCAAGTGCGACCCCGGCTTCGTCGAGGCCTGGTTCAATCTTGCCGGGCTGATGAGCGAAGAGGGGCGGGTAGCCTCGGCGCGCCGCCATTTGCTGAAGGCTATCGCACTCGATCCCAATTATGCCGACGCGGTGTTCAACCTTGCGAGGCTGGAGTTCGACGCCGGCAATTTCGCCGAGGCGCGGCGTCGCTGGGTGCGCTACCTCGAACTCGACGCCAATTCCGAATGGGCGCGTATGGCGGCCAAGGGGATACAGTTCGTGGATTTGCAGCTGGCGCGGCTGTCGGCGGGGTGAGGTAATCCAATGCCTGCGCTTGAACACCCCCCTCTGTCCTGCCGGACATCTCCCCCTCAAGGGGGGAGATCGGCAGCTTCGGTGCCCCGCGTGCCTTTCAGCTTTAGTGGTTGGCGAAACCGGCGGCGACATCCAATCTCCCCCCTTGAGGGGGAGATGTCCGGTAGGACAGAGGGGGGTGGGACGGAACGCGGCCTCTATAAGTGGGCCGCCCCATGACCACCTTCCTCTTCGACGGCCCCGACACCGCCGCCATCACCATCCTGCTCGCGCATGGCGCAGGCGCTCCTATGGACTCGCCCTCGCTGACAGCCACGGCAAAAGCGCTCGCCGCGGCCGGTTTCCGCGTCGCGCGCTTTGAATTCCACTACATGGCCGCCCGCCGCTACGGCCATCGCAAGCCGCCGCCGCGCGCCGAGACGGTTAACCCGGAATACGTCAAGGCGATCGCCGACCTCCGGGCGAAGGGCGTGGAGGGGCCGCTCATCATCGGCGGCAACTCGATGGGCGGACGCGTCGCTTCGATGATCGCCGACGAGATGTTTTCGAAGGGCGAGATCTCGGGCCTGCTTTGCCTCGGCTATCCGTTCCATCCGCCGGACAAACCGACGCAGCTTCGGACAAAGCACCTCGCCGATCTCAAGACGCCGACATTGATCCTCCAGGGCACGCGCGACGAGTTCGGGATCAAAGACGAGGTCGCGACCTATGCTCTGTCCGAGGCGATCGAGATTCTCTGGCTGGAAGATGGCGACCATGATCTGAAGCCGCGCAAAAACATCTCCGGCTTCTCCACCGCCGATCATCTGAAGACGCTCGCTGATGCGGTGAAGGCGTGGACCGAACGCATCGTGCGCTGAAGCAGGCCGATGAAGATCGCCACCTTCAACGTCAACAACATCAACAGCCGGCTGCCGAACCTGCTCGCATGGCTGGCCGCCGCCAAACCCGACATCGCCTGCCTGCAGGAGCTCAAGGCGAGACAGACACAGTTTCCGCGCACTGCGCTGGCGGCCGCCGGCTACGGCGCGGTTTGGGTCGGGCAGCCCACCTGGAACGGCGTCGCCATCCTTTCGCGGGGCTCAGAACCCGTTCTGACCCGCGAGGCGCTGCCCGGCGACGATAGCGATCAGCAGGCGCGCTACATCGAAGCGGCGGTCAACGGTATCCTCGTCGCCTCGCTCTACGCGCCGAATGGCAACCCGCAGCCCGGCCCGAAATTCCAGTACAAGCTGGCCTGGCACGAAAGGCTGGAGGCGCATGCGGCGCAGTTGCTCGATACCGGCCTGCCCGTGGTGCTGGCCGGCGACTACAACATCGTGCCCGAGGCGCGCGACATCTACCCGACCCGCTCCTATGACGACAACGCGCTGGTGCAGCCGGAAAGCCGCGCGTCGTTCCAGCGGCTGCTCGACCAGGGCTGGCTTGACGCGCTGCGCAAGAAGCACCCGACGGAGACGCTCTACACATTCTGGGACTATCGCCGCAATCGCTGGCCGCGCGATGCCGGCCTGCGGCTCGACCATATCTTGCTCAGCAAGAAACTGTCGCGCCGGCTGGTCGCGGCGGGTATCGACCGCGACGTGCGTGGCGAGACCGGCGCCAGCGACCACGCGCCTGTCTGGGCGGAGTTGCGGTGAAGCACGAAAACTGGCGCCGCCTTTCCGGGCGCCAACCAGTCAGGTTGGCCGCGCCGCTTCACGGGCGAACGCTTCGATCAAAGGGGCGTATCCCTCAAGGTCGGGCTGCGTAGCGAAACTGTGGGTAGCGGCGGTCGAAGCCCAGGGCAGCTTTTCCGATGAGAAGACTTCGACGAAAGGCACATACCAATGATGTTCGTCCAGCATGGTCGCACGAATGTTGACGAAAAAGTCCAGGCCATGCGGACGCGTGAACATCCAGTTCTTGCAATCCCGGCAATAGAGTTGCCGGTGCGGGCCGTGCAGGCCGCCGACCGCCGGCTCGCCTTGGGTGACGGCGAAACCGGCGCTCGGCACGGCGATGGTCAAGGAATACGCGCTGGCGCTCAGTTTCTGGCAGCCGGTGCAGTGACACGCCATCGTCAGCAAGGGCGGGGCACTTACGCGAAAGCGTATCCCGCCGCATAGGCAACCGCCGTCCCAAGGTAGCTTCCAATCGTCCATGGCTGGCCTCGCGTTAGCCTCTGCCTGCGATCTAGCGTGCGACCGCCAAGCTGCAATCTCTCCCTTGACGGTCCCTCAAAGAAGGGCATCGGCAGCTTAGCCGTCCCCGAACCCGCGTTCGCTCGCGGCCGCGGCAGTTGAAGCGATCACATGATTGACGAAGCTGTTCGCGCCGAACCAGCGGGTGAACTGGCATTTCGTTGCCGACATGCCGTTGCGCGTCTCGTCGCTGCGCGGCCTTGGCGCCTATTGCAACGTCTTTTCCATCGAAATCTTCATGACGAGCTGGCGCTCGAGCGGGTGAAGGCGGTGCTTGGGGTTCAGGATTTTATCCTGCCCCAGGAATCGTGAACACCACGTCGGCGCGGCCGTAGCCGCCATCGGCGACCTCCTCGATCAGCACCATGGTGTAGGGGCGCACGCCTTCGCCGAACATTTCGACGAACAGGGCTGTGGTCTTGTGGACGAGGTCCTCCTTCTGTGCGGCGGACAGCGCGCGCTCAGGTACCTTGAAGTTTGCAAAGGGCATGACGTCGATTTCCTGTTGGTTGTTGGAGGTAAAGTCAGACCGTGCCGCCATTGGCGCGCAGCACCTGGCCGTTGACCCAGCCGCTGTCCGGTCCGGCGAGGAACGACACCACGCCGGCGATGTCGGCGGGCTGGCCGAGCCGCCCCAGCGGGATCATCCTGGTGATCGTTTCGACCAGTGCCTCAGACTTGCCGCCGAGGAACAGCTCGGTGGCCACCGGCCCCGGCGCAACGACATTGACTGTGATGCCGCGCGGCCCGAGTTCCTTGGCCAGCACATGCGTCATCGCCTCGACGCCGGCCTTGGTGGCAGCGTAAACGCCGTAGGTCGGCTGGTAGAGCCCGACCACGCTGGACGAGAAGCTGACGATGCGGCCGCCGTCGCGCAGCCTTCTTGCGGCCTCGCGCATGCCACGAAAGACGCCACCGAGGTTCACCGCGACCTGCTGCTCAAAACCGGTGTCGTCCATCTGCGCGATCGGCGCGAGCTTCATGATGCCGGCGTTGTTGACCAGCACGTCGAGGCCGCCAAACGCCTGCTCGGCTGCGTCGAACAGATGCGCCACGCCTTTGGGATCGCCGACATCGGCCTGAACGGCGATCGCCGTGCCGCCCGCCGCTTCGATCCCGCGCACCACGCCTTCGGCTGCTTCGGCGCCCCTGGCATAGTTGACGACGACCGAAAAGCCGTCGCGTGCCAGCCTTCTGGCAATTTCGGCGCCGATACCCTTCGAGGCGCCGGTTACCAGCGCCACCTTTGCATTCCGCGCAGTCATGTCAGCTCTCCAATTCTTGTCCGCTGAAAATAGGCGATAAATCCTGCGGGATAATCGCTCGGGACTTGCCAACACCATTCGGATATGGCGAACAATGGCGATGGACAGTCTCGACCGGATGCGCCTGCTTGTCCGTGTGATCGAGCGCGGCAGCTTCACCGCGGCCGCCGCCGATCTGTCGATGTCGCGATCGAGCGCCACCGAGGCGATCAAGGATCTCGAGGCGCGGCTGGGGGTGAGGCTGCTGGAACGCACCACGCGCCATGTCAGGCCGACATTGGACGGCCAGGCCTATTACCAGCGCTGCCTCGCCATTCTTGCCGATGTCGAAGATGCCGAGGCCGGCTTTCAATCGGCGCAGCCGCAAGGCCTTTTGAGGATCGACGTGCACGGCTTCATGGCCCGCCATTTCATCCTGCCGCGGCTCACCGAATTCCTCGACCGCTACCCCGGGATCGACCTGCATATCGGCGACGGCGACCGGCTGGTCGATCTGGTGCGCGAGGGCATCGACTGCGTGCTGCGTTCCGGCGAACAGGCCGACAGCGGTATGATCGTGCGGCGGGTGGCAACATTGCGCGAAGTCACCTGTGCCAGCCCCGCCTATCTCGAAAAGCACGGCATGCCGGCAACCCCCGACGATCTGGAAGGCCATCTGATGGTCGGCTTCCGCTCGTCACGGACCGGCGAGATCATGCCGCTCGAATTCACCGTTGGCGGCGCGTTGCGCTATGTCACGCTGCCGAGCCGGGTGACGGTCAACGGCTCCGACACGATGGCGGAGCTGGCGCGTCTCGGCTTCGGCCTGGTGCAGGCGCCGCATTACCGCTTCGCCGGGGATTTCGCACGCGGCACGCTTGTCGAAGTGCTGCCGGATTACCCGCCGTCGCCGACACCGCTGTCGGCGCTCTACCCACAGAACCGCCAGCTCGCGCCACGGGTACGCGTGTTCATCGACTGGGTGACCCGGATTTTTGGCGAGGGCGGGACATCGGGCCGGGTGTGATCGTCCGGACCGCCGGCTACTTTGCGAAGGCGATCGGACGAGATAAACATCGCGCTTGGGTTTAGTGACAAGATCGGGACCGGGACCAAGACCAAAACCAGCGCAAAGTCCATGTCAACGGCGAGCCTGTCGTTATGCATCGGAGCGGCATCGGAGCGGCGCTCGCTTCACCGGTAGTGTCCTTGTGCCGGCCGGTGCGACTTGAGGACAGACGCGCCGCCGGCGCCTATGAGGCGACGGGATCGGGTGAGTGGTCCTGCTGCAACCAACAGTGTTGAAGGAATGCAGTAGCCAATAGGGAAGCTCCAGTGAGAAGATTCCGTGTAGTCGGCGCGATTATGCTCGCAACCTACGGCGCCTCGCACGCCCAGACTGTGGACGAAGGCATCCACCGCGACGCGCGTGGGCCGTCGACGATGTGCGGTTTCCACGGTGCTGACGCACTGGATTTGGTCGAGCAACTGAGGGCGTCTCCCGCGTTGCGTCGCGTTGCTGCCTCATCCCGCTTCGAACGGTTCGTTTCTGCTGACGGGCTGACACAGTGGAGTTTCACAAGGCCCACCGAACAGGCGTATCCCGCCATAACCTGCAATCGCCTCAGCAGGGACCGGCAGGGCAGTTGGTACCAAACACGGACTATGCGATGCGAAGCGGGTCGCCGGGCATGCGATGGGCTCTTTGCCGAGTTCCAGCAGCTGGACGAGCGATTCCGGCGGGCGATGCAACGATAGGGTTCAGACAATTTGGCGCGGGGCGCCTCACCACTGCGGGCTTCCGCCGGCGCGGCCTATCGCGTATTGGCGCGGGAACTCTCCTTTGGCCTTTCCTGGAAAACCATGATTCGTCTCGAAAGCATCAGCAAGCAGAACGGCCGGCAGATCGTCTTCATCGAAGCGTCCGCCGCGTTGCAGAAGGGCGAGAAGGTCGGGCTGGTCGGGCCTAACGGCGCCGGCAAGACAACGCTGTTTCGCATGATCAACGGCGAGGAGCAGCCTGACGAGGGCCAGGTCTCGGTCGATCGCGGCGTCACTATAGGTTATTTCAGCCAGGATGTCGGCGACATGTCCGGCCGCAGTGCCGTTGCCGAAGTGATGGACGGCGCCGGGCCGGTCAGCGAAGTGGCGGCCGAGATGCGCGAGCTCGAGCACGCGATGGGCGACCCCGATCGCGCCGGTGAAATGGACGAGATCATCGCCCGTTACGGCGAGGCACAGCACCGCTTCGAGGAGCTCGACGGTTACGCGCTGGATGGGCGTGCTCGCGAGGTGCTGGACGGCCTTGGCTTCAGCCAGGAGATGATGGACGGCGACGTCGGCAAGCTGTCCGGCGGCTGGAAAATGCGCGTGGCACTGGCCAGGATCCTTTTGATGCGGCCCGACGCCATGCTGCTCGACGAGCCGAGCAACCATCTCGACCTCGAAAGCCTGATCTGGCTGGAGCAGTTCCTGAAGAACTACGACGGCGCGCTGCTGATGACCTCGCACGACCGCGAGTTCATGAACCGCATCGTCAACAAGGTGGTCGAGATCGATGGCGGCTCGCTGACCGCTTACTCCGGCAACTACGAATTCTACCAGCAGCAGCGGGCGATCGCCGACCGCCAGCAGCAGGCGCAGTTCGAGCGCCAGCAGGCGATGCTGGCCAAGGAGATCGCCTTCATCGAGCGCTTCAAGGCGCGTGCCTCGCATGCCGCGCAGGTGCAGAGCCGGGTGAAGAAGCTGGACAAGATCGACCGGGTCGAGCCGCCTAAGCGCCGCCAGAAGGTATCGTTCGACTTTCAGCCGGCGCCGCGCTGCGGCGAGGACGTGGTGACGCTGAAGAACGTGCACAAGGGCTATGGCAGCCGCTCGATCTACGCGGGATTGGATTTTCAGGTGCGTCGCCGCGAGCGCTGGTGCATCATGGGCGTCAACGGCGCCGGCAAGTCGACGCTGCTGAAGCTGGTCGCCGGCGCTTCCGAGCCGGACAATGGCACGGTGGCGCGCGGCCCTAGCGTCAAGATGGGCTATTTCGCCCAGCACGCCATGGAAGTGCTGGAGGGCGAGCGCACCGTGTTCCAGACGCTGGAAGATGCATTTCCGCAGGCCGGCCAGGCGCCGCTCAGGGCGCTGGCCGGCTGCTTCGGCTTTTCCGGCGACGAGATCGAGAAGAAGTGCCGCGTGCTGTCGGGCGGCGAGAAGGCGCGGCTGGTGATGGCGCTGATGCTGTTCGATCCGCCCAATTTGCTGGTGCTGGACGAGCCGACCAACCACCTCGACATCGCCACCAAGGAAATGCTGATCACGGCACTGTCGCAGTACGAGGGAACCATGCTGTTCGTCTCGCATGACCGCCATTTCCTGGCGGCGCTGTCGAACCGGGTGCTGGAACTGACGCCCGAGGGCATCCACACCTATGGCGGCGGCTATACCGAATATGTCGAGCGCACCGGGCAGGAGGCGCCGGGGTTGCGGAGCTGAGGCGCGCACCCAGCTCTGCCGCTCGATTCCGGAGGCTAAGCACGAGCTGTTCAGCCGTGTATCGCAATTTCGCGTAGCGGATCGCCGCCGTCGATGAACAGCCGGCCTTGCGCGGTCAACACGGCGCCGAGCCGTCGCAGGGCAATTTTTCCTGCTTCGGGATGACGCCCGTCCAGCGCGCCGACGCGCACCGCAACGGCAATGTCGAAGTGCTTCTCATCGGCCTCCAACTCGAAATCCTCGATGGCGACCTGGCGAAGGCTCAGCCGGCCTGCCGCAATCTCGGCGCGCGAGGCGGCCCCGGCCTGCGCGATGGCCTTGGCCGAGCGGTCGATCGCCAGCACGTGCCCGCCGCCGATCCGGCGCGCGATCTCGCGCGCTGCAGCACCCGGTCCGCAGCCGATCTCCAGCACTCGCATGCCCTGCCGCAAGGGCAGCGCATTGACAATCGCCAAAAGCCTTGGCGACAAGTCGTTCGCCATACGCTCTTCTCCAGCTTTTTCGCAATCCGAGATTAGCGACCGCGGCCGGCGACGGGAAGGCCGAGAGACGCGGGCATCGCCGATGTGTTCAGCTGGTATGTTCAGTTGGGTGCTGCTCGAGCAGGGGGCATGATCGACATCGAAGAGGTCGACGATCCGGTCTCAGCCGCGGGCGACCGGGCGGACCCCGAGCGGCCCGGCGTCGTTGACCTGAGGGGTAGGGAGGGACTGGCGCCGAGCCTAACCGGTTGGGGGGTAGATCACCGGCCGTTTATGTGTATACGCTCAAGCTAATATGAGCGCAAGCTAATGTTGTGCCTCAGCGATGTTGGACGATTGGGCCGATCAGTGGCCGGTTGTGGCTTCCTGCCGCGCCCTCCAACCCGGCCCAACACCGCTTATTGCCTTCAAGTCCTGGCTCCGATGCTGTACCCCGGCCGAAATTCAAGGAGCCTGCAATGACCTCACATCCCGACATCCCCGACGCCAGCATGGCGGTCGATGCGGCCGTCATGACAGCCGATGACAGGCGCGCTCGCGAGGCGGATGCCGCATGGCGGGACGATGTTCGCGAGGGCGTGCGGCATGTAGGCGATCTGGATTCGCTGCCGCTGTCGCCAGCCGAGCGGGCGGCGGCCGAAGCCGCGGCCACGCGCCACAAGGTTCGCATCCCCAAGGCCTATCTCGACCTGATCGACTGGAACGACCCCGCCGATCCGATACGGCTTCAGGTCATCCCGTCGCCCGACGAACTGGCAGAGCAGGAGGGCGAACTCGACGATCCGATCGCCGACCACGCCTTCAGTCCCGTGCCTAGAGTGACGCATCGACATGCCGACCGGGTTTTGCTGTTCCCGACCTATCAATGCGCCGTCTATTGCCGGTTCTGCTTTCGCAAGGAGCAGCTGACCTCGATCGGCCGCGGCTATACGCGCGAAGCTCTCGACGAGGCCTTCGCCTATGTCGCGGCCCATCCGCAAATCCGCGAGGTGATCCTGACCGGCGGCGACCCACTGTCGCTGCCGGACAAGGCGCTGGCGGAAATCCGCGCCCGTGTCGAGGCGATCCAGCACGTACGGCTGTTGCGCATCCACACTCGCGTACCCGTCGCGCTGCCGTCGCGCGTCACCGGCCGGTTGGTTCAAGCCTTGCAGGGCCGGCTGATGGTCACTGTCGTCACCCATTTCAACCATCCACGCGAAATCACGGAGGCGACCGAGCGGGCCTGCCGTACTTTAAGGCAGGGCGGCTTCGTGCTGCTCAACCAGAGCGTTCTGCTGAAAGGCGTGAACGATACGGTCGAGGTGTTGGAAGAGCTGTGCCGCGAGCTGATGTATCGCCTTGGCGTCAAACCCTATTACCTGCACCACGGCGACCTCGTGCCCGGCATGGCGCACCGGCGCACCACGATCGCCGAGGGCCAGGCGCTGGTCAGCGCCTTGCGTGCGCGCCTGTCCGGCATCTGCAATCCCGTCTACGTGCTGGACCTGCCGGACGGCGGAGGGAAAGTCCCGCTCGGCCAGTCCTATCTCGAGGCGTGCGAAGGGGAGACGTGGCGAATACGTGGGCTTGATGGGGTTGTGAGGGGGTATGGAGAGCTGGTCGGGGAGGAGGGACGCGCAGCCGCCGTCCAAGCCAGCCCACCTTGGTGACCTGACACGCAGCCCTTGATCACGGAAGCATGCGTTAACTGCAGTTCTATTTGGTGGTTGCGCAATTGCCAAAATAGTGAAAACGTTGGTCCGGGGTAATGGGTTAGGGGAGTTCGTCCCGGCTGTTGCGAGTTACGGGGCGGCGCAAAAGTCATGAACTTTCCACGGTTTCTGGTGGGGCTGACCACCATATCGTCCGTCGTGGCGATCTCGACTTACCTTGCGACGGGTTCAATCTGGAAGACGCTGGCCTGGACGATCTTGACCTTGATCGTCATGCAGGTTGGATATTTCCTGTTCGTCGTCCGGTTGATCTACGGATCCGGGGCGAAAAGCGCGGAGGTAAAGCCGCGGCGTCTGAGGGCTGTGCCGCCAAACCGTCGAGGTCGCGTTCAGCTTATGTAGTATGTCCCATATAGATATCATGGTCTAGACAGGACATGTTCGGTTCTGGGAATGTGCATTGGACGTTCCGCTAGTTTAGTCAACTAATATATATGGCCCAACTCATATCGTCGTTTTTGAGCTAGCGGGAAAACCTGCCTGCTGCTTGTACGACGGTGCCTAACGCCACATTTTACAACCGGCTGGCAAGCTCCCTTTTGTTGATGCCAGCTTGGATGGCGGCGGTAGAGACGGGCCTGAGCAGTCAGCCGAAGCTGCCGATCCCCCCTACAAGGCGAGAGATCGGCGCGTCGTCGGCTTAGCTTTTGGCTGCCGCGAGCTTGTCTTGCGTCTTGGTCTCGAAATCGCTGGCATCATGGCGCTCGTGCAACTGCATCGAAGGCTCGCCGAAGGTGCGGTTGACCATGCGGCCGCGCTTGACCGCCGGCCGCGCGTCGATGGCGTCGGCCCAACGCTGCACGTTCTTGTACTGCTCCACCTGCAGGAACTCGCCGGAATCGTCATACATGCGGCCCTTGGCCAGCCCGCCATACCAGGGCCACACCGCAATGTCGGCAATCGTATAGTCGCTGCCGCCTAAATACTCGCTTTCGGCGAGGCGTCGGTCGAGCACGTCCATCTGCCGCTTGGTTTCCATGGCGAAGCGGTCGATGGCATATTCGATCTTCGTTGGCGCATAGACATAGAAATGGCCGAAGCCGCCACCGAGATAGGGCGCCGAGCCCACCTGCCAGAATAGCCATGACAGGGTCTCGGCGCGGGCCGGCTGCTCCGTCGGCAGGAATTCGCCGAATTTTTCGGCGAGGTAGAGCAGGATCGAGCCGGATTCGAAGATGCGGACCGGCTTTTTCCCACTGCGATCCATCATGGCCGGGATCTTCGAGTTCGGGTTGACCTCGACGAAGCCGCTGCCGAACTGGTCGCCGTCGTTGATCCTGATAAGCCAGGCATCGTATTCGGCGCCGCTGTGGCCGAGCGCCAGAAGTTCCTCCAGCATGATCGTCACCTTGACGCCGTTCGGTGTCGCCAGCGAATAAAGCTGCAGCGGATGCTTGCCGACCGGCAGTTTCTTGTCATGCGTCGGGCCGGCGATCGGCCGATTGATGCTGGCGAAAGCGCCGCCATTTGCCTTGTTCCAGGTCCAGACTTTTGGCGGCGTGTATTGGTCCGTTGCGTAGTCGTTCATTTGGCAGGCCTTTGGAAGGGTTGGGTTGGGAGGATATCGGATATCAACGTGGGTAATGGCGGAGGAACTTTGCATAGGGCAGCTTGGGATAGCCGTAGGTACAGATAGGGCTGCCGGCGCTGTTGCAAAACCCCGGCGCGAACGGCGCGGCGCCGGTCCACGCCAAAGCCGGCGCCACCTCTTGCGCCTGATCACCTGCGCCATACCTATAGCCCATATAAGCCTGCGAACATTGCCGGGAACCAAAGCATGAATATCGAACCCCTTTTGCGATCCATCGTGGCCGTCCGCGCCACCGTGCCGGAGGACGCCTTCACGGCAAATACACTTGGCACCCGCCGCGAGGGCAGTGGCGTGGTCATCCGCGGCGACGGGCTGGTACTCACCATCGGCTATCTCATCACCGAGGCCGAGGAGGTCTGGCTGGCCGACCAGGACGGGCGCGTGGTTCCCGCCCATGCGCTCGCCTACGACCAGGAGTCGGGCTTCGGCCTGGTGCAGGCGCTGGCGCCGCTCGGGCTGCCCGCCATTGCGCTCGGCGACGCGTCCAGGGCGAAGATCGGCGATCCCGTCGTGCTCTCCGACGGCGTCGGCCGCTCCGTGCGGGCGCGAATCGTCACCAAGCAGGAATTCGCCGGCTATTGGGAATATCTGCTCGACGAGGCGATCTTCACGGCGCCGGCTCACCCCTCATGGGGCGGCGCCGGCCTCATCGGCGCGGATGGCAGGCTGCTCGGCATCGGTTCGCTGCGCCTGCAGATGAGCCGCAACGGCGAGGTCGCAGACATCAACATGGTGGTGCCGATCGATCTTCTGCCGCCCATCCTCGACGATCTGCTGACGCGCGGGCAGGTCGCCAAGCCGCCGCGGCCATGGCTCGGCGCCTTCTCGGCCGAGAGCGACGGCAAGGTCGTGGTGATGAGCGTCGCCGAAGGCGGTCCAGCCGCCCAGGCAGGCCTTCGCCAAGGCGATGTCATCTCGGATGTCCGCGACACGGCGGTCGATGGGCTTGCCGATTTTTATCGCAAGCTTTGGAACAGCGGCCCGGCGGGCGCCGAGATCCCGCTCCGGGTGCTGCGCGACGGCCGCGAAACCTGGCTTCGCGTCAAGTCCGCCGATCGCAACAGTCTGCTGTGGAAGCCGCCGCTGCAGTGAGGCAACCGAAACCTCTCACTCTCCGCAAGCGCTGAAGCCAGTGCCCGGGGTCCATTCCGCGAATGGGATGACCTTGCCTTCGACCGATACGGTCGCTTGCCTGGTGCTGCCGTCCGCCAGCTTCTTGCTGCTTTTGCCCTTGCCGGTCAGCACATTGTAGTCGCAGTCGCCGGCAACATTGTCGTCCATGTAATCCCAATATTCGTAGGCAAAACCGGCGACGACGAACGTGCCGTTGCGCCAGGCGAGCGTCAGCGTCTTGTTGGTCCGCTCGCTGCCGATCTCCATCGCCGGAACATAGAGCTTGATCGAGCCGTTGGCGAGCGCGGTGAGTTCGGGCTCGGTGTCGGATGTGGCGGGGCCCGGCCGCTCGTAATCCTTCCATTCGCCGTAAATCTGTTCATGCACGACCCCGGCAGGTCTGAGAAAATTGCCGTCGCGGTCCCTGAGGAACAAATGCAGGTCCATGGGATGGCCGGGCTCGGTCTCGACGATCATCGCCAGATCGGCGGCGCCGTCGCCGTTCCAGTCGCCGGTCGCCGCCGTGATGATCTTCTGCGTCTCGATCGGTTCTGCCACTGCGGCGGCCGGCAGCAACAGGACCAAACCGAATATTGTCGATCGCATGTAAAATCCTCTTAGCCTGGCAGGCCTGAGACGCACGCGCTTCTCAGGAGGCCCGGCTCTGCCGCGTCTCGGAACGGCTCGTCTCGTTGAGCAGCCGGCAGAGCGAAACCGCTTCACGACGGCTCAGGCCGATCAGCGCGATTTCCGAAAATTGCGCCGGCAGATCGTGAACGATGTCCCACACCATCCAACGGCCGTTCGGCTCCATGACACATTCGTAACGCAATAGTTGTTCCTGCATCCGACCCCCGGCTTTGCTCACCGGACTGGTACAGCGTCGAGGTAAATGAGTTGTTGCGCCGCGAGAGTATTCCGCGGCTGTCAAAACTAGGCGTTGAATCCCCACAGGGGCGAACCCGACAGGTCACGGCTGACGGTGCCGATACTCTCGACAAGGCGGCAGGGCAGGGACGCTTCCGGCGTGAACGGCGGCCGCCGCCAGAGTTGGATCAGGCGTTGCGGCTCGCCATATGCGCGTCGAGCTTCCTCCTCGAGGGGCCGTAACGCTTGATGATGGTCGCGGCCTCGCTTTGCGGTATGCCGTATTTGCGGGCAAAGGCAGCGACCTCGTATGGCTCTTCGCCGGAAACCAGTTTGCGATCCTGCTTGGTCTTGGATTTGTCGTCGGCCATGGTGTCCTCCATCACATCTGGTCGTTATAGGGCTGCTTGGTCCGGCCGACCATCCTTGCCAGTTCGGCAAAGGAAGGTACGCCGGTTTCCCCCTGGGCATTGTTGGCCGCCTGCAGCAGCCTGAGCGGAAAACAGACGGCGTCGCGGTTGGATGGCGACATGTCTTCATAGAGACGCTCGTCGCTCGTCATCGCCGCCTCGGCCCGGCGCAACGCCATGTCGACCTCGTCGACCGACAGCAGGCCCTTGTGGACCAGCGCATTATTGACGGCCGCGATCGCCATCATCAATCCTTCGAGCTGGAGATTGGCGACGTTCATCGTTTCGCGTCCTCACCGGGCTTGTTGGGGCTGGCCTTGTCGTCTGGCCGGATCGCTGCGCGCGGCGGGTTCCGGCCCTCCGAATGCCGGGTCTTGTCGTCGAAATCGTCAGCCGGCCTGGTCAATCCCATGCCGCCAGGAGGCGGCTTGTTGCCGGCCGCATCCTGCGAAAATTGGTCGGCCGCGTCGGGGCTCATCTTTGCCGGATATTTCCTCGCTCCGGTCTCGTAATGGTTCGGGTCGTCGGCCATGTCCTGTGCTCCCGTTGCAATGAGCAGATAACTTTCATGCGACCGCAGCGGTTCCGTGGCGAAATCGACGTTGCCGGTGCGCAAGCCTTCGCAATCTGTCGGGTTTTCGTGCATCCTTGTGCATGCCAACGATGCTTCGCTCCGACGCGCCGGCAAAATGCTGCTCCTACTGCGGTGGGCGCGACCACGACTACGAGGGTTGCCCGAAGCGCAAAAGCGATGCCGAACGGCAGAAGGAGACGCCAGGCCGCGCGTCCCAGCCCGCTGCCGCGGCTGCAGGGGAAATCCGCTAGCCAGCCTGACCACCCCGCCGGTCCGCCAGGCCGGCGCGAAGATCCTTCAATGTCGAGAGGATTGCAATGCCGCCGCTATTGTGGGCAAAAGCAGCACGGCAATCGGGTGGGTTGGGGCAATGACCGAAACGCAAGGCAATTCAGGCCGTCCGCAAGGCAAGCCGGGGACGGCGTCGGGGTCGATCGGTTCCGGCCTGGTCGCACTCCTCATCGTGGCGCTCGGCATCTTTGCGCTGTTTGGATCCTGGTACACGATCGATCAGGGCGACCGCGGCGTGCTCTTGACCAACGGGGCACTGAGTTCGGTCGTCGATCCCGGACTGCATTTCAAGCTGCCGTGGTTGCAGCGCGTCGAGAAGATCAGCCTGCGCCAGCAGGTGCTCAAATGGGGCTGCGAGAACCAGAACGATTGCGGCGGCCTGCCGGCCATGCAGGCCTATTCGCGCGACCAGCAGCCGGCCGACATGCGCGTCACCGTCAACTTCCACGTGCCGGCCGCCGAAGTCAGCAACGTCTACACCAATTACGGATCGATAGAGGCACTGGCCGACCGTGTCATTGCCAGGAAAGCACCGCAGGAGATCAAGACCGTGTTCGGCCAGTACGACGCGGTGTCGGTTATCCAGAACCGGGCGAAGTTCAACAAGGACGTCGCCGACGCCATCGCGGCGGTAACCGACGGCCCGGTGATGATAGACAGCGTGCAGGTTGAGAACATCGACTTCTCCGACGCCTACGAGCAGGCGGTCGAAGCCAGGATGACGGCGCAGGTCGAGGTGCAGAAGCAGGAACAGAACCTGCAGCAGGAAAAGATCAAGGCCGATATCGCCGTCACCCAGGCCAAGGGCCGCGCCGACAGCGTCAAGGCCGAAGCCGAGGCCAGCGCCTACAAGACCAGGGTCGAAGGCGATGCGACCGCGGGCGCCATCAAGGCTCGCGCCGCCGCGATCGCCAACAATCCGCTGCTGGTCGAACTGACCAAGGCGGAGAGATGGAACGGCGAATTGCCGAAGTCGATGATCCCGGGTTCGACAGTGCCGTTCCTGGAGCTCAGCACACCTGCCGCAGCATCGAACTGAGGCGCGGCGCCGCGGCGCAAACCAGATCAGGACGGCGGCGCGGTAGCCGTCCCATTGCGGTCACGGCTGAAGCACGGCGGCTCGGGCGCTTGCTTCGTTCGCCCGAGAAAAGCCGTCAGCAGCTCCATTCCCACCGGCCAGTCGCCGAGCCCGCTGTCGCCATTGATGTGGCCAAGCGGCCCGGCGATATGGAGATCGCTGCCCCAGCGCTCGGATTTCGCCCTGACATAGTCCAGCGAGCCGTAGGGATCGTTGGTGCTGGCGACAATCAGCGACGGAAAGCGAAGCCGTTGTTGCGGCGCGTCGGCGAAGGCTCGGGCGGAGGAAGGGAAGGCCGACGACGCAGGGTCCGGAACCGCGACCAGCAACGCGCCGCCGATAGAGCGGGGGGAGATCCGCTGCCAGTGTACGACCAGCAGACAGCCGAGGCTATGGGCGACGAGCACCGGCGGTGTCCATGCCTGGCATACAGCGGTTTCCAGTGCTGCCACCCAGTCGTCGAAATCCGGCGCATCCCAACTCGCCGGACTGAACCGCCGCATCGCCGGGCTTGCCTGCTGCCAATGCGTCTGCCAATGGGCTTTGCCCGATCCGCCGATGCCCGGCACAATGATGAATTCGGTCATGCGAAGCCCTTCTTTCCTGATGCAGCGCGTGCAATTCTAGGTCTTCTCCCCGGCGGCGGAATGAGAGATCATCGGAAAGCAGCGACGAAATCCGATGGATTAAAGGCGATCATGCGGAACGGCGATTACCGGCCAAGGCTCGATCCCACCGATCTGGCGATCATTGAGATCATGCAGGAGGATGGCCGCATCGGCATCTCCGAGCTTGGCCGCCGCGTCGGACTGTCCCAGCCCGCCACCTCGGAACGGGTGAAGCGGCTGGAGGAGCGCGGGGTCATCCTCGGTTACAAGGCGGTGATCAATTCGGCAGCGCTCGGGCTCGGCACCATGGCGGTTATCCGCCTGCGCACCACGCATGAGCATATCCAGGCCTGCCTGAAGAAGTTCGCCCAATTGCCGGAGGTGGTCGAGGTGCTGCGGGTGACCGGTGAGGATTGTTTTCTGGTCAAGGTCGTGGTCCCGTCACCGCCCGACCTTGAAAGCATCGTCGACAGCATCGGCCGGTACGGCACGGTGACGACAAATGTGGTTCTGCGCGCCGAGCAACCGAAGCGGCTGGGCCGCGAATTGATGACCAGGGCCTGACCGGTCTATCGCTTGGTCTGTGTATGCCCGACGGCATTGGCGAACGAGATGCCGCCCTTGATCTCGCGCATCGCCATCGAGGTGATCGTGCGCCGCACGCCGGGCAGCCGGCTGAGCTCCTCGCGCAGCATCCTGTCGAGCGCCATCATGTCCACGGTGACGATCTGCAGGAGATAGTCTGCCTCGCCAGTCGTGGCGTGGCAGCGGCGGATCAGCGGATGCTGTTTGACCGCCGCCTCGAAGGCGTCCGACAGTTCGAAATCGATCGACACCTGGATGAAGGCTTCGATGCCGAAGCCGAGCTTGGCTGGGTCGATCCGGGTCGAGTAGCCGCGGATGACGCCGGCATCCTCCAGCGCCTTGACCCGCTTCCAGCACGGCGTCTTGCTCAAGCCGACCTCGTCGGCGAGCGCGGCAAAGGAGGTGCGGGCATCGCGTTCGAGCGCCGCGACGATCTTCCGGTCGACCGCATCCAGCATCATTCGTTCTTTCTGTCTGCTTCAGAAGCAGCATTCGTCCTTCATTTCTCGCCAATCGAATAACAGAAAGGGACAATGTTCGGCAAGAAAGCGATTAGACTCGGGGACCGGGATCCAACAAACGCCTGCGGCCCAACGGCCGCGGCAAGGAGCATGGCCATGGACAAGCAGGACTATTATGCCCGCATCGAAACGCCCGAGATGCGCGACTATGGCATCTACCTCAAATGCGACAGGCTGCTGGCCTGCCAGAAGCCGCTGGCCGAGATGGTCAATGCCGACGAGCTGCAGTTCCAGATCGTGCACCAGGTCGAGGAGCTGTGGATGAAGCTCATCGCCTACACGCTGATCGACGTCGTTGATTTCCTGGAAAAGCAGGACACGCATCGCATCGTCACGCTGATGGGGCGCGTGCACCGGCTGATGCGGCTGATGACGGCGCAGCTCGACCTGCTCGAAACCATGTCGCCCAAGGAGTACCAGCAGATCCGGCTGCAGCTCGGCAATGGCAGCGGTCAGGAATCGCCGGGTTTCAAGCAGCTGTTGCGTCTGCCGCCGGATCTGTGGCGGGCCTTCAAGACGTCATACCTCGACGGCCGCGGCCTCTCGGTCGAGGATGTCTACGATACCGGCTACGATCACGGCGACAGCTATGTCGTTGCCGAAGCGCTGGTCGAGTTCGACGAGCTGTTCCAGAAATTCCGCGCCAACCACCTCTATCTCATCCACCGCACGATCGGCCTCGGCGCGAAATCGCTGAAGGGCAGGCCGGTCGAATTGCTGGAGGCCGGCGCCCGCCACCGCTTCTTCCCGGAACTCTGGGACATACGCTGGGCGATGACCGACCGCTGGGGCAGCCAGTATGGAACGGTACGGGAGCCGATCAGCAAGCCGGGGGTGAACTTAGGGTAGTTCCAGGCTCGGGTTCCTCGCCTCGCGGCGGAGAGAGGGCCGCGAAGCGGCCGGAGAGGGCCTTTCTTTGCCGGCGCAGTCCCCTCTCCGTCGCGGCTTTGCCGCGCCACCTCTCCCCCATGAATAGGGGCGAGGAAACCTGGTCTTGCGAGGCTTTCTCCCCGCGCACTTGTCTCCTGCAGGTTTTTCGGGGGATGATGTCGGGCTTGCGGCTGGTGGTGCGTCCTTGGGGCACAACCATCGTAACTCTTGGGAGGACGTCGTGACCTTGGAAACCGCTCAATCAACCGTCCAGTCGCCGTGGCAGACCGCGGCAATCCTTATCGCCCGCCTGATCTTCGCAGCCGTCTTCCTGATGGCCGTGATCTTCAAGTTCGTCGATATCGGCGCCACCGCCGGCTATATCGCGGCGGCCGGGTTTCCATTCCCGCTCTTCCTGGCCTGGTGCGCAGCCCTGCTTGAGGTCGTCCTCGTTCTATGCTTCCTGACTGGCGCCTTCTTCTCATGGGCAGCACTCGTCGCCGGCGCCTATGTGCTGTTCCTGGGCTTCGCCTTCCACGGGCCGTCGCACTGGGCCGGCAACCAGGCGGAGTTCGGCTTCTTCGTCGATCACTTCACCTTCCTGGCCGGGCTGCTGTTTGCCGCCGTGCATGGGCCGGGCCGCGTCCTGGCGCTGAGGCTTGGCAGGGGGTGATGCCGGAATTTCGGATCCGGCGTCTCGATCCGCACCAGCATCGTCGTGACGATCGAGGACGGCCGGATGCCGTCATTTAGGCCATCGCAGGTCGAGTGCAATAAAAGCGAGAGCTAAAGTAAAAACGTTCGAGGTTTATGCTTTTTGTAGATGTGCCTGCATTCCCTCTGTACTTCCAACATTCGGCGGGGTAAGCAAGACGCGGGTCTTGAGGGGGAATTCATGAACATCGCCACGCGTTTTGCTGCCGCCATGATCGGCGCGTCACTGCTTGCCGGCTGCACCACGTTGACCTAGGGCGAATTCAACACGATGCATACCGCGCTTGAAGGCAGCCCTGTCACCAAGCGCGTGGCGATCAACGAATGCATTGCACGCGAGAGGTCCACGCCGCTCAACGAAAGAAAGACTTACGCAGCAATCATGAATGTCAGCGTCGCAAGATACGACAGCGCCTTTTGTAACCGGCTCTTTAATGCCCTTGCAAATGGCAGGTTGACTTACTCGGACTACCGCAGGCTTTCCTCGCCGGGGGCCGACAGCAGCAAGTTGATCAAGATCCTGCAGGGCCGCTGGCAGTCTTGCCGCCCCGCCGCAGCAAGCCGTTGTCGCTGCGTCAGTCATGATCGCCGCTTCACATCTGGTCGTTGTAAGGTTCCTTGATCTGACCGACCATGCGCGCCAGTTTTGAGAAGGACGGCATGTCCGTCTCCGGCTGACACTGATTGGCCAACTCCAGCAGTCGGATCGGGAAGTTGACTGCGTCGCGGCTCGACGCCGACATGCCCTCGGACCTTTCCTCGTTGGTCTCGCTGGCTTCGGCCTTGCGCAAGGCGATATCTATCTCCTCGACGGAGAGCACGCCCTTGCGGACCAGGACCTGATTGATCGATGCGATGGCCATAAGCAGGCCTTCGAGTTGCAGATTGGCGACGTTCATGATTTTTGCTCCCATTGGCTAAGGGTCAAACGCGCGAATGCCTGTTCTGATCCGGACGGTGGCGTCTCGCCGGAGATTCCAGTGTGCTTCGCCAATCGGCTACTCTGCGTTTTTTCGCGTCTCAGGTGAATTTTGTTCTTGCTTTGTGCCGGCAGCTATGCTACTAATATAGGTATGGTGCTAATTGGCTCCAACGACCCGCCCGCCGAGGCGGGTTTTTTGTTTCAGGCTTCATTTTTGGACCAAACGCTACGTGAACTGCCGGCTGTTAAGTCGGCGGGCGCGAAGGAACGCGGCTCTGGCGATCGTCGGAACTGCAAGTCTCACCAATCGTAAATTTTCCAACGCGCCACTGAGCGCCCATCTCCAGAGAACATCCCCATGTCCAACCGTTACGCCACCATCATCATCGACGATGACGGCCGAGAGGTCGTCAGCGCTATTGGCGAGTTCGCCGGCGCCGCACCCTATGCACGCCATGGCCGCTTCGAGCAGGTCGCCGCTGGCGTGCGGATCGGCATGGTGCGCGGCGGCCCCGGCGACGCGGCCGGCGGTTTCGGCTTCCCGTTGGGAGCACTCGACGGCAAGGCGGCGGCAATCCTAAGGACAAGGCTGAATGCGTTGCCCGACGCCAGTACGGTGGGGCCCGGCACGACGACTGATGCGAAACCGGCAAGCCAGCCGCCGAAGCCGAAGTCGGCACGCGCCGGCAAGAAGGCTAAGCCGCGCAGGCGCATCGTGCGGCCAGGCAACAAGAAGCCGGCGATCTCCGCCGGGACGGCGGAGTAGGGCATGGCCAGGGCCCCTTCCGCCGGCGATCCGCAGCCGCACGATCAAGCACCCGGCAAGCAGACCAGGCGGGCGAAGAAGACCCTGGCCGACGGCTTTCTCGAAGCGATCCGCGCCGATTTCCGCGCCCATGGCGCCGGCGTCATCGCCGAGGTGCGCGCCGAAAAGCCCGACCAGTATCTGAAGCTCGTGCTGTCGGTGCTGCCCAAGGATCTTAGTGTCAACATCAACAATCTGGATGCATTGAGCGATGACGAAATCAGGCAGCGCATCCGCGCCCTCGAGGCCGTCCTCAGGCCGTTCCTCGAAAGACCAGGCCCCGCAAAAGGCCTCGCACAGCCGGGCGGCAAGGAAGGAATACCTCAGCCTGCTGGCGGAGCTCGACCGGAGGCGCCGCACTAACCAGCTTGCCGCCTATCGGCCCTATCCCCGACAGGCCGAATTCCACGCCGCCGGCGCGACCAATCGCGAACGTCTGTTCATGGCCGGCAACCAGCTCGGCAAGACCAGGGCCGGCGGCGCCGAGTGGGCGATGCACCTCACCGGCCGCTATCCCGACTGGTGGCAAGGCAAGGTTTTCGATTGTCCGGTTCGGATGTCGGCGGCCGGCGTCACCGGCGAAAGCACGCGCGACAACCCGCAGCGTATCCTGATCGGCCCGCCGCAGCAGCAGGCGGCGTGGGGCACCGGTATGATCCCGGCCGACGCGATCCTCAGCACGATGGCGGGGCGGGCGCCGGGCGCGCTCGACAGCGTCGTGGTGGCCTGGGGCGGCGGTGGCGACGTGCAGGCCGGCGAATCTGTGCTGTCGTTCAAGAGTTACGAGAAGGGCCGCGAGAAGTGGCAGGGCGAGACGCTGCACGGCGTCTGGTTCGACGAGGAGCCGCCGCTCGACATCTATTCCGAAGGGCTGACCCGCACCAACGCCACCGGCGGCATCACCATCGTCACCCTCACGCCGCTGCTCGGCATGTCGGACGTGGTGCTGCTGTTTTTGTCCGCGGAGCAGGTGGGAGGGATGGGGAGGGGATGACAGGGCTGCGAAATCGCGCAACTCGCGTTCCTTCGCGCCCCCCTCTGTCCTGCCGGACATCTCCCCCTCTAGTGGGGAGATTGGATGTCGCATTGGCTTTCGCCAATCTCCAATGCTTGCGGATAAGCGAGACGCTGAAGCTGCCATCTCCCCCCTTGAGGGGGAGATGTCCGGCAGGACAGAGGGGGGCGCTGTCCCGCCATCATGAAAACATCTTACCGAACAGCAGCATACGTCCCACCTGCCACCATGATTCAATGCCGCGAGGGTGAAAACAATGACCCGTCACGTCACCTTCATGACCATCGACGATGCCGAGCATTATACGCCGCAGCAGCGCGCCGAGATCATTGCCGCCTATCCGGCGCATGAGCGCGAGGCGCGGGCCAAGGGCATTCCGGTGCTCGGCTCCGGCCGCATCTTTCCGGTGGCCGAGGAGCTGATCGCCTGCGAGCCGTTCCGGCTGCCGCGCTACTGGCCGCGGCTCGGCGCACTCGATTTCGGTTGGGACCATCCCTCGGCCGCGGTCGAGCTTGCCTGGGATACGGAAGCCGATGTCGTCTATGTCACGAAGGCCTGCCGTGCCTCGCAGCAGACTCCCGCCATGCAGGCGCTGACGCTGAAACCGTGGGGCGATTGGCTGCCATGGGCATGGCCGCGCGACGGCCGTCGCGAGACGCTGGAGGGTGCGGGCACCGCGCTTGCGAAGCAATATTCCGCGCATGGGCTGAACATGCTCGCCAGCCATGCGCAGTTCGCCGACGGTTCCGTATCGGTCGAGGCCGGGCTGATGGACATGCTCGACCGCATGCAATCCGGCCGCTTCAAGGTGTTTTCGACGCTTCTGCCCTGGTTCGAGGAGTTCCGGCTCTATCACCGCAGGGACGGCCAGGTGGTGAAGCTGCGCGACGATCTGATGGCCGCGACCCGTTATGGCGTGATGATGCTGCGGGAGGCGGTGGTCGATCCGGCGGTATTCAAGGCGGCGCGGCGGAAGGCCGGGCAGGCCGATCCGCTGGGGTTGTTCAGGTGACCCTCCGCATCATTCCCGCCACGTTGCGCGACCTCTCCTACATCGCCGCCAATCTGCGCCCCGAGGATCGGGCCGAAATCGACTGCCAATTGGACAACTGGTCGCCGGTTTTGCTGGCACTGACGGCGCTGCAGGGCTTTGCTTATGTCGCCGAGCTCGACGGCAATCCGGAGGCCGGCTTCGGTGCTGCCGAGCAGCGCAGCGGATTGTGGATCGCCTGGAGTTGGGGCACGCGCCGGATGAGGCGCTGCGTGCCTGCTATTACGGAGTTCTTTCACGCGGTGCTCGGGCCTGAAGTTGCCGCGCGCGGCGCCTGGCGGGTCGAGGCCCGCGCCTTGGCCGCCAACGGTTTGGCGCTGCGCTGGCTTGCCCGGCTGGGCGCGACGCAACGCTGCCGCCTGCCGGGCTATGGCCGGAACGGCGAGGACTTTCTGCTCTACGACTGGACAAGAAGCTCTCATTTCGGAGAAAACCATGTGCCTTTTTCAAAAGCCGCCGGCGCTGAAGCCGTTGCCGCCGACACCGACCATTGCCGACAAGGACGTGCAGGCGCGCGAAGCCGCGTTACGGGCTCAGCTTGCGGCCAATGATGGCACTGCAGGAACCGTGAAGACCGATTTGTCGCCCGGCGACCTGACCGGCCCGCGCCGCGTGCTGCTGGGGGTTTGACATGGGCGCCATGAGAAGAGTGTTCCGCAACCGGGTGCTGGCGTGGTGGTACTGGCGCCGGCACGCAAGGTTGGTGAAGAAGCGGTGAAGCTGCCAATCTCCCCGCTCGTGGGGGAGATGCCCGGCAGGGCAGAGGGGGGCGCTGTCCCGCCGGCCTTGGTGATCAATTTGCATTGCCGCCATCGGCTCATTCCGGTGGGAACGAAACTGAGCTTGGCGTTCCTTCGCGCCCCCCTCTGGCCTGCCGGCCATCTCCCCCACGAGGGGGGAGATCGCAGCTTCCGCGTTTTCCGTAACAGCCGAGCGCAATTCGTGTTCCTTCCGCACGGTTGACATTCCTTCCTCAGCCGCCATGCTGCAATGCAACATGGCCATCGAGGAGTCCGGCATGACAGAAGCCCGGTCATCGCGCATCGAGTGCCTGGACGGGCTTCGGGCGCTCGCCGCGATCTGGGTGCTCATCGGACACTGCCTGCTGTTGACCGGCTGGCATATTCCTATTCTCGGCGAGCCGGATCTCGGCGTCGACCTCTTCATCATGCTGTCCGGTTTCCTGATGGTGTTCCACTACCAGCTGCGCCAGGACAAGGAGCCCTGGCAAAGGCCGGAAACCTGGCTGAAGTTCTGGACCCGCCGCTATTTCAGGATTGCGCCGCTGTTCTACGTCATGCTGTTCGCTGCCCTGGCGCTTGGCCCTTATCTCTACCAGTCCAGGATGGTCATCGACGAGTTCCTGCTGCGGTCGCCGCAGGCGCCCGAGCGTTATCTCGACGGCGGCTTGAAAAACATCGGCGCCCATCTGCTGTTCCTGTTCGGCCTGGTGCCGAATTTCGCCTATCGCACGCCGCTGCCCGACTGGAGCCTTGGCTTGGAGATGCAGTTCTATGCAGTGTTCCCGGCG
Source organism: Mesorhizobium sp. M1334 (assembly GCF_040317995.1). Lineage (NCBI taxonomy): Bacteria > Pseudomonadati > Pseudomonadota > Alphaproteobacteria > Hyphomicrobiales > Phyllobacteriaceae > Mesorhizobium > Mesorhizobium sp. M1334. The sequence goes on from NZ_JAMYLM010000032.1 coordinate 29,921, forward strand.
ATTATGCTGCTGGTGCGCAGGCTTGACTGGATATGGAGCGGTATCCTGGTCGCGGCGATCGGCAGCGCGATCGTGTTGTTGATGGGACAATTGTCGGTGCATTTTCCGATGCCGTCGTTCCTGCCGCTGAAGATGCAGATTTTCCTGTGCGGGATGCTGCTGGCGGGCGTCGTCCATCAAAGGCAAAAGCGGCCTTTCGTGCATCTGACATTGGCCATGGCTCTGGCCGCGCTGCCCTTCGGCGGCGGCTACGGGCTTGGCAAGTTTTTGATGCGCGAAGCGCTCGTCGTGGGTTTCTTTGCCCTGGTTCTCTACCGGATGCTGCCGGGAATAGCGGGCATCATGGCCAGAAAGATCGCCATGACGCTCGCCAACAGGTTCTTTCATCTGATGGGTGAGCTTTCCTTCAGCATCTATTTGATCCATCTGCTGGTTCTCCAGCCGGCGGCGGCTCTGGTTATCACCCAGTTCGGCCACGAATTGTCGGCGCCGCTGCGCTTCGCGATCGTTGTTGTCGTCGTCTTACCGGTGGTGTGCCTGCTGTCCTGGATCACCTATACGCTGATCGAAGTGCCCGGCCAGAAGATGGGACGTTTCGTGGTGCAGCGCTTTGGGCGCAAAGCCGCGCTGGAGACGACGCCGGCGGAATAAGGCGCTTCCAATCTCCCCGCTTGAGGGGGAGATGTCGCCGAAGGCGACAGAGGGGTCGCCGATCCACGCGAGACGACCCCCTCTGTCCTACCGGACATCTCCCCCTCAAGTGGGGAGATTGGCAGCTTCGGCGTCCCGCCGTTTTCTTTTTCAATCAATTCCATCAAGCGAGGCTGACCATGAGCGATTCCCGTGCTCGCGATATTCTGTCGCGACAGGCTGAACTGGAGAGCGAACGCAGCCAGTTTGAGCATGTCTGGGAGGCGGTGTCCGAATTCTGCGATCCCGATGCGCCCGACATGTGGAGCGGCGGCCGGCAGGCCGGCGCGGACTCGCAGTCCGAGCGGCAGGAGCGGCGCGGTGCGCGTGTCTACGCCAATACCATCAACTCGGCCGCCAACCGGCTGGCCGCGGGGCTGGAAAGCCTGATCATCCCGCAGTCGGAGAAATGGCATGGGCTGTCGACCGCGGCAATCAATGACGAGGAAACCGACGAGGAGAAGGAATGGGCGGAAGCGCTGCGCGATTTCCTGTTTTCGCTGCGCTACTCCGCCAATTCGAATTTCGTGCCGGCAACGCAAGCCTGCCTGCGCAATGTCGTGCGCTACGGCCCGGCCTATCTCTACGCCGAGGAGGGTTTTGGCAGCACGCTGATCCGCTATGCCTCGATCCCGGTGGTCGAAGGCTATCTCTCGCGCAACCGCTGGGGCCAGGTCGATATCTTCCACCGCCGCTACGAGCGCACCGCAAGACAGGCGGCGCAATTGCTCGGCTACGACAGACTGCCGGCGCGGATCAAAGTTCTGGTCGACGACCCCGCCAAATGCGAGACAAAAATCTCGCTGATCCAGTGCATCCAGCCGCGCGACGAGCGCAAGATGTACAGCCTGAGCGGCTCCTACCAGTATCTCGACACCGCGTTCGCGTCCTATCATGTGATCGAGGACGAGGAGGCGATCGTCAGGGAAAGCGGTTTTCGCTCCTTCCCGGTATCGTGCTTCAACTGGCGCCGCTATGAGGGCGATCCCTACGGCATCTCGCCAACCATCGAGGCATTGACGACGGTGCGCGAAGAGAACGCCGTGCGGCGCTCCGGCCTGCGCGCACTTCAGCAGATCACCGATCCGGCGACCGCCTCGAAGGCCAGGCTCGATTATGTGCCGGTGCTCAATCCCGGCGAGAACTATCCCGGCCTGATCGACGATGCCGGCCGGCCGCTGATCGCGCCGATCGCCACCGGCCAGAACCCGACCTATGCCTTCAATTACGCCGACAGCCGGGCCGAGGAGATCCGCGACATGATGTTCGTCAATCTGTTCCAGACGCTGGTACAGAACCCGCAGATGACGGCGACCGAGGCCTTGATCCGGCAAGAGGAAAAGGGTGCTCTGCTCGGCCCCTCCGGCTCGATTATCCAGGCCGGCTTTGCCTCGAATCTCGACCGCGAGCTGGGTATTCTGGAAGACAAGGGACTTTACGAGGAAGACAGCCGCTTCCTGCCGCCGGCGAGCCTTGCCGGCAAGGCGCTGCGGCCGACCTTCACCGGCCCGCTCGACGTGCTGCGCCGCTCGGCCGAAGCGCGCGACACCATCCAGGTGGTCACCACCGCCATGCAGATGGCGCAGTTCGACCCCGGCGTCATGGACAATATCGACGGCGACGAGGCGCTGAAGATCGTGCAGGGCGCCGGCCGCAGCCCACAACGCATCTTCCGCCGCCAGGATGAAGTGGCGGGCATCCGCGATGCCAGAGCCAAGGCTCAAACCGCACAAGCAGGCATGGCTTCGATCGTTTCTGCCGGCAAGCTGGCCAGGGATGCCGTACCGGCGGCCGTGCAGGCGCGCGACAGCGGCCTGCTCGATGGGCTCGGCGGGCTGATGCCGCAGGGCAACGGCGTACAGGGTGGCGACGTACAGGGTGGCGGGGCATGAGTGGCAAACGCTTCGCCCATTCCAGCCAGGCCGGCGGCCCGGCCAAGGCGCGGGATGCGCTGGCCAAAGCCTATTTCAGGGTATTCTCGGGCCAGGACGGCGAGATGGTGCTGGCCGACCTGACGGCTGCGACCGGCTATTACCGCCGCCCGTCCTACGGTGAATGGCTGGCCAAGACCAAGACGCCGAACGGCTTCGAGCTGCACAGCGCGCTCAGCAACGCGCGGGCCGAAGTGGTGCAGCACATTATGGGGTTCCTGACGCTGGACGAAGCGCAGCTGGCGGCGCTGGAGAAGGCGGCGCGGTTGGAAGGGTAGCGGGCTTAGGACCGGCGGCCTTGCCACAGTCATGGCCTGCTCCGACCGATCGTTCGCGGGAGTCCGCGAGCCCGGCCAACTCATAAGGGAATGATAATATTTTGCCGAGGCCATTTAGCCGACGGCGCAGACCGCCAGCATCTTCAGTGCCGGCGACACTCTCATTGGCGACCTCTCCAAAATTCATGACCCGACGAAGGCGGCGGCACGGGGCCGGCGCGCGGCAGCGCCGCGCCACGATCCCCGGCGCGCTCATGGCAGGACACAAATAGATGGCGACCATACCTCTCCAGCTTGCCCAGCGCCGGCTCGATGCCGGCAATGTGCTCTCCTATCCCGAAGGATCGCCGGTCGGCAGGGCGATGCAGGGTTTTGGCGACGAGCTCTCTGCCGTCGCCGAACGCTACCAGCAGCAGAAGCAGCAGGAGGAGGCGTTCGACGCCGACCTCGCGCGCCGTCGGTTCAACGGCCAGATCGGGCAGGCGGAAGACGAGGTGGTGGCGAATGCGCCGGCCGACGGCAGCGGCCTGCATGACACGATGTATGGCCAGGTCGATCCGCGCACCGGCCGGATGATCAAGACCGGCCTTTTCGACACGCTGTTCGCCGATGCCCTGCCGAAAATGCCCGAAAGCCAGCGCGCCAATTTCGCCAGGCAGAAGGAGGCATTGCGCGAGGCCGGCTCACTACGGATGGCGGCGAGGCAGCTTCAGCGGCGCGACGAGTATGAGCAGGCCGAGTGGACCAAGGTCGACAACATCTCAACCAGTGCCATCGCGCAAAGCAACCCGAAGGACACCGAGAACTTCGACGCGATCCGGCAGAACGGCTTTGACCTAATCGCCAAATTCAGCAACCCGCTTGCCCGACAAGCGGCGGAAGTCGCCTGGCGCGGCAATACGGCCAAGGCGCTGATCCAGGCGATGATCGCCCAGGACCCGAAACGTGCTGCAGAGATGCTGGGTGCCGCGCAGGCTGGAAACCGAACTAAGGACGACCACCGAAGTCGTTGGCGGCTCCAGCGCCTTTGGTGCGCCCAATGCGGCGGCAGCGAAGGGTGATCGCGTCGGCAAGCAGACGCCTGATGAAAGGGTGGCGCAGGCGTTCAGGGACGACCTTCCGCAACAGGAACAGGCAGCGCTGATCCGACAGGCGCAGGCGGCCAACACTGCTCAGCAGGTTGAGCTTCGCACCAACATCGGTCTCGCCGAGCAGAACGCGCCGGACGCCATCGCACAGACTGGCGCTTATTCCGGCAAGATGCCTGGCCGGGACACCTTCATCGCTGTCTATGGCGTCGAGGAGGGCGGCAAGCAGTACGGGGATTTTGCCAGAAAGATTGATGTTGGTCGTCAGGCCTTCGGCATGCGCACCATGCCGAACCAAGCAATCCATGCGGCGCTACGCGATGCCGAACCTGGTCCTGCAGGTTCCCAAGGGGAGCAGGCGCGGTATCACGTCACGGCCGCCGCCGCGCTTCAGACGCTGGACGCCAGACGGACGGACCCTGCCGCATACGTTCGCAAGGTCTTTCCGAGCGTCGACGCAGCCTGGAGCGAGATCACCACTCCCGACAGCGAGTCATGGAATCGTGAAGGAGGGCCGGACACCTACGACCGAGGAACTTATGTCCGAGCAATCGCCGCTTCAGTTGCAGCACAAAAGCAACTGGGCATCGAGAACTATCAACCTTTCCCATGGTCTGTTCTCAAGAACATCGCCACGACATTCAAAGACGGGAGCGTGCCACAGGCGGACAAGCACACCATCCTGTACAGCCTCGTTGGTGGGGCGTCCGATCCAGAGGTCCGAGCAGCCTTATCCCAACAGCTCGTCCAAGCCGGGCTTCCTCAATCGGTCGAAAGCCAACCGGCTAGGCCCGTTGTTGCACCTGTGATCGCCGGGAAGCAGAATCAACCGCCTGCTCCTTCAAACCGCAGGAAACCTCAATCGAAACTGGAACTCGCCGCGGAGGACTTCGGCAACTACCTCACCGAAGGTTTTGAAGGCCTAGGCCGAGCCCCGCACGACATTGGGCTGTTTCTTCAGGATCTGCGCGACGATCCTTTGGACGCGCTCAGTCAACTGCCGGTCACTTCTGCCTCCGGATTAGCTGCAGAGGGCAGCCTGGCGTTCGAGTCACTCGGCCAAGCCGTTGCAAAAGGACTGGCCATTGTCCGCGCCGGGACGGGCAAGTTTGCCAAGCCGTTAGAGGAGCTTACGGCCAGTGGGTCGCGGGCCACATCAGAACTCGCCGTTGAGGGAGCGGCGGTTCGCCAGACGACCGAGGTTGAGTCTCGTGCAATAAATGCAGCAAAAGAGGCCGCTTACCTCTTGAGCACCGGCGTCAAGCCTGACAAGGCTGAGCTTCTTGCGATAATAAAGTCGATCGCCAGAGACCCCTCTAAGATTAGGCATCCGGGAGCATCGTTTGGCAAAGCTCTTTCAAAAAATTACCGCAAAACATTTCTTGATGCGAACCCGAATCTAAAGGGAGAGGTTGTCGTCCATCACGCTGCAGAGCAACAGATATGGACCAGATATCCAAGCCTTGTTGCTGAAGATGAGATGCACTCTCTTCAAAATCTTCGCGGCATACCAAAAGGATTAGATAACCTTTTGCACAAGATCGTTTTCCGATTCGAATGGGATAAATTTTATGCGTCGCACCCCCAGCCAACGCGTCAGCAGGTGCTGGACTACGTGACTTATATCGACAAACAATACGGACATCTGTTCAATCCTCCAATAGGTGAGTGATGCAATATTTTTACATATGGCCGAACGTCGCTGGTGGACTTGGTGAAAACACCGTTCTTGACTCGAGTGTCCATCCGCCAATCGTGACCAAGCTTCACTACGTTATAGAGGGCTGGTTTGGCGATGTGATCGTTACGACGTTCCCGTGTTACCTCGTCACCGAAGACACCCAGCGCGCACTGCAAAAGATGGGGTTTTCAGGCGCGACGTTCGCCGACGCCGAAGTGACAACATCCGAAGAGTTTCATGAGGATCAACCTGGGCAGGAACTTCCACCCTTCGTCTGGCTTAAAGTGAATGGCAAGGCCGGCCGGGACGATTTCGGGATCGCAGCGGACTATCGCCTCGTCATCTCGAAACGCATTCTTGATTTGCTGGAATCATTGGGAATACCGTTTGCTGTCATCGAGCCTTACGATGGTAAGTAGCAATGAGGTTGGGCTTTCATTTTTTTGATCCTCATTAGGTGAATGGTGGACTATTTTTACATAAAGCCCAATGTCGCCGGCAGAATAGGCCGTGGCACCATCATGGACACAAGCGTTCACCCCCTGTTGTGAGCAAACTCACCTACCAGATGGAAGGATGGTTCGGCGATGTTATCATTGCTGGCGATCTGCGTGTGGTCATATAGAGCGTGTGCTGAATCTACTCGACCGCTTTGGTATTCCGTCAGCGACGATTGAGCCCTACGACGGTCGGTAGTGCTATTGTTGCCATAGTTCGCGCCGTAGTGGATGTGCATGAAATCAATCCAGTGAAGTTTGGCGGCAGTTCACCGACAACAGGGGTATGCCGTGGTGGAACCAGTTGCTGAGCGACCTGGGACGATAGCAATGGGACATATTTAACTGAGGGACATTCGACGCACCGGCTGAATCCGCAGTCGTCGACGGCCTGTCCGCACGGTTGGGAGTCGTGCTGCCAAGGATTACATGATTTCCTCAAAGAGCATAATGGAGGCGAAGGTTTCATCGGCAATAACTATACTATTTTTTTAAAGCCGAAGAACTGGCTGACTTCAACCGCGGATATGAGGTTGAAAAATATGCGCCAGGCATCTTCTTATTCGCATCTGACGGAGGAGGTGAAGGCTATGGCTTCGACACTGAAGATGCGGCCATGCCAATCGTACGCATCCCATTCATAGGTATGAATCGGCAATCCGCTGAGACGATAGCGCGTGACCTCGCCGATCTATTTGCTCGGTTGGTGGACTGAAAATGCCCGACCAAAATAGATATTTGCGCCCCAAGGGCATGGAGCTGTTTGAGATCGGCGATCCAGTCAGTTTGGAGAATAAGATCTGGTTGACCAGACAAGGGCATTTTGAAGCGGTGCGCTACTGGAATCGAGCTATCGGGATTCTGCTTAAGGCAGCGCCGGAGAAAGCGGCACCGGCGGATGGGTAGGGTGCGGGGAGCACTGACCTTGCGGAGGCCATGACGCTTTCGGCCGATCATTGTGCAAGTTTACGAACCCGGTGTAATGCAACTCGTCCCTAGATCTCAACATGATCGAGGGAGTATCTTCCAGAAAACACTGCATCCGAATGGCCGAGGAGGATTTTCCCTATGGGGAAAAAAATGAAGTTGCTGGATATCGTTGGGCGGTTGTCGGAATTTGACGAGGAGGACCCGGTCTACGCAGCGGAGCCCACAATCTACGCGGCGGAGCCTTGGACAGAGGATTCAGACGCGATGGTTTTGCCTCAGCAGGATGGGGTGTTGGTACCACCCGAGGCAGCTAAAGAGGGCCTGGCATACTTTCTCGAAATCAACCTTGCGATCGAGATTACCGAGGCTTTGGTTGCATCGCAGAAAGAAAAGCCAAGCATTTCCGCCATCTGCGAACGGGTTATTTATTATGCCACCTATGATGCGTGAGAGGTTAAATGTTGACTAATCCACGTTATGACGGACAGCCGCTGCTTAGGCTGCTCGATGTTTATGTGCTCTGGGCGATCGGAGAACTTTCTCAAGAGTCGGAGGATGGCTTGAAAAGGATGGCCCCCAAACTGCGATCTATCTATGGCGGCGACGGACAATGGCATGACGCAATAGCCCACTCTATGCACATGCCCGAGGGAATGCCGGCAGCAATCCGGGACATGTGGGCAAGGAATCTCGAGATCGCCCGCGTCAATGGTGTAACCCTCCCACCCCAGAAATTTGCCGAGATGTTCGTGGACGAAAATTTCGTGGATTGAATGTTCTGCATTGATTGGAATTGCTGTTATGGCTGGCGCTCTACGGCGCCCCGCTGTCCTGCCGGACATCTCCCCCACGAGGGGGGAGATTGGCTGTCGCCGGCGCTTTCGCTACGCTCAATAATTACCGTTATAATAACGGTCGTCGCAGGGCGCGGTGTAGATGCGGCCGTAGCGATCCTGATAGCGGCAGAGCTGTTCGCCGCGCGGTTGCGGGGTGGTGGCGTTGCCGACGACCGCACCGAGCAGGGCGCCGCTGGCTGCGCCGATAACCGTGCTTTTGGTGTTGCCGCCTATGGCCTGGCCGGCGAGCGCACCGGCGCCGGCGCCGAGCAGCGCACCGGTGCTGGTTCTCTGCTGTGCTTCGGTCTGCGCGCAGCCTGCCAGCGCGGCGGTTACGAACATGGCGGCAATGGCTCTGGATACGGTCATCGTCTGATACTCCCTTGAAGTCTATGAACTAATACGCAGGCTGATTTTGCCAAGTAGGGTCGCATTTGCGGCGGAACATAGGCACCGTGCCTCACGAAATAAGACATGGTTGTTTTTGTCTGACGGCCGGAGACGACGGCTCGGCAAGACGATGCCCAAACGAGACTGATCTTTGACGGCCCATGTGCCCGATCTGCTTTTTCTACGCAGCGGCTAACTCTTCCTCAAATCCCAAAAATGGAGAAACCAAATGACCCGAGGTCTTGCCCGGACGCTTTCGCGTGCCGCCGCCAGAGAAGCCGGCCTTGCCCCGCCCAAGGCGGGGCTTGCCGTCAGGACGACCGGACAGGGCGGCGCCTACCGCTCCGTCTTCTCCTTCAATGCCATGCCGGTGCCGGTCACCGATGCACTGGCCTATGCCAGCCAGAAGCTCTTTGACTTTCTCGATGGCAAGGTGCGGATCAAGGGCGGCACGGCAAGATTGCAGTTCGCCGTGCTGACGCCGCGAGCATCGACCATCAACGACAATGCCGCGCTGACCTGGGCGCTCGGCTCGGCGGCAGCGTCGAGCGCTGTGCTCGCCGGAACCATGGTCAATGTGCTGGCCGCGACCGGCCGCACGCTGGATGGCGCCGGTGCCGCGCCGTCGAGCGCGTCGATTGCCGATGTTGCCGCAGCCTTGACGCTCGACGGCACCGTGACGCCGGTCGACCTCTATCTCAATCTGGCGTTTGCCACCGGCACCGACATCGATGCCGACGGCACGATTGCCGTTACCGGCACGATCACGCTGCTCTGGGAGAACTGGGGCGACAATGCGTAGGCGCTAATCTCCCCCCTTGAGGGGGAGATGTCGCCGAAGGCGACAGAGGGGGTCGGTTCGACCGGGCGCGACCCCCGGCGACAGATGAGGTCGGCGCTCCACGCGCGGCTACTCCCTCTGGCCTGCCGGCCATCTCCCCCTCGAGGGGGGAGATACCAAGTTTCACCGCCAGTGCTCTCATCACCGGCCTTCAAACTCTCAGCAAAAGGAATCTTCTCATGACAGATCTGGCAGACGCCGGGTCCGTGGTGGCGGTGCCACCGGCGGGCAACCTTGCACGGCCACCGGCCAACGGGGACAACGGGTCCGCCCCGCCTAAGGCCGCAAGCTGGTTTGACGGTCTTTCCGAAGGCAACCGCAAGCTCGCTGAAACCAAGGGCTGGACCAAGCCTGAAAGCCTCGATCGAGTTTTCGCCTCCTATGCGGAGCTGGAGCGGCAGCAGGGTGAGAGCCTGCGCGTTCCGGCAGCCGATGCAGCCGCGGAAGACTGGGACAGGTTCCATGCCCGGCTGCCCGAGGCGATGCGTCCGCTGACCTCGCCCGACAAGGTCGAGTACCGGCGCCCCGACGGGCTCCCCGAAAACTTCGCCTATTCGGACGAGCTCGCCAATGCGTCCAAGGCCTGGGCGGTCGAGGCAGGTGCTACCCCGAAGGTTGCACAGGCCTATCACGACCGCTTCGTCGGCTACATGGCCGAGCAGGCCAAGGCACAGCAAATCGCCGTTGCCCGCTCGGTCGAGACTACGCACGACGACCTCGTGCGGGATTGGGGACCGACCGGGAGCGATGGCTTTCGCCAGAAGCTCGAGGTCGCCAACCGGGCGATGAAGAAGCTCGGCCTGGTCAATGCCTACAAGGCGAAGGGCATCCTTCTGCCGGACGGCGCCTTGACCGACCCGCAGATCGCCAAGGCGTTCCACGCTATCGGCGAGGCGATGTTCCGCGAAGACACGATCGACGGCAATGCTGCCTTGAGCGGAGGCAACCCCTTCAAGCGCAATGCCGCCGGCGAGCGCAACCTGACTGGCATCTCGGCCCTGGTCAAAAGCGACCCCGCCCGCGCCCGGCGGCTGGCACGCGAGGCCGGCGAAAACCCCGACCTGTGGATGCCCAACAACCCTCTTTGACCCCAAACCTGAAGGAAGACAAAAATGGCAGACGCCTACACCCGTATCGCGGACGCGATCGTTCCGTCCGTCTACGCGCAATACTCGTTCGAGGAGCACGTCCAGTCGCTGGAGATTTACCAGGCCGGGATCCTGTTTTCCGACCCGTCGATCGCCTCGAAGCTCAGCCTGGGCGGGCGCTCCGTCGACATGCCCGGCTGGAAGGATCTCGGCAACGATCCCTCCGAGCCGGTCAATGACGACCCGGCCGACTCGATCGAGATGAAGAAGATCGGCGCGCGCCGCGAAGTCGCGGCCCGCAATGTGCGTGCGCAGGCCTGGGGCATCCCGGACCTGACCTCGATCCTTGCCGGTGACGATCCGCAGAAGCTCATCGTGCGTCGCCAGACCGACTACTGGCAGCGCGCCAACAAGCTGACGCTGCTCGGCATCCTGAAAGGCGTGCTGGCCGACAACATCGCCAATGACGGCGGCGACCTGGTGCGCGTCACCGGCGCCTCCATCGTCGACACCGACATCATCGAGGCCGCCTATCTGATGGGCGACCGCGCCGACAAGTTCAAGACGATCTGGATGCATTCGAAACAGATGAAGGCACTGAAACTCGCCGATCTCATCGACTATGTGCCGTCGTCCGAGCAGGGCGGGCCGCTGATCCCCTATTACATGGGGCTGAGGGCCGTCGTCGATGACGACATTCCGGTTGCCGGCGGCGTCTACACCGCGTTCATGTTCAAGGACAAGGCGATTCTGTGGAACGAGCTGCCGGTCAACACCGAAGGCGGGCCGCTCGAGTTCGACCGCAAGCCGCGGCAGGGCCATGGCGGCGGCGTCACTGAAATGGTCGGCCGCCGGCATTTCGTGCCGCATGTGCCGGGCACCCGCTTTCTCGACGCGTCCTCGGCCGGCGAATTCGCCACCGATGTCGAGTTGGCACTGGCGGCAAACTGGGACCGCACGGCCTCGAGCGTCAAGCACATGACGTTCATCGCGCTGAAGACGACCGAGTCCTGATCGGCGAAGGGGCGGGCGTCCGACGTCTCGCCCCTTCGGGACGCCAGGTCGGCCACGGTGGCGAATCCCAAGTTCACCCGCTGCGCTGCGTCAGAGTGATGTGAATTTTGGGGTTCGCTACAACATTCATGTTGCCCTTTGGCCAATCGACGGCACCAAACAGTTACAAGAAAGGGCGATGCTGACTGTCTCGGCAAGGGAGGTAACTATGAACGTGAAGTACAAAACAGTTCAGGAAGTGCTCCGAAAAGCGGGGATTGTCATGAGCAAGAAGGGGGAAGTTCATCGCATAAACTTCTTCAGCGGTCTGGAAAACACCGCCTACTACACGCCGAGTCTTCAGGATGCCCTGGACAAGGGCTTGGCTATGGCAGGAGGTGCCGGAAGGGTGAAATCAGGCGCCTTTGTCAAGTCAGCCGAAACAGGGCAGTGGATCGCGACCAGCGCACGCGTCGGCTGACACAATCAAGGCAAGACATCGCCGCGTTGCGCGGCGGTGTCGTGAAACTGCAATAGCCCAAGCATTGCCGTCTTCCTTGCTCGAATGGGAAAAGACGACTGACGAAGCGTCTGCCACGCCATTTCCTGATGGGCGGTTGGTGGCGTGACGGCCTCATGCACGAGACGTGCAACATCTGCCCAAGCCACAAATCACAAGAAATCCCCAGCCGCCTTGAAGCGGCTTTTTGCCGTGGAGGCACCATGCCCCGTTTTCCCCGACCAACCACACAGCCGGAGGCCTGAGCCATGGCCATCACCCCGCTCGACATCGCCAACATGGCGCTCGCCGTGCTCGACGAGGCGCCGATCGACAGCCTCGACCAGGACGCCAAGGCGGCGCGCCTGCTCAATCTGCATTTCGACCTGACCCGCGAGGCCGAATTGACCAAGCATGCCTTTGTCTTCGCCATCCTGGCGACCTCGGTCGCCGGCTTCGACACCGGCAGCGGCGCTGGCACGCTGAACTTTGCCTATGAGCTTCCTGCCGATTGCCTGCGGCCCTTGCCGCTGACGGGGAATGGCGAGCCGGACGGCGTTCCGCTCTCATGGCGGCAGGAGGCCGGGCTGATCTATTCCGATCAGGCCGGCCCGCGCATCATCCGCTATGTCGCCAATCTGAGCGACCCGAACGACTGGGATGCGCTGTTCAGCGAAGTGATGGTGGCGGCGCTCGCCGTCAAGATCGCGCATCCCTTGACCCACAAGGCCGGCATGATCGACGTCGCCCGCAGCGCCTATGATAGGGCGCTGGACGCCGCCTACTCGGCCAATGCCATCCAGCGCGGCGGCAGATTATCCAGAACCTCCTGGGCTCTCCAGCGCGGCGACAACAGGTTCGTCGGCCGATGACCACGCTCTATCCGGTCCAGGACGCTTTCATCCGCGGCGAGATTTCTCCCCGCTTGCATGCTCGCGCCTCGCTCGAGCTTTACCGGGCGGCGCTGTCGAAATGCACCAACTTCGTCACGCTGCCGCATGGCGGCATCAGGAAGCGCGGCGGCACGTATTTTTGCGCGCAGGTGAAGGCTCCGTCAAAGGCGACACGGCTGATCCCGTTCATCTTCTCGGCCGACCAGGCCTATGCGCTCGAATTCGGCGATCTCTACATCCGTGTCTATGCCTATGGCGCGCGTGTCGGCACGGTCGAAGTCGTTTCGCCTTATCTCGAGGCCGATCTGTTCGACCTGCAATTCGTCCAGTCGGCAGACCAGATGTGGATCACCCACAAGGATCATCCGGTCAAAGTGCTGACGCGCACCGCGCACACGACCTGGACGCTCGCCGATTTCGTCTTTCTCGACGGCCCTTACGACAAGATCAACACCACGGCCACGACGCTAACGCCGGCCGCAACCGGCAACGCCATGCCCGTGATGGCCTCGAATACGCTGCCAAGCGGCACGGTCAGCAACAGCAACGGCTCATCCGACGTGTGGCAGGTGTTCGATGGCGACAAGCAGAAGGGGGAGAACATAGCGGGCTTTCCCAGCGGGTATCTGCGTTACCAGTTCGGCGGCGGCGGGACCAAGACGGTCGACGCCTACTGGATTACCGCCACGAATGATCACTCAGACACTGCATCGCCGACCCAGTGGCAATTCCAGGCCTCGCACAACGGCACCGACTGGACGACGCTCGACAGCCGGGACGGAGAGACCGGCTGGTCCAAGTCGGAAACCCGCTTCTTCGACGGCTTCAACAATACGGTTGCCTACGAATATTATCAGCTGCTGTTTTCAGGTGGCGGCAGCGACGGAACCGCTATCGCCGAACTGGCCCTGCACGAATATGCGCCGTCGCAAACGCCGTTCGATCTTTCGGCCTCCTCGATCGTCGGCATCAATGACGGCATCGGCTTCCAGACCAGCGATATCGGTCGCGCCATTCGTCTGCTTGGCGCGGACGGCTTCTGGCGCTGGGCCAAGATCATTGGCCGGACCAGCACGACGGTAGTCACGGTCCAGTTATACGGGCACGCTCTGCCCGATCTCAGCCCGATCATCCGCTGGCGTCTCGGCACGTTCGTGCCCGGCAAGTATGTCCAGAGCGGTTCGCTTTACGAGGAGCGCTTGGCGTTCAGCCGAAAATTCTCGGTCTATGCCTCGCAAACCGGCGATTTCGATAACTTCGCCACCGGCGAGAAAGACACCGACGCGCTGGAATTCGTGCAGGCAGGTGGCGGCCAGGCCAATGACATTACGTGGGTGGCGGAATCGGACGGTGCGCTGATCATCGGAACGCTTGGCGGGGTGAGGGCGCTGTCGGGCTCCGGCATCGACGAGGCGCTGACGCCGTCCTCGTTCAAGAACCGCCGGTCGCGGACCTTTGGCTGTGCCCCGCTGCGTCCCGTCGATGCGGGGCAGTCGTTCCTATATGTCACCCGCTCCCGCAAATCGATCGCCGAGCTAACGCAAAATGCCACCGGCCGCTTCACTTCCGACGATGTCGGTCAAATATCGGAGCACATTCCGAAGAAAGGCGTCGTCGAACTCGCCTTCCAGACCGACCCCGACCCGCTGCTGTGGTTTCCGCTCGGGGATGGAGAGCTCGGCGGCTACACGCACCAGCCGTCGCAAGACGTTCGCGGCATGCATGTCCACAAGATCGCCGGAAGCTTCGCAGGATCGAACTGGGCCGTTGTCGAAAGCGCCGTGGTGACGCCCGGCCAGGACGGCAACGACGATCTCTGGCTGATCGTCAAGCGCACGATCGGCGGCGTGACCAGGCGCTATATCGAAATAAAGACCGCGCCGTTTGAGTATGGCGTGATCGGGGATGCATTCGAAGTCGACTGCGGCCTGACCTATGACGGCGTCGCTGTCGGCACGGTCTCAGGGCTTGGTCATCTCAACGACGAAACAGTCGACGTCCTGGCTGATGGCAAGGTCTACCAGGGCCTTGCGGTGGCGGCTGGCGCGGTTTCGCTGCCCGGTGGGGCTACGGCAGCCAAATGGCAGGTCGGGCTCGGCTACCAGTCCGAAGCCAACACGCTGGAGCTCGACGTCGGCGGCCGCGACGGATCGATCGTCGGGCGGCGCAAGAAGGTGGCCAAGCTCATTCTTTCGCTGCTGGAAACCGACATCGCCGGGCTTCAGGTTCAGTCGTTCATCCGCGGCCGCTGGGAGCAGGTTCGCATCCCGTCCATGGTTGCTTTCGACGGCATGGCGAAATTGTTCACCGGCAATGTCGAGGTGCCGATCGACGATAGCTGGGAAGGGCAGGGGCGGGTGCGCATTCGTCATGTCAACCCGACGCCCTGCACGATCAGGGCCATGACGCCGGTGTTCGACGCCGAGCCGTAGAAACTGCTGATCTCTCCCCTTGAAGGGGAGATGTCGCCGAGGGCGACCGAGGGGGGCGGTTCGTCCTGACGCGGCCTCCTATCGTCTCCATCGCAGATAAAGACGCCGGCGCTCCACGCGAGACGACCCCCTCTGTCGCCTTCGCGACATCTCCCCCACGAGGGCAGGGCTATCGCATATGAGTGATGGCATTGATGAGATAGTCGTCGTTCCAGGCGCATTTCTTGATGCGATGGCTGATGGGGACT